>NZ_JARVRN010000008.1:0-15477 GCF_030209655.1 Curtobacterium sp. MEB011 | reverse complement strand
TCGCAGACCGTCGCCTGCGGCGCCGCCAGCCGACAGTTCGCGACCAGTCGGCAGGCGACCCGCGACGTGTCGCGACCAGTCAGCTGAGATGACCGGGCAACGAGATGCGACCAGCCGAGGAACTGCTGCGGCGGGTCGCTCGGGTCAGGAGACCTCGCCCGCGCGGGCTCCCGCCCACAGGTCGACGTCGGTGATGCCGACGGAGTGCTCGTCGATGACGCGGAGCTCCTCGTCGGTGAACGACGTGTTCGACAGCGCGGCGACGTTGTCCTCGAGCTGCGACACCCGCGACGCACCGATCACGAGCGACGTCACCCGCTCGTCACGGAGTGCCCAGGCGAGCGCGAGCTGCGCGAGGGACTGGCCGCGGGCGGCGGCGACGTCGTGCAGGGCGCGGAGGTGCTCGACGACCTCGGGCGTGATGCTCGACGCGTCGAGGGACTTGCCCGCCGCCGCTCGGGAGTCCTCGGGCACACCGTTCAGGTACTTGCCGGTCAGCAGCCCCTGCGCGAGGGCGGTGAAGCCGATCACGCCGAAGCCGAGTTCGCCGGCCGTGTCGAGCAGCCCCTCGGTCTCGATCCAACGGTTGAGCATCGAGTACGAGGGCTGGTGGATGAGGAGCGGGGTGCCGAGGTCGCGGAGGATCTCGGCTGCCTGCCGACTGCGCTCGGCGTCGTACGACGAGATCCCGACGTACAGCGCCTTGCCCTGCTGGACCGCGGTGTGCAGGGCGCCCATCGTCTCCTCGAGCGGGGTCGACGCGTCGAGGCGGTGCGAGTAGAAGACGTCGACGTAGTCCAGGCCCGTGCGCTGCAGGGACTGGTCGAGCGAGGCGAGCACGTACTTGCGCGAGCCGCCGCCCTGCCCGTACGGTCCGGGCCACATGTCCCAGCCCGCCTTCGTCGAGACGACCATCTCATCACGGTACGGCCGGAAGTCCTCACGCATCAGGCGGCCGAAGTTCACCTCGGCGGCGCCGTACGGCGGGCCGTAGTTGTTCGCGAGGTCGTGGTGGGTGATCCCGAGGTCGAAGGCCCGACGGCTGATGGCGCGCTGGTTCTCGAACGGCATGTCGTCCCCGAAGTTGTGCCAGTAGCCCAGGGAGAGCAACGGCAGGTCGAGGCCCGAGCGGCCGGTCCGGCGGTACGTCATCGAGTCGTAGCGGTCGTCACTGGCGATGTAGGTCATGCAACGAGCCTGGCACTCGAAGACGGCCACGGCCTCGCGTGCTTCGCTTCGCGGACCCATGATGGGTGCACCAGACCACGAGGAGACGACGATGGCACGGACGACGAAGACCGAGACCACCTTCACCGACGAGGAGCGCGCGGCGATGCAGGAGCACGCCGCCGAGGTCAAGCGCACCCGCAGCACGAAGGGCACCAAGGCCGAGAAGGCAGCGGCCGACGCCGCGGCGGTCGAGGCGAAGATCGCCGAGATGCCCCAGCCGGACCGCGGCCTGGCGGAGCGCATCCACCGCCTCGCGCTCGAGGTCGCACCCGAACTCGCGCCGAAGCTCTGGTACGGCATGCCCGCCTACGCGCGCGACGGCAAGGCCGTGTTCTTCTTCCAGGACGCCGCGAAGTTCAAGGCCCGCTACGCGACGCTCGGGTTCCAGGACTCGGCCGCGCTCGACGACGGCACGTTCTGGCCGACGTCGTGGGCGATCAGCCCGGAGTTCTCCGAGGCCGACGAGGCACGGGTGGCCGAGCTGATCCGCCGCGCGGTCGGGTGACGGCGCTCGGGCTGGGGGCCGCTCCCGTCTTCGCCCTGCTGTTCCTGGTGCTGTACCTGCTGGGACGAAGCCGGGACCCGCGGATGCTCCGCAACGGGGTGTTCCTGACCGCGGCCGTGCTGTTCGGGCTCGCGACGGTCGTGTCCGTGCTGACCGCGGTGGTCCCCGGGTTCAGCCTGCTCGTCGCCGTGGTGCTGTTGCTCGTGCCGCTCGCCGTGGTGGTGCTCGGGGTCGCCCTGGTCGCGAACGGCCTGCAGATGCTCCGGGCCGAGGGCCGCAGCGTCGGCAACCTGCTGTCGCTCGCCGCCGGGGTGGCCGTGTTCGTGCTGCCGGCGGTCGCCATCGCCCTGCTCGTCTCGGGCAGCGGCGAGGGCTTCACGCTCTGGGACGGCACGAAGATCGCGGTCGCCGTCCTGATGGTGTTCGTCTGCGGGTACTTCGCCCTGTCGCTGGTCGCCTTCGCCCTGTACTCGGTGGTCTACGGGCGGACGCGGCACGGCATCGTCCCCGACACGATCGTCGTCCTCGGCTCCGGGCTCGTGCACGGCGAGGTCCCACCGCTGCTGCAGAGCCGGCTCGACCGGGCGCTCGGCGTCTACCGGGCCGAACGGAGCGCCGGACGCCGGCCGCTCCTCGTGCCGTCCGGCGGGCAGGGCGACGACGAACCCCGCCCCGAGGGCACCGCGATGGCCGAGTACCTGGTGGCGAACGGCGCCGACCCGGACGACGTGGTGCCGGAGACCGCGTCCCGGAACACCCGCGAGAACCTGCGGTTCTCGCGGGACGTGCAGACGGCCGCCGGACGGGACGGCCAGATGGTCGTGGTCACGAACAACTACCACGTGCTGCGGGCCGCGACCCTGGCCCGTCGCCTCGACCTGCCGGCCCAGGTCGTCGGCGCGCGCACGGCCGCGTACTACGTCCCGAGCGCGTTCCTGCGGGAGTTCGCGGCCGTGATCGTCGAGCACCGCTGGCTCAACGTCGTCGCCTGCACGCCGTTCGTGCTGTTCACCGGGTTCCTGCTCTGGGAGTCGTTCCAGCAGCGGTAGACGCGACCCACGGACGGACTGGAGGCCCGTGGCGGGCCCGCCACGCGCCTCCAGTCCGAGCCGCCGTAAGATCTCGACCATGGTCGAGATCCAGCCGCCACGTCCCACCGACCTGCTGCCCATCGGCGAGATCGTGCGCCGCACGGGCGTGGCCGCCTCGGCCCTGCACTTCTACGAGCGCAAGGGGCTGATCCACCCGGAGCGCACCGACGGTGGCACGCGGATGTACCCGCGGCACGTCGAACGGCGGATCGCGATCATCCAGGTGGCCAAGCGCCTCGGCATCCCGCTCAGCGAGGTCGCCGAGCAGTTCGAGGCGCTGCCCGCCGACCGCATGCCCTCGCTGCGCGACTGGAACCGGCTGAACGAGCGGTGGCGCGCACGACTGCGGGCCCGCCAGCTCGAGCTCGAGCGCCTGCAGCAGGAGATGACGCAGTGCATCGGCTGCGGCTGCGTCTCACTCGGGGCCTGCTCGGTCGTGAACCCGGGCGACACCCTGGGCGACGAGGGGCACGGCGCACGCCGACTGCTGCCGATCGAGGACGACGCGGCCGGCGCTGCCGGCGCTGCCGGCGCTGCCGAGGACGCTGTCGCCTAGCCCGCGCGCAGTCCGTCGTCGATCCGCTGCAGCAGCGCGAGGGCCTCGGCCGTGCCCCGCTCGTCGCCACCGAGGGCCGTGCGGAGCTTGCCGGACCAGTGCCGGTAGAGCCGGTCGACGCTCTCCTGGGCCAGGGCGGTCGAGTGCAGCTGCACGGTCCGGGCGTCCGCCGGGTCCTTGCGCCGCTCGACCATGCCCTTCGCCACGAGCGACCGGAGCGCGACGCTGAGGTTGCTGCGCTGCAGGGCCGTCGCCTCGGCGGTGGCACTGGGCGAGGTGCCGGGGTTGCGGTTGATCCAGCGCATCACGAGCGCCTCGGTGCCGGTCAGCGGCACGATGTCGAGGGTCTCCGAGCCGTGCGGGTCGATGTCGCGCGCGATCCGGAGCAGGACGTCCGCGAACTCGGCGAGGACGTGGTCGGACACGGCGGAGTGCATGTCCGTACTGTACCGATCTCCGGCGATGAGTTATGCTTTCATAACAATGACCACGGACACCGGAACCATCCGCGCGACGATCGCGACACCCACGACCAAGCAGCAGGGCATCACGACCGCGCTGCTCCTGGTGCTCGGCCTGCTCAGTGCCGTCGCCCCCTTCGCCACCGACCTGTACCTGCCGGCGTTCCCGCAGATGACCACCGAGCTCGGGGCGAGCGCCACCGCCGTGCAGCTCACCCTCACCGCGTTCCTGGTGGGCGTGACCGCGGGCCAGCTCGTGTTCGGCCCGCTGTCCGACCGGTTCGGCCGCGTGCCGCCGCTCATCGCCGGCGCCGCCGTGTGCGTGCTCGCCAGCATCGCCGCGGTGCTCGCGCCGAACATCGGCGTGCTCATCGCCGCCCGCCTGCTGCAGGGCCTCGGCGGTGCGGCCGGCATGGTGATCAGCCGTGCGGTCATCTCCGACCTGGCCACGGGCAAGTCCGCCGCCCGGGCGTTCTCGCTCATGATGATCGTCGGCGGGGTCGCCCCGGTCGTCGCACCACTGCTCGGCGGTCTGCTCACGGGCCCGATCGGCTGGCGCGGCCTGCTCTCGATCGTTCTCGGCCTGTCGGTCGTCATGCTCGTCGCGGTCCTCGCCGTGATCCGCGAGACCCACCTGAAGGCACACCGCGACACCCTGCGCGAGGAACGCCGCGGCTCGGGCTCCGCACTCCGAGCCCTGCGCTCCCGCACGTTCCTCGGCTACACGGCCGTGTTCGGCTTCGCGTTCGCCGTGATGATGGCCTACATCTCCGCATCACCGTTCCTGTACCAGGACATGATCGGCTTCGGCACGGTCGGCTACGGCCTGGCCTTCGGGCTGAACGCCCTGGCGCTGATGGGCGTCAGCATCCTGTCCGCCAAGCTCACCGCGACCCGTTCGGTCACGGGGGTGCTGTCGCTCGGCATCGTGCTCGTGCTCGCGTCGACCGTCGCGTTCGCGCTGCTCGTCGTCTCCGGGGCGCCGGTCATCTGGCTCGCCGTGCCGCTGTTCGCCGCGGTGGGCTCGCTCGGCCTGGTGCTCGGCAACGCCACGGCGCTCGCCCTCGGTGCGGTTCCGTCGGCCGCCGGCAGCGCCTCGGCCGTGCTCGGTGCGCTGCAGTTCGGGCTCGCGGCGCTCGTGTCCCCGCTCGTCAGCATCGGCGGCTCGGACACCGCGGCACCGTTGGCGATCGTGATGCTCGCCGCCGCGGTGGTGGCCGTCGTGGCGCTGCTCGCGGCGCGGGGCCGGACCAGCACGGCCCGCTGACCCAGCCCGGCGTCAGCCCCGCCGCGGCCGCAGGAACGGTACCCGCGGCATGAGCCAGTCGACCCACACCACCCGCACCCCCGGCGCCACGGCGAGCGCCCACAGGATCGAGGCAGCGGCGTCGGTCGGGTAGTGCACCGCGTCGATCGACACCGCGAAGAACACGATCACGATGGCCACGACTCCCAGCGTCAACGCCAGTCGGTGCCACCGGGTCTCGCGGAGCAGCCAGATCAGGGCGATGACGAACGCCGTGATGTAGACCGTGTGCCCGCTCGGGTACCCGGGGTCGGGCTGCACCGGGAACGGGTGCGGCAGCACGGCGACGTCGGGCCGGGCACGGTGCACGATCTCCTTCACGACGGCGGACGGCACCCACGTGATCGCGATCGTGCCGCCGAACGCCAGCGCCGGGCGCAGGTCGCGCGTGCGCCACCAGATCACGGCGACGACGACGACCGTGATCCCAATCGCCGGGGCCGGACTGATCACGTGGTAGACCGCCGTGGTGAACGCCCCGATGAACCCGGTGTGCAACGCGTTGAGGGCCGTGGACAGCCCGAGGTCCACCGTGCCCAGGGTGAACCCGACGATGGTGATGACGACGACCGCGATGACGGCGATCGCCACCGAGACGAGCGGGTACGGCGAGCGCTCGAGGATCCCGTACGCGGCGGGCTCCCGTCGGCGGGGACGGAGGAGCGGCGCGTCGTCGGTCATCAGACCATCGTCGCAGCCCGACCTCGGCATCTGGGGTCGAGCGAGCCTCACGATCATCCGAAAGCGTTCAGCGCAGCGGTCGGGAGTAGACAGGACGCATGCCAACCGTTGCCGAGAACATCGTCGCCACCCTCCGCGCCAACGACATCCACCGGGTCTACGGCCTGCCCGGGGACTCCCTGAACGGCTTCACCGACGCCCTGCGCAAGGACGGCACGATGCGGTGGGAGCACGTCCGTCACGAGGAGGCTGCTGCGTTCGCCGCCTCGGCCGAAGCCGCTCTGACCGGTGACCTGACCGTCTGCGCCGGCAGCTGCGGGCCCGGCAACCTGCACCTGATCAACGGCCTGTACGACGCGAACCGGTCTCGGGTACCGGTCCTGGCGATCGCCGCGCACATCCCCACGGCGGAGATCGGCTCCGGCTACTTCCAGGAGACCCACCCGCAGGAGCTCTTCCGCGAATGCTCCGTCTACGTCGAGTACGTCGCCGACCCGGTGCAGATGCCCCGCCTGCTCGAGATCGCGATGCGCGAGGCGATCGAGAAGCGCGGCGTCGCGGTGCTCGTGATCCCCGGCGACGTCCTGCTCGCCGAGGCGAAGGACGACCGCGTCACCCGCATCGAGCGGACCACCCCGCGGATCGTGCCGAGCGAGGCCGAGCTGCAGCGCACCGCCGACCTGCTGAACGGTGCCGACCGGATCACGATCCTGGCCGGAGCCGGCGTCGCGGACGCCCACGACGAGGTCGTCGCCCTGGCCGAGCGCCTGCAGGCCCCGATCGTGCACGCACTGCGCGGCAAGGAGTACATCGAGCACGACAACCCGTACGACGTCGGGATGACCGGGCTCCTCGGCTTCGCCTCCGGGTACCGCGCGATGGAGGACGCCGACGTCGTGCTCATGCTCGGCACCGACTTCCCGTACCAGCAGTTCTTCCCGGCCAAGGCGAAGCACGTGCAGGTCGACATCCGCGGCTCGCAGCTCGGCCGTCGGCACCCGGTCGACATCGGCCTGGTCGGCACCGTCAAGGACACCGCCCTCGCACTCATCCCGCTGCTGACCGGCTCGCACCCGACGAAGCACCTCGAGGACTCCCTGAAGCACTACCGGAAGACCCGCGAGAAGCTCGACGACCTGGCGGTCCCCGCCGGGAAGAAGAAGCCCCTGCACCCGCAGTACGTCGCCCGGGTGCTCGACCGGCTCGCCGCCGAGGACGCCGTCTTCATCCCCGACGTCGGCTCCCCCGTCGTGTGGGCGTCGCGCTACCTCACGATGAACGGCAAGCGTCGGCTGATCGGCTCGTTCGTGCACGGCACGATGGCGAACGCCGTCCCGCAGGCGATCGGTGCGCAGACCGCTTTCCCGGATCGGCAGGTGATCGCGCTGGCCGGCGACGGCGGGCTGACGATGCTCCTCGGCGAGCTCATCACGATCGTGCAGAACAAGCTGCCCGTGAAGATCGTGGTCTTCGACAACTCCTCGCTCAACTTCGTCGAGCTCGAGATGAAGGCCGCCGGCTTCGTGAACTACGGCACCGAGCTGCAGAACCCGGACTTCGCCGCGGTCGCCGAGGCGATCGGCATCAAGGGCTTCCAGGTCGACGTGTCCGACGACTTCGAGGACGCGATGGCCGCCGCGCTCGCGCACGACGGCCCCGCACTCGTGTCGGTCCGCGCGAACCGCCAGGAGCTCTCCATGCCCCCGGCGGTCACGCTCGAGCAGGCGAAGGGCTTCACGCTCTACGCCATCCGCACGGTGCTGTCGGGTCGCGGCGACGAGCTGCTGGACCTCGCGTCCACCAACGCGCGCCAGCTGCTGTAGACGCGACCGGATGACGGACTGGAGGCTCGTGGCGGCGCCGCCACGAGCCTCCAGTCCGTCTCTTCGTCACCACCCGAGCATCTGGCCGTCCTCCAGGAACACGCCGGTGGGGCCCTCCGGGCCCGCGCTCGCGGCGGCCGCGATCGTCGCGGCGCTGACCTCGACGGGGCGACCGTGCGGGTTCGGCATGCCACCGAACTCGGTGGCCGTGTAGCCGGGCTCAATCGCGACGAAGTGCACCTCGGGCACGACGCGTGCGTACTGCACCGTCAGCATCGAGACGGCGGCCTTGGACGCCCCGTAGACCACGGCAGGAACGGTGGACGCCGGCTTCGACGGGTCGTGGGTGGCGGTGAAGGAGCCGAGCGCACTCGACAGGTTCACCACGATCGGGTTCGCCGAACGACGCAGGAGCGGCAGCGCGGCCTCGGTCCTTCGCTGCGAGACCGCCTGAACCCTTCGGAGAAGGCCCACAGGTCGCGTCCACCGCCCTTGTCCGGCTCGACCGGCGTCCATAGGCTCCCGCTGTCAGACGATCGTCTGGTATCGAGAGCGGAACGAGGACGGGCATGAACGACGACACGCAGGTCAGCATGAACCGAGTGCACTGGACCGGCGGCGTGCCCCGGAGCGCAGTGGACGCGCTGCTCCACGACGGCGGACTGGCGGTGGTCCCCACCAAGGTCGGCTACATCCTGATGACCTCGGACCGTGCGGGCCTGGAGCGGAAGTTCGACGCCAAGGAGCGCAACCGGAACAAGCCCGGCGTCGTCCTCGTGAGCTCGCTCGAGATGCTGCGCAGCATCGCGCAGCTCACCCCCGAGATCGACGCCCTGTACCAGCGGTGCTGGGACGAGGACATCCTGCTCGGCTGCATCCTGCCCTGGAGCGACCAGGGCCGGGCCGCGCTGCCGACCGACGGCTCGGACGACCTGATGATGGACACCCGCGGCACGTCCTGCTTCGTCATCAAGTTCGGCGTCCCCGGCGAGCTCGCCGCCCGCGAGCTCTGGACCGAGCACGGCAAGTTCGCCTTCGCGAGCTCCGCCAACCCGTCGGGCACCGGCAACCGCGGTGTCGTCGACGGCATCGGCGAGCGCATCGCCGAACGTGCCGACGTGATCGTCGAGGCGGACGACTACGTCGCGTCCATCCAGCCGGAGAAGAGCACCGAGACCCGCTACGAGCAGGGCGTCATGGTGTCGATGGTCGACAGCTCGGGAACCCTGATCCCGGTGCAGGACGGACAGCGCTCGATCACTCCCGCCCCCACGCTCATCCGCAAGGGGCTCGACGTCGACCGGATCATGGGGCTGCTCGCCGACACGTTCACCAGCTGGGACTACCGACAGGGTGAGTACTACTGAGCCCGCACGGACGCCTCGGCACCGCCGTCTCGGCAGGAGACCCGGACACGACGCCGGGCACCAGGCGTGCGGCGAGACCAACGGCACGGAAGCGTCTGTCGCGTGAGGACGCCTCGAGCCGCATCACGGCGTTCGTGTACGGGAACATCGTGATCCTGGGCACGATCGCACCGATGGTCCCGGACACCGCCGCGAGTGGTCGGGGGCTCTGGTACGTCCTCGCCACCGCGTTCTCGACCTTCCTGGCGCACACCTTCGCCGAGTTGGTCGGCCGCCGTGCGCGGAGTGACCAACGGCTCGCCGGGGAGACCATCGGAGCCGAGCTGCGCGACTCGCTGCCCGTCCTCACCTCCGGTCTCGTCCCGGCGGCCGTCCTCGCCTACGCCTGGCTGACCGGCGCGTCCGGGCTGGTGGCCGAGATCCTCGCGATCGCGTACCTCGTGGTCCGGCTCGCCCTCCTCGGCCCCGTCGTGGCCCGGCTCCGCGGGGAGAAGCCGTCCCCGCGCACGTTCGCCGCCGGCCTCGTCCTCGCACTCGTCGGAGTCGGCATCGCCCTGGTCAAAGCCGGTCCCGGCTTCTGAGGCCGACCGGAGCACCGGGCAGGACACCGACAGACCGGATCGGGCGGTCCAGGTGGTCCAAGGAGCGCTCTGCACCGTCACACGGGCAGATCGTCGGGGACCGCCGCGACCGCCTCGATCTCGACCAGCTGGTCGTCGTAGCCGAGCACCGTGACCCCGAGCAGGGTGCTCGGCACGTCGTGCGTGCCGAAGGCGTCGCGGACAACGTCCCATGCGGTGACGAGGTCGGCCTGTCGCGAGGACGCCACGAGCACGCGGGTGCTCACGACGTCCTGGATGGACGCGTCAGCGGCACGCAACGCCTGCTGCATCGTCTCGATGCACCTGGCGGCCTGGCCCGCGTAGTCCCCGACCGCGACGGTCGACCCATCAGGGGCGAGCGGGCAGGCCCCGGCGAGGAACACGAGCCGCGTCCCGCTCGGCACGGTCGACGCGTACGCGTACTGCGCCACATCGCTCAGGACGTCGGACCGGATGAGACGGACTGCGCTGGCCATGCACGTCATCCTGCCAGCCGCGATGCTCCGGGCCCCGGGTACCTCAGGCGCAGTACTCGTACGGCAACATCGCGGTCGACCCCACCCAGATCGCGCCCACGGTGGCGCCGTCCGTCCCGAGCTGGAACGTCATGTAGCGTCCGTCGGCCTGCACGCTCCACATCGAGTACGGCCCCTGGTCCTCACCGTAGGTGCCGGTGTACTGCAGGTCCGGGTACGCGGAGCGCACCTCGGTCAGGGGCGTGCCGATGCCGATCCCGGCGTCGGTCTCGGGCGAGTTCGTCGTCACCGGATCCGGCCCCAGCCCACCGATGGTCACGCCCACGACCTTGCCGTCGCGGGGGATGACGATGAGGCCGGGAGCGTCATCTCGGTTCCAGAACGTCGTCTCCGGGCTGGCCGGACACGCATCCGTGCTCCGGGTGTAGGCGGCTGCCAGGTCGTCGATCTCCCCCTCCACCTCGCCGCCCAGCGCGATCGGCCCGACCTCCTTCGTGGAGATGGTCCAGGTTGCCGGGTCCGACAGGTCGAACGCCGTTCCCGTCGCAGTCGGGGACGGCGTGGGCGTCGGGGTGCCGGGGTCGGCCGTCGGGGTCGGCGTCACCGTCGCGGTCACGGTCCGGGTCGGCGTCGGAGCGGACGGCCCGGAACACGCGGTCAGCGTCGCCGCCGCGAGGAGTCCGAGGGTCACGCCGGCGGTCCGGATGGTGCTGTTCACAGGGTCTGGTCGCCGATCATCGTCTGGTCCTTCCGTGGGTGGACGTCGAACGGGTCCCCGCCCGCAGGCGGGGACCCGACCGGCGTGGGCGCGACGAAGCGGCGCCGACCGGTGACCCCCGCGCCGTTGCGATGGCCGATCCACCGTACTTCGAGCCTCCACGGGGAACGAAACCCCTCGGTCGCCATCGCAACCAGAGCGTTACACAGCTTCCGGCGCGGTGATCAGTCGGCGTCCTCGACGTCGAACACGACGACCCGCGCACTCGCCGCCCCGATGAAGTCCGCCACCGGCCGGTGCTCCGGGTGCGGCAGGTACCCGGCGAGCGCGACACGATCACGGAAGCGGACGACGAGCATCCAGTGGAACCCGCCCTCCAGTCCCTCGGTGCTCACGCTCGTGCCAGACTGCACCGACTCGACCCCCTCGACCCGTGGCAGGTGCGCACGCGACAGGGCCGAGGCCTCGGCGGAACGGTCCGCCCCGTCCCACTCGACCAGCACGGTGTGCGTCACTCCGGACACGTGGTCCCCTTCCTCGAACGCAAGAACGCCAGGTCAGAACGCCGGCGTCCCACCGGCGATCGTGATCGTCGACCCGGACTGGTAGCTCGACTCCGGGCTGACCAGGTGCACGTAGGCGGCACCGAGCTCGGCGGGCTGACCGGGACGGCCGAACGGCGAGCTCTCGCCGAAGTGCGACACCGTCTCGGCGTCGTCGGAACCCGGCTGCAGCGGCGTCCACACCGGGCCGGGCGCGACGGAGTTGACCCGGATGCCCTTCGGCGCGAGCTGCTGCGCGACGGCCTCGGTGAAGAGCTTGATCGCACCCTTCGACACCGCGTAGTCGATCTTGTCCGGGGACGGCGTGGACGCCTGGATCGAACCGGTCGTCACGATGGTCGACCCGGGCTCGAGGTGCGGCACGGCGGCCTTGGTCAGCCAGAACAGCGAGTAGATGTTGGTCTTGAAGGTGGAGTCGAACATCGAGGTGTCCAGCGTGAGGATGTCGTCGTTGCTCTCCATGCGGCCCGCGACCATCACCAGGGTGTCGAGGCCGCCGAACTCGTCGACGCCCTTCTGTACCAGGTCCGTGCAGTACTGCTCGTCGGAGATGTCCCCGGGGAACAGCACGGCCCGACGGCCCTCGGACTCGAGCAGGTCGCGGACCTGTTCCGCGTCCTCCTGCTCATCCGGCAGGTAGGAGAGCACCAGGTCCGCGCCTTCGCGTGACAGGGCGATGGCGGCGGCACGGCCGATACCGGAGTCGGCACCGGTGACGATGCCGCGGTACCCCTTCAAGCGGCCGAGCCCGACGTAGCTGTCCTCGCCGTGGTCGGGCTTCGGTTCCATCTTCCACGCGGCGCCCGGCAGCGACTGTTCCTGCTTCGGGTACGGCGGTGCCGGGTAGAGGGTGTTCGGATCGCGCTTCTCGTACTGGCTCATGGCCCCACTGTCGTCGTCGTGCCCCGGACGGGCGCTCAGCTGGCAGCTGGCGGGCGCAGGCGACCCCGCGCCCTGAAGACGGGTGTGGACGCCACTGGAGGCGCGGTGCCAGCTGGCACCGCGCCTCCAGTGGGTCAGCTGGTTCAGACGCCGGCCGTGGTCTTGATCCAGGACGAGGCCTGCGACAGCAGGGCGTAGTTGGAGCCGGCCTTGGTGTTGGCGCCGGGGTCGGCGCTGTCGCCGGTGGAGCAGACGGCGACGACCTTGCCGTTGACGAGCAGCGGGCCGCCCGAGTCGCCGTGGTTCGAGGCACCGGTCACGCCGGTGAGGTGCTGGGCCCGACCGCTGAAGGCGTCGGTGCTCGCGCCGGTGAGCGAGACGGTGGCCTGGTACAGGCCGTCGGACTGGGTGGCGTTGGCCCGCAGGCCGTAGCCCTGGATGGTGCCGGTGCCGCTCGACTTGGCGGTCGCGGTGAGGTCGAGGGGTGCGTAGGTGGACAGCGGGTAGGCGGTCCGCAGGTGCACGAGCGCGATGTCTCCGGCGGGCGAGGTGCTGATGCGGTCGACCGAGACGGCCGTGCCGCGGTTGACGGTGGAGTTGGAGTGGTAGACCCGCATCGCGCCGATCCCGTCGATGCAGTGCCGGGCGGTGAGGACCCACGAGGCGTTGAGCTGCTCGCCGGTGCAGTTGCTGACGTACCCCGAGGGGATGGAGCCGCCGGATGCTTCGAGCTGCACGGCCCACGAGGTGGTGGGGGCCTTCTCGCCGCCGACGACCTTCGTGCTGACGGGCAGCGCGGACGCGGGCGAAGCGGCGAACACGCCGGCGGTGATGACGGCGACCGCGGCGAACGCGGCTGCGATGGACTTCTTCATGACGACTCCTCTGTCGGTGAAGCACCTACCAGTTGCGTTGTGCAACTGATGCGCCATCCTTGCCCCTTGCTCAGGGTTCGCACCAGTCCGCACTTCGACGGACGCGGGCGTCGATCGTGTCCTCGCAGGCCGGTACCGGTCGTCCGGTACGCGAACTGGCTGGGCGGTGCGCCAACGGTCTCGTCGTAGCGTCGGGTGCATGACGACGAGTGACGAGACCGCTTTCCCGGACCGGGTCGCGCGGGTCTTGGAGCCGGGTCTCGACGTGCTCGACGCCGTGGACCGCGTCATCGCGGCGTGCGTCGAGGCGACCTCGGCGATCGAGGCAGGCATCGTCATCGCGGACCGGTTCGGCACACTGCAGGTCCTGGCATCGACGAGTGAGCGCAGCAGCGAGGCCGAAGAAGCCCAGCTCGGGACGGACGAGGGCTCGTGCCTCGACTGCTACCGGACCGGCACGACCGTCGACGTGGCCGACGTGTCGACGCACGAGTCGGAGTGGCCGGCATTCGTGACGACGATGCGTGACCGCGGGCTGCAGGGCACGTTCGCCGAGCCGATCCGGTTGCGGGACCGGACGATCGGCTCGCTGTGCGTCTTCGCCGACCACACCCGCGGCCACAGCGACGAGGACGTCGTGCTGATCCAGCTGCTCGCCGACGCCGCTTCGGCTGCCCTCGTGCGCCAGCGGGACCGTGGTGGCCCCGTCACGATCGAGGACCGGGTCGAGGACGCCCTCGGGGCGCGGGTGCTCGTCGAGCAGGCGAAGGGTGCGCTCGCCTACCGGCGGGGCATCCGGATGGACGAGGCGTTCCAGCTGCTGCGACGTGCTGCGGCCGACGCCGGCCGCAGCCTCCGCGCGCTGGCCGAGGACGTCGTGCACCGGGGCGCCGACCTCGGCAGCACCGGCTAGGCCCGTCGGGTCCGCGGCCCGTCCGGCTCCGTCCGCAGCACCAGGCCGTGGTGGTCGGTGGTGAGCGTCACCGCGACCACCTCGCCGAACGCATCGCCGTCGAGCTGCACGCGCTCGGGGGTGTCGACGGTCAGCCGGAGCGTCCGCGCCCGGGTGTACCGGAGCGCACGTGACGTCGGCAGGACCCGGGCCAGGAGCCGCCCGAACCGGGTGCGCGAGAAGAACCGGTTGAGCGTCAGGGCGTACCCGACCTTCGTCCACCCGAACCACCCGGCGGGCCGGAACGCCACGGCGTCGAGGACCCCGTCGTCCGGTCGCGCCGCGGGCAGCAGCAGGATGCCGGCGGTCAGCGTGCCGCAGTTCCCGACGATGATCGTGTGCGCGCTCATGCTGCGGAGCGGGGCGTCGTCGATCCCGTAGTGCACCGGGATCTGCCGGTTGCCGATGACGGACCGGGCGATGGGGTCGGAGTAGGCCACCCACCCCAGGCGCTTCTTGACCCAGGCGTTCGTGTCCGCCGCCATGCTCGCGTCGAGGCCGATGCCGGTCATCACCAGGAACGCGTGGGACGTGGTGACGCCGGCCGGGTCGGTCAGGTCGGCCAGTCCGACGTCGATCGGGCGGTCGACCCCGGTGAGGCCCGCACGGACGGACCGCTGGAGGTCGCCGAGGGGCAGGCCGAGGTTGCGCGCGAACAGGTTGCCGGTGCCGCTCGGGAGGAGCGCCACCGGGATCCCGGTGCCGCGGAGCTCCTCGGCGACGATCCGGAGCGTGCCGTCGCCGCCGGCGACCAGGACGACGCTCGGGTGTGCCGCGCACGCCGCCCTGGCGGCCGCGCGTCCGTCGTCGTCGGCGCTGGTGGTGAGCCAGAGCGACTCGTCCCATCCGTGCGCGCGCTCCTCGGTGCGGAGCACGGCCCGGAGCCGGGCCGCGTCGATCTTGGTCGGGTTCACGACCACGGCGGCGCGCAGCGGGCCGTGTTCGTTCGGGGGCGTCGGCATGCGGTCGGTGCGGGGGTTCCTGCTGGTGGTGCGCTTCGTCAGTGGCGGACTAGTTGGTCCGGCCGGCGTTGCGGGCCTTGTTGCCGCTGCGGCGGACGGCGCCGAAGACGATCGTGCCGAGCAGCAGGACGATGCCGATGATGCCGAGCCAGAGCAGGCCCTTCAGGGCGAAGCCGACGATGGACAGGACTGCCCAGAGGACGACGAGGACGATGACGGTCTTCACGGTGGTGGTTCCTTCGGTGGGGTGTGGTGCGTGCGAGGTGGGGTCGGGCGGGGTGGGCGTCGGGCGGGGCGGGGTGGCCGTGTCAGTGGATCCGGAGCTCGGTCACCATGGGGCAGACGAAGGGGTCGCGGGCGGCGAGGCCGACACGGTTGAGGTACCGGACGACGATGCCGTACGAACGCAGCAACGTGGTCTCCGTGT
>NZ_JARVRN010000019.1:0-6182 GCF_030209655.1 Curtobacterium sp. MEB011 | reverse complement strand
GCGCGGCCTCCTCGTCGGCACCGCCACCATCACCGCACAGATCAAGTAACACCCCGCACCACGATCGGCCCGGACCACGCAGCAGCGCGGTCCGGGCCGATTCACGTCGTGGGAGCCACAGCTCAGCGGGCCCGCGCTCGGTACGCCCCGGGCGCGCTCCCGCAAGCACGGGTGAAGTGCGCGTAGAAGCTCGACTGCGAGCCGAACCCCGCGGCGTGCGCGATCTCCGACGTCGTCATCGACGTGGTCGCGAGCAACCGCTGTGCTTCGGCCACTCGGCACCGAGTCAGGTACTCCCCGATCGTGGTCCCGACGTCCTGCCGGAACACCGTCATGGCGTAGTGCGGATGCAGGTGTGCCGCAGCGGCGACGTCGGCGACCTCGATCGGTTCGCGGAACCGGTCCACGACGAACCGCACCATGTCGATCACCCGGTGCATCGCGTCCGCGGTGCCGTGCCCGCCCTCCGCGCGCTGGTCCACGGCGTCGCGGTGGTGCCGCAGCAACCGGCGCACCAGGGCCTGCGCTTCGAGGTTCGCGATCACTCCGGCTCCGTCGTCCGCGAAGTCCCGTTGCCACGACGACAACATCGACTCGACGTCCCGCCCGGCCGCACCGGTCGGCACCACGACGGGACGGTTCAGCAGCATGGCACCGAGGTCGTGGTCCGGAAGCCCCCATGCCAGCACCTCGCCGAGCGGTATGTGCACCCACCGGCACTGTCCGGTCCCCGTCGCGTCACCGACGAGCTGGTGGGGTGTCCATCCCCAGAAGAGCGCGATCTCCCCCGCGTTGACGCTCACCGGCTCCCCGCCGAACCGGTAGTCGAGCCGTCCCTCGAGCACGAGGTTGATCTCGAGGTCGTCGTGCCGGTGTGAGGACGGCATCATCGGCGCCGGGCCGCGATGGCTCCAGTACGCCGCTTCCACCGTCTCCACGTCGAGCACGGTGCCGAGCCTACGGCAGCGGCGTGGACGACCCGGAGTCCGATCGGAGGATCCTGGAACCCCGCCGTCCGAAGCCGGAGGACCCCGGGCCCCGGCGCTTCCTACCGTCGTCACATGACCAAGATCACCATCATCGGCGCCGGCGGCTTCGTCTTCCCCTTCCGCCTCATCGGCGACCTCGTCTCCTTCCCCGCACTGCAGGACGCGACGTTGCACCTCATGGACCTCGACGCGGGCCGGGTCGCCCGCACTGCGACCGCAGCCCGCGAACTCGTCTCCCACCACGGCCTCGGCGTCGAGGTCCTCGAGACCACCGACCGGCGCGAGGCCCTGGCGGGTGCGGACGTCGTCATCATCACGTTCCAGGTCGGCGGCGTCGAGTCGTACAAGTGGGACGTCGAGATCCCCCGCAAGTACGGCATCGACCAGGCCGTCGGCGACACCGTCGGCCCCGGCGGCGTGTTCCGGTTCCTGCGGTCGGTCCGTGCCTACGAGGACATCGCCCGCGACGCGCTCGAGCTCTGCCCGGACGCCCAGTTCATCAACTACGCGAACCCGATGGCGATGGCCACGGCGTTCCTCAACGCGAAGGGCCTGCGGACCGTCGGCCTCTGCCACAGCGTGCAGGGCACCACCCGCATGCTCGCCCGCACGCTCGGCGTGCCCTACGACGAGGTCGAGTTCGTCAGCGCCGGCATCAACCACCAGGCGTGGATCCTCGAGTTCAAGCGTCGCAACGGCGAGGACCTCTACCCGCGTCTGCGCGAGGTGATGACGGCGAAGCACCAGCGGGGCGTCGCGGCGTCCGACCTGCACGACGACGACGGCGACCACAGCGAGGCGGCTGCCGCGGCGAGCAACTACGAGGGCGGCAACGAGCAGGTCCGCACCCAGCTGATGCGCTCGTTCGGGTACTTCGAGACCGAGTCGAGCCACCACGCCAGCGAGTACGTGCCGTACTTCCGCAAGGACCCGGAGACGGTGCTCGAGTACATCCCGGAGCGCTGGGACTACTACGAGATCTGCCTGGCGCACGACGAGCAGGGCGACGTGGACACGCAGCTCGAGAAGCTCAAGGCCGACCTGACGCCGAGCGTCGAGTACGGCGCGAGCATCGTGAACGCGATCGTCACGGGGGTCCCCGCTGTCGTCTACGGCAACGTCCCGAACAGCACCGGCGTCATCCAGAACCTGCCGTCCGACGCATGCGTCGAGGTGGCCTGCCTGGTGGACGGCAAGGGCGTGCAACCGACCTCGTTCGGCGAGCTCCCGCCCCAACTCGCCGCGATCAACCGCACGAACACGAACGTGCAGACCCTGGCGGTGCGCGCAGCGCTGACGGGCAACGTCGAGCACGTCCACCACGCGGTCGCCCTCGACCCGCTGACGGCGGCGCACCTCACGCTCGACCGCATCGCCGAGATGACCGACGAGCTCCTGCACGCCCATGCGGCGCTGCTCCCCGAGTCGCTGCGTCCGGCGGACGCGGGCGCAGCCGCGCACACGGCCGACCGGGAGGCCCGCCCAGCGCTGGTCTGACACCGTCGCGCCCGACGTGGGGTCGGGTCCGCAACCGCGACCCCACGTCCGGCTCGCGCCGACGCGCAGCCGCGCGCCGCGCCTCCAGTCCGTCCTGCACGGCACCACGACCTCAAAGGAGAGGACCATGCCGACCCGACCATCCCCCCAGCTCGCCAGACGGGGGTTCCTCGCACTCGCCGGTATCTCGATGGCCGGCGCCCTCGCCGCCTGCGCGGGCCAGGGAACCGCTGCCCGCGGCGGCACGAAGCACATCCGCCTGTCCACCTGGAACATCCCGACGGACATCACGAGCTACCAGGCGATCGCCGACGAGTTCGTCGCGGCGCACCCGGGCACGAGCGTCTCCGTCGAGGTCACGACCGGCCAGTTCCACCAGTGGTTCATCACGCGGCTCGCCGCCGACCTGGCGCCGGACGTCATCCGGATCACCCCGCAGCAGATCGGCCGGTACGCCGCGAACGGCAGCCTGGTCGACATCTCGGGGGCCGTCCCGGCGGACTACCGGCAGGACTACAGCGACCCGTTCTGGGCGATCGGCGCGCGGGACGACGGTGTGTACGGCGTCTTCCAGCACACCGACAACTTCATCACCTACTACAACCGCGACGTCATGGAGCAGATCGGCGTCACACCGCCGGAGGCCCTGGCCGACGCGTGGACGTGGGATGCGTTCCTCGACGTCGCGAAGGAGGTCAAGCAGGTCACCGGCAAGTACGCGTTCGGGTACGGCTGGTCGTCGCCCGAGACGGCGTACCGGTGGCTGCCGCTGGTCCACCAGAACGGCGGCGCGTTCCTCGGGGAGGACGGCGCGACCCCGTCGATGGACACCCCCGAGGCGATCGACGCCCTGGCCTTCGGCCGGAAGTGGTACGCCGAAGGACTCGCGACGACCGGCAACCTCAGCAAGAGCGGCGGCGGTGACGTCTCGCGGAACCTGTTCCTGACCGGGCAGATCGGCATGATGCTCAACAACCCGGAGTCGATCGCGCAGCTCGACACCGACATGCCCGACAACTGGGGCACTGCCCCGATGATCCGCAACGTCGGCGAGGCGAGCGACCTGGGCGGCAACGCCCTGGCCGTCACGAAGTCGAGCAAGCACCCGGAGCTCGCGGCCGAGCTCGTGGCGATGATCACGTCACGGTCGAAGATGCAGCAGTTCTGCCACGACGGCAACTGGCTGCCCGCCCGGAAGTCCCTCGACGCGAAGGACATCGGGTACGCCGCGAACACCGACACGATGCAGCGGTTCATCGACCAGGGGACGACGATCCCGCTCTCGATGGTGAAGGCCGAGAGCGGCGAGTACTTCAGCTCGCTCAACGCGGTGTTCGCCGACTACCTCGACCTCTGCCTGCTCGGGCAGCTGAGCCCGAAAGAGGCCTCGAACCAGATGATGGAGGCGATGCGCAGTGTCACTGCGAACTGAGACCGCGCCGGTCCGCACGACGGCGTCCACCGCCCCTCCGACCGGCGGACTCCCCGCTGGCGACGGTGCCCGCCGAAGCCGCGGCCGCTTCGTCCCGTACGTGTTCATCGGCCCCGCGGCGCTGCTGTTCCTCGGCTTCTCGCTCATCCCGATCATCACGGCGATCGCGCTGAGCTTCCAGGACTCCAGCACCTCGCTCGGCGACGGCACCTGGGTCGGCGGGAAGAACTTCGTCGACATGGGCTCCGACCCGCTCATCGGCACGGCGCTGCGGAACACGCTCGTGTTCACGCTCGGCACCGTGCCGACGTCGATGGCGATCGGGCTCGCCCTGGCGGTCGCCCTGAACCGGCCGCTGCCCGGGCGCTCGGTGTTCCGCGCCCTGTTCTTCGTACCGATGGTCGCCGCCGGCGTCGTGGTGGGCGTCATCATGTCGTGGATCTTCAACGGCGACTACGGCGTCGTGAACAACCTGCTCGAAGCGCTCGGCATGGGGCGCGTGCCCTGGCTGACCGCTCCGGGGTGGGCGATGGCGACCCTGGTGGTCGTCGTGGTCTGGACCCGGATCGGCTTCTGCATGGTGATCTACCTCGGCGCGCTGCAGTCCGTGCCCGCCGAGCTCAAGGAGGCCGCCGCGATCGACGGCGCCTCGCGCTGGGTGCGGTTCCGGACCATCACGTGGCCGCTGCTCCGCCCGACGACGTCGATCCTGCTCATCCTGAACGTCGTGTTCTCGTTGCAGGCCTTCGACGTCATCTACGTGATGACCGGCGGTGGCCCGGGCTTCTCGACGACCGTGCTGATCCAGTACGTGTTCCGGTCGGCGTTCATCGATGCCCGGATGGGCTACGCCGCGGCGCTCGGACTGGTGCTCGTCGCGATCCTGCTCGTGTTCACGCTGCTCCGGCAGCGCGCCAACCGCAAGGCGGAGGAGATGCTCTGATGGCCGTACTCGATGTCCGCGGTCCCCGCCGCCGTCCGGCTGGAGTCCGCTCCCGGCGTCGGCCCGGTCGGTGGGTCCTCGTCGCCGGGCTCACCGCCCTGGCGATCCTGATGGTGTTCCCGCTGTACTGGATGGTCGTCTCGGCACTCACCCCCGGCGGGCAGTCGCAGAGTGGCACGTTCTCGCTGTTCCCGACCCGGCCGACGTTCGAGAACTACACGCAGGTGTTCAGCACGCAGCCGGTCTGGCGGTGGCTCGGCAACTCCGCGCTCATCACCAGCGTCGGCACCGCCTTGAGCGTCGTCGTGTCGCTGATGGCCGGGTACGCACTCGCCAAGTTCCGCTTCGTGGGCCGAGGGCTGCTGTACTCGGCGTTCCTCGTCACGATCATGATCCCGATCCAGGTCACCCTGGTGCCGAGCTTCCTGGTCGTCGCGAAGATCGGCCTGGTCGACTCCCCCTGGGCGGTGATCCTGCCGACCGTGTTCGACGTCGTCGGGATCTTCATCGCCCGGCAGTTCATGCTCGGGGTGCCGGACGCGCTGATGGAGGCCGCTCGACTCGACGGTGCCGGGGAGTTCCAGACGTTCTTCCGGGTGGTGCTGCCCTCGTGCGGCCCCCTGGTCGGGGTGCTCGTGATCCTCGGCTTCATGACCCGGTGGAACGACTTCCTCTGGCCGCTCGTCGTGCTGCAGGGCAACGAGAACCTGACCGTGCCGGTGGCCCTGTCGACCCTGACGAACAACCCGGCGTTCAGCTCACCGTGGGGAGCCGTGATGGCGATCGCGACCGTCACGGTGCTGCCGTTGCTCGTGGTCTTCCTGGCGTTCCAGCGGCAGTTCGTGCAGGGCATCGCCTCGACCGGCATCAAGTAGGGCGCCGGGAGGTTCCGGGACTACCACTGCAGTGGCCATGGGAAAGAAAGGACGGGAGGCACGGTGCCAGCTGGCACCGTGCCTCCCGTCCGTCGTCCGCGTCAGCGGATGATCGAGATGTTGTCCGCCTGCGGACCCTTCTTGCCGGGTCCGATCTCGTACTGCACGTGGTCGTCCTGGGCGAGCGGCCGGGAGCCGGTCGCCGCGACGATGCTGGAGAAGTGTGCGAACAGGTCCTCGGACCCGTCGTCGGGGTGGATGAATCCGAACCCCTTGCTGTGGTCGAACCACTTCACGGTGCCCGTGGGCATGGCGGTCAGCACGGCGTCAGTGGATGCGCAGCTGCGCGACCATGGGGCACGCGAAGGGGTCGCGGGCGGCGAGGCCGACGCGGTTGAGGTACCGGACGACGATGCCGTACGAACGCAGCAACGTGGTCTCCGTGT
>NZ_JARVRN010000002.1:0-448812 GCF_030209655.1 Curtobacterium sp. MEB011 | reverse complement strand
ACGGCAGGAACCAGAACACCACCGTCAGGTAGATCGCGAACCGCGCCACCAGCAGGATGCCCTCGAGGACGCGCCCCCGGACGTCGCTGCGTCCGCCCGTCCCGCGGAGCACCGACATGACGGCGGCCCGGTGCAGGTTGATGCCCTCGAGCGTGAGCAGCGGGAAGAACAACCAGCCCTGGTTCTGCACGAACACCCGGAGCGCCCCGTTCTTGACAGCCGCTGCGTCCTCGGGCAGGAAGCGGATCGCGTCCGGCGCGATGTCCGGGTCCTTGCCGACGGTGTTCGGGTTGCCATGGTGCCGGGTGTGCTTGTTCATCCACCACGAGTAGCTCAGCCCCACCAGGAACGTGCCGAGCCAGCGGCCCGCGCGGTCGTTCCACTTCTGGGACTCGAACACCTGACGGTGCGCAGCCTCGTGCGACAGGAACGCGAACTGCGTGAACAGCACCCCCAGCGCACCGGCCACGATCAGCTGGAACCACGAGTCACCCAGGAACGCGAAGACGACCCAGCACGCGGCCGTGGCGACGACGAGTGCGGTGAACAGCGCCCAGTAGAAGCCCCGACGGCGACGGAGCAGCCCGGCTTCCTTCACCTGTGCCAGCAGCGCGGAGTACGACGAGGTGCCACCGGTCCGTGGTCCGGCCGGGGAACCGGTCTTCCGGAAGCCGCTGGAGAGGGGTTTCGAGCTGGTCTCCCGCTGCGGGCTGGTACCGGCGTGCTGCGTGGTCATGGGTTCCCTGGTCGTCATCGGAATGGAAGAACGTTCCGGCGGCCGGGGTCTGGGGCTGCTGGTCCAACGCTAGAGCCGTCACGCTCCCGGGTGCAAGCCACAGGTCCGCGTGTCCGCCGCTCGACTACGGTTGTCCCGCCTGCTCGACGGAAGGACCGTTCCCCACATGACCGAGGTACGCGAAGCACGACTGGTCGAGACGTTCGTGACCCTCACCGACTCTCTGGTGGCGGACTACGACGTGGTCGACGTGCTGCAGACGCTGGTCGACCGGGCCGTCGAGCTGTTCGACGCCGCCGCGGGCGCCATCCACCTGCTCGACAAGCACGACGAGCTGCGGGTCGTCGCCTCGACGAGCGAGCGCAGCAGCTTCATCGGCCTGCTCCAGCTCAACGCCGGCGAGGGGCCCTGCATCACCGCCGTGACCACCGGCCGGTTGGTGACGTCGGAGAACGCCGACGACCTGCGGCAGCACTGGCCACGGTTCGCCGAGGCGTCGCGGGCGCGTGGCTACGCGGGCGTCCACGCCATCCCGCTCCGGCTGCGGGACACCACCGTCGGGTCGTTGAACCTGTTCCGCGAGACGGAAGGGGCGCTGAACGGAGCCGATGCCCGGGCCGCCCAGGCCCTCGCCGACGTCGCGACGATCAGCCTGTTGCAGCAACGGACCCTCGAGCACGCGACCCTCACCGCGGAGCAGCTCCAGCGTGCCCTCGACAGCCGGGTCGCCATCGAGCAGGCCAAGGGGTACCTCGCACGTGCGGCCGGGGTCGACGTCGAGCAGGCGTTCGGCATGATCCGTCGCTACGCACGTGCCACCCAGCGGTCGCTGAGCCAGGTCGCCGCCGACGTGGCACGCGACGACGTCCCGCTCGCCGACCTCCTGGCCGCCGGAGCGTCCTGAGCGCCCTGAGGGTTCACACGGGCCGCCTCCGGACCCACCGTTCCTCGTCGAGCCCCGTCCCGGGGTCGGTCAGTCGCGGACCCTCCGGCACGAAGCCGTGCTTGGCGTAGAACCGGCGCGCACGGGTGTTCGCCGCGAAGACGAGCAGGTGTGCGTCCTCGTCGCCGATGGCCGCGTCGAGGAGCAGGGCGGCGACACCGGTGCCGTGCGCACCCCGGTCGACGTACAGGGTGACGAGTTCGAGCTCGGGGAGCCCGCCGGCCGGGTCCGCTCGGCGCTCGGTGCTCGCGACGCCGAGCAGGGTCCCGTCGTCGGCCCGCGCGGTGAGCACCCCGCGGGTGCGTGTCCGGATCCGCTCCGCCCAGCGCGCGGCGCGGTCGGCACCAGCCGTTCCGTCGAGGAAGGCGTCCGGCACCACCCCGCGGTACGTCTGCTCCCAGCAGCGCGCCTGGAACGCACCGATCTCGCGCGCGTCAGCCGTGGTGGCGCGCGCGATGACCGGTGCCGGACCGTGCACGGCTACTTCGTCGTCGTGAAGGTGCCCCGAGCCCGCTGGTCCGAGCCGTAGCCACGGGCGTGCACCACGTGCGTGCCCGGTGCCAGCGCCGCCACGGTCTTCGTGACCTTCAGGCGGACCTTGCCGGCGGCGTTGGCCGTCGTGCGGGTGGCCCGGCCGCCGTCGATGCTGACGGTGACCGACTCGCCGGCGCGGAAGCCCGTCGCCGAGATCGCGACCTTGGCACCCTTCCGGCTGCTCGCCGGCGTCACCGCGATCGGGGTGCTCGTCGCCTGGGCCTCGGCACACGCGTCGCCCGGGGTACCGACCGCCGGAGCGGATGCGGTCACGCGTCCGTTCACGGCGCGCACGCCGTCGTCCTCGCGGATGCGCATGGTGCCGATCGAGTCGCCGATCACCGAGCCGCCCTGGGTGTTGCTGAGCGTCATCGGGTAGTCCGCCGTCCGCGAGAACGACGGGGTGCGGTCGCCGTTCACCGACACGGCGACCGCGCGGCAGACCTCGCCCGGCTGGAACGTGACGGCCTGCATCGCCGGACGGATGCGGTTGTCCGACGCCTGGTCGAGGTCGAAGGAGACCGTCGTCGCCTGTTCGGCCGGCCGCGAGAGCACGACCGCTGCCCGGACGACCGTGCGGGTGCGCCCCTCGTCGACGAAGCGGTCGGCGATGCGGGCGGTGGGACGGTTCGTGACCACCGGGGTACCGAGGGTCGCTGCGGGCAGGAGCGAGAGGTCGCTCAGCAGCATCCCGCTGTTCTTCTGCGGGACGTCGATCGTCACCTCGCGCACCGACGCCAGGTCGATGCCGGTGAAGGTGTCGAGCGGGATGCGTGCCTGCTGCAGGATCGTCTTGCGCGGCGCTGTCCGGGTGCCGGGGAGCAGCTGACCGGCACGGCTGGTGTCCGACACGCGTCGGGTCGCCACGGCACCGGTGGCGTCGCGGAGGCTGATCGAGACGTCGGCGTTCGTCGTCGCCGTGTCGTCCGGGGTGAGCCGGAGCGACAGCGCCTGGAACCCGGTGAAGTCACCGGCCGTCGGGGCCACCGGGACGTGCACCTGTCCGCCGGTCGCCGCCTTGGTGGGCGTGACGTGCAGGGCCGGGGTCGCCGGCACCGAGGAGGCCAGGAACGCGGGCGTGTAGTCCGGGGCGTTCGACGTGATCGAGACGCACGCCGGCAGGGTCTGCTTCGCGGGCAGGTTGTCGGTGCTCGCGCAGGTCTTCGCCGTCAGGGCACCGGTGGTGGTGATCGCCGGGTTCGTCGTGTCGAACAGGGCCAGGTCGCGTCGGCTCGCGCCGGGCTGCGAGGCCGTCACCCGGATGTCTGCCGCGCCCAGGGCGGCGGGCTGCCGGTCGGTGCCGTCGAACATCGGCAGGAACTGCTGCTCACCGTCGAGCGTCAGGCGGAAGAACCCGCTGATCAGGCTCGTGCCGACGGCGTACTGCTGGTCGGACGACAGTCGGGTGGTGTGCTTCGCCTTCGCGCCGCAGACCGCGTCGGACTCGTCGTACCAGTCGTCCGACGACGCCTTCGCGTACTTGCCCGGGGTCCACGTCGTGTTGAAGAAGTTGTGGTTCGCGCCCATCACCAGGACCGAGGAGCGCAGCACGTCGTCCCCGAAGGCCGTGCGGGAGTCGTCGTAGAAGTGCTGGCCCTGCAGGTCGGACACGTCACCGTCGCAGTACGGCAGGACCACCGCCGTGTTCGTGTCCGGCAGGGTCATGCGCCCGAAGTCGGTCGGCGCCAGGGGCAGGACGGCACGGATGCCGAAGGGGCTGGTGCGCTGCATGTTGAGCAGGGCCGCTCGGACCACGCCGTCACCGCCGCGCGAGTGCCCCATCAGCCCGACGTGCTGCAGGTCGAGCTTGCCGGTCAGCAGCGGTGACAGGCGGGGTTCCTGCCCGGCGTCGGCGCGCTGGAGCAGGCTGAGGTGGTCGAGGACGAGCTGGCCGCGGGCCACCGCTCCGCCGTCGTCCGAGTAGCTGCCGTCGAGGGCGTTGATCGCGTTCGCGGAGATCGACACGACGACGTTGCCGTGGCTGGCGAGCGCGGTCGCCGCGGCGTTGTAGCCGAGGTAGCTCGGGATGTCCGTCTGGCCCTTCCCGCACGGCCACGCCCTGGGGTTCTCGGTGCCGCCGACGCAGGCCTCGTGGCGGCCGTGCAGGAACACGACGACGGGGCGCTTGCCCGGGGCGTCCTCCGGGACGAAGACCGCGGCACGCATCTCGCCCTTGCGGCCGAAGCCCTTGATCGTCTCGGCCTCGTTGCCCAGGTCGTAGTCGGCCCGGGTGACCGCGTACTGGCCCGCTGCAGCGGGGTCGTCGGTCAGGGGTGCCGGGGCCTCGCGCGGCGCCACCGTCTGCGGTGCGGTCGCCGACTGGCGGTTGCCCTGCAGGTCGGTCGCACCCGACCATCCGAGTTCGACGCTGCGGGCGTCGGCGACCGTGGGGTCGGTCGTGGTGACCGTCAGCTGCCGCTGGTCGAGGCTCGTCTGCGCCACGCCGATGTCCGTGCCGTCGACCAGCAGGACCGGTGCCGCTGCGCGGATCGGCAGGGGCTCGGCGAGGGTCAGGACGACGGTGTACCCGCCGTCGGTGGGCGTCACGGTCCAGTCCTCGCCCTGCGCGACGGGCGTGCCCGGGGTCGTGATCGTGGTCGTCCCCGTCGCGGCGGTGGGCCCGTCGCCCGGTGCTGCGGTCGCGGGCAGTGCCGCGACCGTGCCGGAGACGGCGAGCGCCCCGGCGATGAGTGTCGAACACGCGATCTGCAGCGCGATGGTGGAACGGCGTCTCGGCGAACGGTTCACGTCGGATCTCCCCTGGTGCGACGGGCATGCGCCACCGCACGCTCCGTCGCCAACAGTAGGGAGACAGCTGTTGGCACCGGATCGTCCTGGAGGATGACGTGACGGCTCAGTACCTGAGGGTCCTCACGGGTGCGATGACCGGGTCGTCCTCGACGAGCCGGGAGGCCCCTGGCACGTCGTCGACGACGCCGTCGGTCGGCATGCCCCCGCGCGGTCGGGCACGTGGACCGTTCGCGAGTCCGGTGACGGCACGCAGACGGCCCCGCGACCAGGGTCGCGGGGCCGTCGGTGGTGCGGGTGGATCAGATGCGGCCGACGGTGCGGCGGCGGCGACGCAGCAGGACCATGAGCGTGGCGCCAGCGGCGAGCAGGGCCGCGGCGATGCTCAGCGGGATGGTCGGGTCCGATCCGGTGAAGGCGAGCTGACCGGTGGGCTGGTCGGTTCCGCCGCCACCGCCGGCGCCCGCGGGGCCGGTCGGGGTGTCGGTGGGCACCACGGCCGGAGCGGTCGGGCTGGGTGTCGCGGTGGGCACCGGTGCCGGGGCACGGACCGTGATGGTGACCGTCTGGGTGTCGTCCGGGCTGGTCCCGTTGGACGCGGTGATCGTCACGGTCGAGGTACCCGGGGTGGTCGGGGTACCCGAGATGACGCCCGTGGTGCTGTTGATCGTCAGGCCGTCGGGCAGGCCCGTGGCGGTGAAGGTCGGGTTCGGGGTGCCGGTCGCGGTGACGGTGGACGAGTAGGGCACGTCCACGGTGCCGTCGGACGGGGTGCCCGAGGTGATGGTCGGCGACTCGGACGGGGTGCCCGGGGCGGGGCAACCGTTCGAGGCGGTGATCGTGTTGGTGTCGAGGGTCACCGCGCCGGTGCGGGCCAGCAGTCGGCCCTGCACGGTCGCGCCGGTGGTGGCGGTCACGGACCGCTGTGCCAGGACGGTGCCCTGGAACTGCGCGCCGGTGCCGACGGTGGCCGAGCTGCCGACCTGCCAGAAGACGTTGCACGAGCTGGCGCCACCGGTGATCGTGATCCGGCTGGCGGACCCGATGGTCAGGGTCGACGCGGCCTGGAACACCCACACGGAGTCCGCGCTGCCGGCCAGGGTCAGTGCGCCGTTGTTCGCCAGGGCGAGCGCGCCACCGGAGTACACACCCGGCGAGAGCGAGAGACCGTTCAGCTCGGTCAGACCGGTCTGGGTCGGGGAGAGCGACGCGGCGACGTTGTACGCGGTGGTGGTGTCGCGCTGGGCCTGTGCGGCTGCGGCGTCGGTCTGGTGCGTGGTGCCGTTGACGACGCCGTTCGGTGCACCGCCGAAGCCCGTGATCGAGGTGCCCGGCGACAGGCCGAGGTCGCCGTTGACCACGGAGGGGCCGGTGTTCGTGACCGCACTGGCGCCGAGGACGCCGTAGGTCGATGCGGTGCCGAGGTTGACGGGACCGTCGATGACCGTGGCGGCTGATGCTCCGCCGCCGGTGCCGAGGGTGATCAACGCTGCGACGGCCGCGGCCGAGACGACGAGGAGGGAGCCCCGTCGGCGGTGGAGAGCGTGCATGGCCGTCTCTTCCTGCTGGGAGAGGCGGGGTGACGTCGGCGACGAGCGCGCATTCTCGGAGACTCGAAGTATGCGCTTCTCCACAGCCAGGACCTAGGAATGTCTGCACATCCGGTCGAAGCCTGACAATCGGCCCGGATCCCAGCCGGATCGGGGGACGCGAGCGCATGATCACCACAGGTTGACCGGTCGCTCGCACCAGCGGCGGCCGGGTAGGGAGTTCGGGTCTCCCGTCAGCCGGTGCGGCGCCTGTCCTCGGGTTGGGCAGGTCGCCCACCCCCCGTGCCACACGGCGAGGGCCCCGCGATCGAGATCGCGGGGCCCTCGCTGGTACCGGGTGTTACTTGACGACGACCGTGATGGTCGGGCTGGTGCTCGTGGTGAGCTCCGAGGTCCCGGCGAAGACGGCGTGCAGGTTGTGCGCGCCCTTCTTCAGCAGGAGCTTCGACGTGACCACGCCGTCCTGCACCGTGACGGTGGCGAGGCGCTTCGAGCCCTGGTAGATCCGGGCGGTGCCGTCGACGCTGAAGCCGGTGGCCTTCACCTGGACGGTCGCCTTGCCACCGCTGTACTTGACGGCGGTGCGCGACGGGGCCTTCTCGACGGAGACCGTCATGGCCTTCGCGGTCTTCGAGTTCGTTCCCGAGTAGACCGGGTCCGCGTTGACGAACGAGGCCGTCACCGAGTGCTTCCCGATGGCGAGCGTGCTCGGCAGCGTCATGCTGGCCGCGCCGTCCTTGACCGGGGCGGTGCCGAGGACCTTGCTGCCGTCCTTGAACGTCACCGTGCCCTGCTGGGTGCCGATGCCACCGGCGATGGTCGCGGTGACCGTGGCCGGCTTGGCGGTGCCGTAGGTCTGCTCGGCGGCCGACGCGGTGAGCGTGGTGGTCGTCGTCGGCAGCGTGGCGTGCAGGTCGAACTTGTCGACCGTCGAACCGATCGCAGCCGGGTCGGCGGTGGCCGTCGGCTGGAGGGTCACACCGCAGCTGTCCACCTTGCCGTGCTGCACCGCCGAGTTGAGCGTCGTGCAGTCGCTGGCGCGGATGTTCTCGACGGCGAGCTTGTCGTCGGTGACCGAGACCTTCACGAAGGTGCGGACGTGCTCCTGGTTCTCGACCGAGTTGGCGAAGTGCCGCTCACCCTTGGGGTCGAGCGGGTCCGCGCCGTAGCCCTGGGTGGCGTCCGGGGTGGTGAGGTCGTAGTACTTCGAGCCCGAGGCCGAGTTCGCCGTCATGTAGATGACGCCGCCGGGGCCGGAGAAGACCTCGGGAGCAGCGGGCTGCTCGTTGACGTTGGCCTTCTTGCCGTTCTTGATCGCGTAGCTGCGCGAGTAGGAGTGGTCGTGGCCCTGCAGGACGAGGTCGACACCCATGTCCGAGAACGAACGCGTGAAGTCGAACCGGCGCTGCTGGTTGTCCTTGTCGTTCGCGTGGTCGGCCGGCGAGTAGATCGAGTGGTGGTAGACCAGCGTGGTCCACTTCGCGTCGTCGCCGTAACGGTTGATGACGTCGCGCACGTAGTTCACGTGGGCAGCGTCCGAACCGGCCGCGTAGGCGTTCGAGTTGATGTCGATGAACAGGACGCCCTTGTACATGTACCAGTAGTCGCCACCCGAGTTCGCGGTCGTGTTGCCGCCCGGGTAGAAGTCCGGCACCTTGAGGGAGTTCGGCACCTGGTTGTGCTGCTCGTAGGCCTTGCCGCCCACGTCGTGGTTGCCGATGGTCGAGGCCCACGGGTAGCGCTTCAGCACGTCGCTGCTGTCCGCGAACGCACCCCACTCGTACTCGTTGTTGGCGTGCTCGACCTGGTCGCCACCGGAGACCAGGAGCTCGGCGTCCGGCTCGGTCGACGTGGCGTACTCGAGCGTGTCCGCCCAGCCGGCGCCGTCGTCGTCGGTGAAGCCGGACGAACCGATCTGCGGGTCACCGAAGAACAGGAAGTCGAAGTCGCCGGAGAAGCTCTTCGTGGTGAAGGTGTACGACGCGGACCAGGCCGAGCCGTCCGCCGCACCGACGTGGTACGTGTACGAGGTGTTCGGCTCGAGGGCCGAGATCGTCGCGTGCGCGTTGATGTAGCCCGATTCGGCGGCGATGCCCGGGATGCTCTTGGTGTTCGAGTCGGTCGCGCTCGAGTCGGCTGCGGTGTTCGCGGCCTCCGAGGCGGCGACCGTCTGCTTGGCGTCGGTGAAGACGCCGTCCGTCATGGACGCGGTCTTCTGGATCTCGAGCGACTGCGCGACGTTCGTGGGGAAGTACCACGAGGCGATGCGCTGGCTCTCGGTCGCGCCGACGCCGAGCAGGATGTGGATCGGGCCACCGGTCGAGATGTTGGTGGTGGGGGTGTTCGTCGCAGCGGTGGCGGCGTTCGTGCCGACCATCGAGGCACCGGCGATGAGCGCGGCCCCGAGGACGGCTCCGCAGACGCGGAGGGTGGTGGTTCTGCGCCGGGTAGTGGCGCCGGACAGGAGACTCATGTTGGTCCGTTTCTCAGACGTGGGATGGTGCAGCACGGAAGACTCTGCACGCCCTGCAAAACGTCTTGGTAAACGCTGAGTGACGGTTCATCGTTGTTCAGGAACGGACGTCGAACGCCCCCGGGACGACGGGCCCGGTCAGCCCGCGGCCAGCCGTTCGACGAACCAGATCATCCCCATCACGAAGACCCCGGCGGTCACCGCGCCCGTCACCCAGAGCGACACCCGGTGCGCCTTCCGCCGCAGCAGCGCGAGCGGCGGGAACACGATGACGATGATCGCGAGCTGCACGGCCTCGATGCCGACGTTGAAGACGAGGAGCGAGACGAGCAGCTGCCACGAGAACGCCTCGTGGATGCCCAGGGCACCGGCGAACCCGAGCCCGTGGATGAGTCCGAAGGCGAAGACGACGGCCAGCCGGGTCCAGCCGGCGCGGTCGAGCGAGAAGTGTCCGTGTTCGCCGACCACCAGTTCGTCGGCCCGCGACCGGCGTCGCCAGAGCCGCCACAGGTACCAGCCGGCGACCGCGGCGATCGACAGGGCGATGAGCGGCTCGACGACGATCGCGGGTGGGCTGACCACACCGAGCGCGGCGAGGATGAACGTGATCGAGTGCGCGATCGTGAACGCGGACGCCGTGTAGACGACCTCGCGCAGGCGACGCGACCCGGCGATGAGCGCGACGAGGAACAGGATGTGGTCGATGCCGGTCAGCAGGTGTTCGGCGCCCAGGCGGAAGAACTCCCAGAAGCGCTCCCCCGCCGACTGTTCGGTGGAGAACGTGCGCTGCGAGGCGTCGAGGGTGGCCGATCCCGCGCGGTCGTCGACGTCGTACGTGACGATCGTCTTGGTGTCGCGGACGAAGGACTCGTCGTCGGGGAACAGCGTCGACGACACCACGTGTCCCGACTGCGTCTCGGACGCCTCCGGGCAGGTGAAGTCGGCGGTGACGTGGGCGTACGGCACCTCGTCCCGCAGGTCGACCGTGACCGTGGGGTCGAGGGTGCCCGTGCAGGCCCGCCCACCGGCTCCGGTCACCGTGAACCGGTCGAACACGTACTCCCCGATCGCGTCGGTGTGCGCCTCGGCGGCCGTCACCATCCCCGGGAAGTCCCCGTCGTCCCAGGCGCGCTGCCCTTGCTCGTGCAGCGCGTCGTCGTGCTCGCTCGTGGCCACCGAGACGAGCATCAGGTCGTACTCGAGCCCGAGCTCCGCCCGCACGACCGTCGGCTTCGTGGACGTCACGTCGGCGTACACGACCGAGCTGAAGCCGTGCGCCGACGCCGGTGCGGCTCCCCCGAGCACGCTGATCACGACCACCCCGAGCAGCACGAGCGCGGCGGCGACCCGTGCGGCCAGCGCAGTCAGCGCGGTCGGGGAAGACGAGTGGACGGGGCGGGCGCGCAGGAGCGCGGCGGTGGTTCCGGAGGGCACGCGCAGACGATCCGGCTCACAGACGACCGGAAGGTGAACAACCGGTGACCAGCAACGGGACGGGTGTTGGACAGGTCCCCCGACCGGCCCGGAGCGGCCGTCGGGCGTGCTTGCATGGTGCCGTGATCCGCCCCGCCACCCGGACGACCTCCCTGTTGACCGCCGTCGCCCTCGCCGCGGCCGGCGCCACCCTGCTGGCCGGCTGCTCCCGGGCGTCGGACGGCACCACTGGCGGCACCGGCACCGGCACCGGCCCGACGGCGAACGCCTCGGCGCACGCGTCCGCCGGCGTCCTGGGCACCGGGTTCTCCGATCCCGACCAGCCGCCGGCACCCGAGGCCACCATCCACCCCGAACCGGGTTCGTGGTCCGGCGTGCACGCTCCCGCGGGCTACGACGTCGTGCTGCTCTCCGACGCGGGGGACGCCGCGGACGCCCCGACCCGGACCCTGCTCGACGCCGTCGACTCGTGGGCGTCGGACGAGGACGTCACCGTCACCCCGGTCTCGGCGACGGACGCCGACGACCGGATCGCCGCGGTCCTGCGCGCCGTCGACGCCGAGCCCGACCTGGTCATCACCGTCGGCAACCACATGGTCGACCCGCTCGCGGCCGTCTCGCCGACCGCGCTCCACCAGCAGTTCCTGGTCGTCGGTGCCGAGATCGCGGAGCCGACGTCGAACGTCACGGCGGCGGACTGGACGGGCGGCGGGTTCCGTGGCGAGGGCCTCGGTCCGTCGAGCCACTACGACCCCGGCACCTTCACCGAGGACCGTGCCGCTCGCGGGCTGCGCGCCGGCCTCGCCGCGGTGCTGCACGACCTGCGCGGCATCGTCGTCTGGGTGCCCTGACCCGGCCTTCCCCCGCTACGCGGTCTCCGGCTCCAGCACCCGGGCCCGCACCTGCGCCGCTGCCCCGAGGGCCACGGCATCAGCCCCGAGCGTCGACTGTGCGAGCCGGATCGTCGCCCCGCTGACGGGCGGTTCCGCGTCGATCGCCGCCGAGATGGCGGGGTGGAGCAGGTCCCACGACCGTGCGATGCCGCCGCCGATCAGGACGGTGGTGACGTCGAGGATCCCCGCGGTCAGCAGCGCGGCACGGGCGAGACCCCATCCCGCGGTGGCGAAGACGGCGGCCGCGTCGGCGTCGCCGCCGCGCGCTGCGACGGCGACGTCCCGTGCCGAGAGCGTGCGCCCGGAGCGCTCGGCGTAGCGGTCGGCGATGCCGCGGGCGCCCGCGATGGTCTCCAGGTGCCCGGTCTGCCCGCAGGTGCAGCGGGCGTCGCCGAACCCGGGGACGTGGCCGATCTCGCCGGCGGCGCCGCGCGGGCCGGCGAAGAGCCGTCCGTCGAGCACGAGGGCGCCGCCGACCCCGGTGCCGAGGGTCATGCCGAGCACGTCGGACTCCCCCACCACCGCGCCGGTCGCGATCTCGCCGAGCAGGAACGCGTTCACGTCGTTGTCCAGTGTCGCCGGCACGCCGAGCGCGTCGGTGACGGCCCGCGTCACGCCGTACCCGGCCCAGCCGGTGAACGAGTTGCCGGTGACCAGCACGGTCCCCGTGGCCCGGTCGACGACACCGGCCGCGCCCACCCCGACACCCGCAAGGGAGGCCCGGTGCGTGTCGAGCAGACCCGTCACCGCCCCGAGGGCGGCCGTCACGATCGCCGCCCCGCCCGCGTGGGCGGGCGTCGGCAGGTCGACCCGGTCGATGACCTCGAGGTCGTGCGTGGTCAGGACGACCTTGGTGTTCGTCCCGCCGATGTCGACCCCGGCCAGGACCCGGCTCACGCGGTCACCGCCGCGAGCGAGGCGAGGCGCGCGGCCCGGCGCTGTCGTTGCAGCACGGGGTCGGGCACCGGCACCGCGGCGAGCAGGCGTCGGGTGTAGTCGGTGGTGGGGTGCAGGAGCGTGGTGCCGGTGGTGCCCTGCTCCTCGACGACGCCCTGGCGCATCACCACGACACGCTCGGCGAAGTGCTGCACGACGGCCAGGTCGTGCGAGACGAACAGGCACGCGAACCCGAGGTCGTCCTGCAGCTCGCCGAGCACCTCGAGCACGGTCTCCTGCACGCTGACGTCGAGCGCCGAGGTCGGTTCGTCGGCGACGAGCAGCCGCGGCTCGAGCACCAGCGCCCGGGCGAGCGAGACCCGCTGGCGCTGCCCACCGGAGAGCTCACGCGGGGCCCGGGATGCCAGGGTCCGCGGCAGCCGGACGGCGTCGAGCACCTCGTCGATGCGGCGACGCCGGTCGGCCGAGGACATCCCGCGACGGTGCACGGCCAGGGGCTCCGCGATGCACTCGGCCACGGACATCCGGGCGTCGAGGGACGCCACCGGGTCCTGCAGCACCACGCCGATGCCGGACCGGAGGGCACGGCGGTCGCGCCCCTTGGCCGTCCGCAGGTCCTGCCCGAACAGCGACACCGTGCCGGACGTCGGCTTGATCAGACCGAGCGCCACCCGGGCCGCGGTCGACTTGCCCGAACCGGACTCGCCGACCAGACCGACGGTCTCACCGGCGTGCACCGTGATGTCGATGCCGGCGAGCGCGTGGACGGCGCGCGCCCCGCGCCCGAACGTCACCGAGACGTCCCGCAGGTCGACCACCGGGGCCGCACCGGGCCTCCCGTCCGCCGCACCCGACGCACCCAGCTCGGAAGACGCCGGCGTCTCCGCGTCACGCCCCCGGATCTGGAGGCGTCTCGCCGACTCGGCGGCGTCGGATGCCGACGCCGGTGTCTCGAGCCGCGGCACCGCGGCGAGGAGCCGCTTGGTGTACTCGTGCTCCGGGCGGAGCAGGACGTCCTCGACCCCGCCGGTCTCGACGATCTCGCCCTGGAGCATGACCGCGACCCGGTCGGCGAAGTCCGCGACGACGCCCATGTTGTGCGTGACCAGCAGCACGCCGGTGCCGGTCTCGACGGCGAGCGCGCGCAGGAGCTCGAGGATCTCGGCCTGGACGGTCACGTCGAGCGCGGTGGTCGGCTCGTCCGCGATGAGCAGCTTCGGTGCGTTCGCGATCGCCATCGCGATGACCACGCGCTGGCGCTGCCCACCGGACAGCTGGAACGGGAACGACCGGGTGCGCGACTCGGGGTCGGGGATGCCGACGCGGCGGAGCAGGTCGACGGCCTCGGCCGCGGCGGCGGACGCGGAGACGTCACGGTGGTTCCGGATCACCTCGGCGATCTGGGCGCCGACGCGGGTGAGCGGGTCGAGGGCGGTCGCGGGCTCCTGGAAGACCATCGACACCGTCGAGCCGCGCAGTGCCCGGAGTTCGGGCTCGGCTGCCCCGACGACCTCGTGCCCGGCGACGACGGCGCTGCCCGATGCCGTCGCGTTCCCGGAGAGCAGGCCCATCGCCGCGAGGGCGACCGTCGACTTGCCGGAGCCGGACTCGCCGACCAGGGCGAGGGTCTCGCCGGGGGCGACCGACAGGGACACCCCCCGCACGGCGTCGACGGTGCCGGACTCGGTGCTGAAGGAGACGCCGAGGTCGGTCGTCCGCAGGATCGGTTCGTTGGTCATCAGCGGCCCCGCACGTCGAAGGCGTCCCGCAGTCCGTCGCCCACCGCGTTGAACGCGCAGACGACCAGGATCACGGCCAGACCCGGCGGCACGATGAGCCACCAGTGTCCGGAGTACGCGGCGGTGAGTCCCGCCGAGAGCATGCCGCCCCAGTCCGTCGCGGGCGGCTGCACGCCGAGCCCGAGGTACGAGACGTAGGCGACCAGCAGGATCGCGTCGGCGACCTGGAACGTCGCCGCGACGACGATCGTCGACACCGAGTTCGGCAGCAGGTGCTTGCCGATCGCGCGGGCGTGCGAGCCGCCGATCGCGCGCAGGGTCAGGACGTAGTCGCGGTTCTTGAGCGTCAGGGTCTCGGCACGGATCAGGCGGGACGGCACGAGCCACGACACCAGACCGAGGATGACGATGAGGCCGCCGACGCCGGGGTTCGTGATCGCCGAGATGACGAGCAGGATGAACAGCGCCGGGATCGCGATGCCGGCGTCGACGACGCGCATCATCAGGGCGTCGACCCAGCCGCCGACGTACCCGGCGACGGAGCCCCACAGGGTGCCGACGACGGTGGCCAGGACCCCGGCGGCGATGCCGACCATCAGGGAGACCTTGCCGCCGTACATCAGGCGGCCGAGGACGTCGTGGCCGACGGCGTCGGTGCCGAGCCAGTGCGCGGCGCTCGGGCCCTGGTTGGCCTGCTCGAGCATCGTGTGCGTCTGGTCGGTCGGGTACAGGAACGGGCCGACGAAGCAGAACAGCACGATGACGACGATCAGGGCGAGGCCGATCACGGCGAGGGTGTTGCTCCGGAACCGGCGGGCGGCGAGCCGGAACCCGGTGGCCGCGACGGTGACGGGGGCTCCCGGGGCTTCGGGGGCCATCTGGACGGCGGTCATGCGCGGCTCGCCTTCACTCGGGGATCGATCAGGGACTGCGCGACGTCGGCGAGCAGGGTGCCGATGACGGTCGCGATGGAGATGACGAGCACGCAGCCGAGCAGCGTCGGGTAGTCGGAGGACTGCGCGGCGTTCCAGAACAGCAGCCCCATGCCGGGGTAGTTGAACAGCTGCTCGGTCACCAGAGCGCCGCCGAACAGCACCGGCAGGTAGTACCCGAGCATCGCCACGACCGGGGTGAGCGAGTTGCGGAAGACGTGCCGCCGCAGGATCGTCGCGGTCGAGGCGCCGCCGGCACGGGCGGTGCGGACGTAGTCCTCCTGCAGGTTCTCGAGCGTCGAGGCGCGCATGTAGCGACTGAACACCGCGATCATCGCCAGCGCTCCGGTCACCACGGGCAGCACGAGTCCGGCCGGGTCCTGGAACACCTCGGCCAGGGTGTTGCCGCTCGGTGCCTGGGACGGCAGCCACGGCAGCTGCTGGCTGAACACGATGATCAGGACGAGTCCGAGGAAGAACGCCGGCGTCGAGTAGAAGACGAACGCCAGGGCGGTGGCGGCGTAGTCGACCGCACCGTTGCGGCGGGCCGCCTGGAGCATGCCGACCGGGATCGCGACGACGAGTCCGAGCACCGCGGAGATGCCGGTGAGCACGAGGGTCTTCGGCAGGCGCTCGGCGATGAGCTGCGAGACCGGCTCGTTGAGCGTGTACGAGGTGCCGAGGTCTCCGGTGAGCAGACGACCGAGGAACCGCAGGTACTGCACGGGCAGCGGCTGGTCGAGCCCCTGCGCCTGGTTGAACTGGGCGATCTGCGTGGGCGTCGCGGAGACGCCGAGCACGCCGCGGGCGGGGCCGCCGGGCAGCGCGTGCAACAGGCAGAACACCACGACGGTGACGATGAGGATCACCGCGAGCGCCTGCAGGACGCGCCTGGTGAGGTAGAGAGCTGTGGTCATGCGGGTTCCGATGGTCGGTTCTTGCCTGAGCCGGGGCGGAGGCGCGGTGCGGGTCGTGCCCGCACCGCGCCTCCAGGCCGTGGTCGCGTCAGCGACCTACTTGGTCCACTTCCACTGGGCCGGGTGGAAGTTGGCGAGCGAGTCCTGGTCGAACCCGGACAGGCCCTTCTTGACGACGGAGATCTGGTAGTCGGGGCTCGGCAGCCAGATCACCGGCAGGTCCTTCGCGACCGCGGCGCTGTAGTCCTGCACGGCGGTGGCGTCGGTCGAGGTGGTGGTCGCGTCGATCAGGTCGTCGACCTGCTTGTTCGAGTAGCTGCCGAAGTTCGCCGAACCGCCGGTCTGGAAGAGCGACTCACCGGTCGGGTAGGCCGGGAAGTACCAGCTGCCCGCGGTGCCGAAGAACGACAGGTCCCAGTCGCAGCTGGCCTCGTCCGAGGTGCAGGTGGGGGTCTGCGACAGCACGCTCGACACCGGCGCGGTCTTGATGGTGAAGTCGATGCCGGTCTTCGCGAGCGAGGACTGGATCGCGCTCATCATGTTGTCGGTCACGGTCGATCCGGACTGCGACAGCACCTGCATCGAGAACTTCGTGCCCTGCTCGACACCCTCGCCGCACTGGCTGGCCGAGGTGCCCGGGTCGGTGCAGACCATCGTGCCGCCCTGCTCCTCCCAGCCGTGGCTGGTGAGCAGGTCCTTGGCCTTCGAGGTGCTGAACGGGTACGGGTTCGACTTCTGCACGTCGGAGACGTAGTCGGACTCCTGCGCCTGCGGGACGGGACCGTAGGTCGAGGTCGCGGTGCCGTTGAAGACGACCTTCGACAGCGACTTCTGGTCGATCGACATCTGGACGGCCTGCCGGGCGTACAGCTGCTTGAAGACGGCGCCCATCGTCGGGTTGTTGAAGTTGTACGGCATGTACGTGATGGCCCAGCCGGTCCAGGGCTCCACGGAGTAGCCCTTCGCCGTGAAGGACGACTCCTGGTCCATGTCGGTGGCGTTGATGTAGCCGTAGTCGACCTCGCCGGAGCGGACCGCGTTCACCTCGGCGTCGGCCGTGGTGAAGGGGAGCAGGTTGACCGTGGTGATGGCGGGCTTCTGACCGCCGTCGTACTTCTTGTTGGCGACGAGGGTGACGTTGCCGGCCGTGGTGAAGGTCTTGACGCCGTAGGGGCCCGAGATCGTCTTCCACAGGGGGTCGCTGGCGTAGTCGCTGATCTTGCCGGCGGCGGTGTTCAGGTACTTCCAGACCTGCTTCGCGCCGGCGGGGGTCTCGTCGGCGTCGGTGACCTTCGCGCTCGCGCTGGTCTTGTCCCAGGCGTGCTGCGGCAGCGGGATGATGTTGCTCAGCTGGTTGGCGAGCATCCAGTCCGAGTTGTACGCCTTGTCGAACGTGATGGTGAAGTGCGTGTCGTCGACGGCCTTGAACGAGGTCCAGTTGTCCGGCGCCTTGCCCTTGGAGTACCCGCCCCACTGCGCCTTGTTGGCCTTGATCAGGTTGAACCAGAACTCGACGTCGCGGCTCGTGATCGCCTCGCCGTCGGACCAGTGCCGGTCGCCGAGCGTCATCGTGACGCTCTTGCCGTCGTCGGCGAACTTCGCGTCGGTGGCGACGGAGCCGGCCTTGTTCCACGCGATCTTGCCGGTGGAGCCGTCGTACGCGACGAGCGGTTCGTACAGCGACTGGGCGATGGAGCCGTTGTTCGTGTTGAGGTGCGCGGCGGTGCCGATCGGCAGGATCCAGTTCGGCGTGAAGTTGGCGGGGAGCGCGTAGTCGATCTCGTCGGTCGATCCCGGCGAGGCGTTGCCGCCTCCGGAACAGCCGGCGAGCAGCGCGCTCACGGCGATCGCAGCTCCGGTGAGGAGCGCCCAGCGACGGGGCTTGGACATGCGGTGTCTCCTTGTGCGAGGGACTTCGGGGAGTGGAGCACGAGGTGCCGAGCGGCACGAGGACAGTCAAGGACCAAAGCCATTGGAAAAACAAACATCTCGATGTAAAAACTGCGTTACTGCGGAACGGTGGAAAGGGTGGACCGCTCGATCCGCCCCGTAGGCTCGCCGAAGAACCGGGCATCCACCCGTGTCGTGTTCCCGTTCCGCCGGCAGCCGCCGGTGTTCCGTCCGGATTGGAGAAAGTCGTGGCCGATCTCAGCGCCCGCGTCCTCGAGCTCGTCGCTTCGGGGCAGGCCGCCAGCCGGACCGAGATCGCGAAGGTGCTCGGGGCCGCCCCGTCGACCGTCTCGCACGTCGTCGGCCAACTCCTGGAACACGGGATCCTCGCCGAGGAGGGCACCGACGTCTCCACCGGCGGCCGCCCCCGCAAGGTGCTCCGCATCGGCGGCGTCGACGAGTACGCGGTTGCCGCGGACGTCGGCGGCGGGCACGCGCGCATCGGCGTGGTGCTGCCGGGAGGCGCGCTCGAGTCGGTCGCGAACGTCCCGTTCGCGCTCTCCGACGGTCCGACCGCCGGGCTCCAGCGGCTGGCCGCGTTGCTCGAGCGGCTCGCCGACGACCGTGGTCGCGAAGGGCTGCGGGGCGTCGGGCTCAGCCTGCCCGGGCCCGTCGACGTCGTCGCCGGCGTCGTCGACCTGCCGAGCCGGATGCCGGGGTGGAACGGGTTCCCCGTGGCCGCCTGGCTGAGCGAGCGGTTCGGGCTGCCGGCGATCGTCGACAACGACGCGAACTGCATGGCGGCGGGCGAGCAGACCGTGCAGGACCCGGCTCGACGCCAGACCATCACGATCAAGGCGGGCTCGGCGATCGGCGCGGGCATCGTCATCGACGGCCGGCTCTACCGCGGGTCGACCGGTGCGGCCGGGGACATCACGCACGTGCGGATCGACGCCGCCGGGGACACCCCGTGCTCGTGCGGCAACACCGGGTGCCTCGAGACGGTGGCGTCCGGCGCCGCCCTGGTCCGCATCCTGTCGAACGCCGGGGTCGACGTCGCCTCGACCGCCGACGTCGTGCGGCTCGCCTCGGACGCGCACCCCGAGGCGACCCGCGCCGTGCGGATGGCGGGCAAGTACCTGGGCGAGGTGCTCGCCGCCAACGTGAACTTCTTCAACCCGGACGCCGTCTACCTCGGCGGCATCCTGTCGACCCTCGACCCCTTCATCGCCGCCGTGCGGAGCCAGCTCTACGAGAGCTGCCACCCGCTGATGACCCAGCACCTGGCGATCGAGCCGGTGTCGCTCGGCGCCGACGCCGGCCTCGTCGGCGCCGGGCAGTTCGCCCTGCAGCGGGGCCTCGCCGCCTCGCTCGAGGAGCTCTCCGCGCCCATCCCCCAGTCCACCACCAGGAACAGGAGCGTCCGTGTCTGAGACCGGTCCCGTCACCCCCGCCGTCCCCGCCTCCCCCGCCAGCGCCGCCAGCGCCGCCGGCGCCGGTCGCCCGGTCATCGCCATCGCCGGCCTGGCCATCGAGACCTCGACGTTCACCCCGACCCGGACCCACGCCCCCGCGTTCCACCCGGACCGCGGCGACGAGGCCATCACCCGCTACCCGTTCCTGGCGACCATGGCCGACCGTGCGGACTTCCGCGGGGCGCTCATCGGGCACGCACTGCCCGGCGGGATCGTCGACCGGGCGTCGTACGACGCGCTGGCCGACGAGATCGTCGAGCGGCTGGGTGCGATGGGGCCGGTCGACGGCCTCTGGTACGACATCCACGGCGCGATGGTGGTCGAGGGGCTCGACGACGCCGAGACGGACCTGCTCGGTCGCATCCGCCAGGTCGTCGGCCCCGACGTCATCGTGTCCGCGTCGATGGACCTGCACGGCAACGTCACGCGCGAGCTCGCCCACCAGGTCGACCTCGTCACCTGCTACCGGATGGCCCCGCACGAGGACACCCTCGAGACGAAGGAGCGCGCCGTCCGGAACCTCGTCGACGTGCTGACCGAACGGCCCGTCGGTGCGCAGCGCCCCGTGAAGGCCTGGATCCCGATCCCCGTCCTGCTGCCCGGCGAGCAGACCTCGACCCGGCTCGAGCCGGCGAAGTCCCTGTACGCGCAGGTCCCGCTCGTCGAGCAGACCGAGGGGGTGCTCGACGCCGCGATCTGGGTCGGGTACGCCTGGGCCGACCAGCCCCGCGACCAGGCCGTGACCGTCGTCACCGGGTGGGACGAGGCAGCCGTCGCGGCCGGCGCCGAGCGGCTCGCGTCGGCGTTCTGGGATGCCCGCGAGGACTTCGTCTTCGTCGCACCCACCGGCACGTTCGAGGAGTGCCTCGACGCCGCGCTCGCCCCTGGCGCCGCGAAGCCGTACTTCGTCTCGGACTCGGGCGACAACCCCACGGCGGGCGGCTCCGGGGACATGACGTGGGGGCTGACGCAGGTGCTCGCCCGTCCGGAGTTCCAGGACCCGTCGGGCCCCACCGTCATCTACGCGAGCGTGCCCGGCGCGGCCGCCGTCGCCGCCGCGGTGGAAGCCGGCGTCGGTGCGACGATCACCGTGACCGCCGGTGCGACGGTCGACCACGTGCACGCGGGTCCGATCACGATGACCGGTCGGGTGCACGCGATCAAGCAGGGCGACCGGGACGCCGAGACCGAGGTCGTGCTGCAGGTCGGCAGCGTGTTCGCGATCCTGACGAAGCTGCGGAAGCCGTACCACCACGAGCACGACTTCACCGACCTCGACCTGGCGCCGCGGCAGGCGGACGTCGTCATCGTGAAGATCGGGTACCTCGAGCCGGAGCTGTTCGACATGTCCGCCGACTGGATGCTCGCGCTCACCCCGGGCGGCGTCGACCAGGACCTGCTGCGCCTCGGGCACCACAGGATCGAGCGCCCGATGTTCCCCTACGATCGAGTGTTCCCGACGGCACCGGACCTCCGCGCCCGCATCGTCCCCGCCTCCAACGAACCGCTCGGAGCCCCTGCATGAGCACCACCGCCGCACTCGAGATCGCCGTCACCTCACCGGCCGGTGCGATCACCGCGCGGGACGGCGGCGCCGACCGCGTCGAACTCTGCGTCGGTCTCGAGCTCGGCGGGCTCACCCCGTCCCAGGCCCTGGTCGAGACGACCCACGAGACGGGGATCCCGGCGCACGCGCTGGTCCGCTGCCGCCCGGGCGGGTTCGTGCACTCCCCCGACGAGGTCGAGCTCATGGTGCGCGAGGTCCGCACGGTCCTGCGCTCCGGGGCCGCCGGCGTCGTGGTCGGAGCCCTGCGCCCCGACCGGACCCTGGACGAGGACGCCCTCCGCCGCTTCGTGGACGCCGCCCGCTCGGTCAGCACCACCGCCGAGATCACCCTGCACCGGGCGATCGACCACGCGATCGACCCCGTCGCCGCCGCCGGATCGCTCGCCGCGCTCGGGTTCACCCGCGTCCTGACCTCCGGCGCCGCCCCCACCGCGGTCGCCGGTGCCGAGACGATCGCGCGCATGGTCGGGGCAGCCGGGCCCGTCCAGGTGATGGCCGGCGCCGGCGTCACCCCCGCCGACGTCCGTGCGCTGCTCGCCACCGGAGCCGCCGCGGTGCACCTGTCGGCCAAGCGCCCGGCCGCCGGCAGCACGCACGCCGGGGTGCCGATGGGCGCCGGCGACGACGGTTCCGCGCACTTCGTCACCGACGCCGAGGTCGTCACCGCCGCACGGCGCGCGCTGGACGCCTGACCCGCTCGCCGTCACACGGGAATGGCGGCCGTCGGAACCCGCTTGACGCCCCCATGACATCGTCAGCAGCGCGCCGCGGGTGGCTCAGCGTCACGTCCGTCGCACTCGGGTCATTCGTGCTCGTCCTGTCCGAGTTCCTGCCCATCGGGCTGCTCCCCGCCATCGCCGACGACCTGGACGTCGGCATCGGCACCGCCGGCCTGATGGTCGTCGCCACCGGACTCGTCGGCGCCGTCGCGGCACCGGTCGTCACCGTCCTGACCTCGCGACTCGACCGCCGGGTGGTGCTCGTGTCCCTGACCGTGCTGCTCGTGGTCGCCGACGGCCTGGCCGCGATCGCGCCGTCGTTCTGGGTGCTGCTCATCGCACGCATGCTGCTCGGTGTCGGCATCGGCGGCTTCTGGGCGATCGGTGCCGGGATCGCCGGGCGACTCGTCCGGCCGGAGCTGACGATCCGTGCGACATCGCTCATCACGGCAGGCGTCTCCGTCGCGACCGTCGTGAGCCTGCCGCTCGGCGCCCTCGTGTCGTCGCTCGCCAGCTGGCGCCTCGGCTTCGTGATCGGTGGGGCGCTCGGTCTCGTCGCGCTCGTCCTGCAGCTGGCGATGCTGCCGCGGATCCCCGCGCAGCAGCGGGTGCGGTTCGCCACGCTCGGGTCGCTGCTCCTCGTGCCCCGCGCCCGGGTCGGGCTCATCGCCGCGGCCTTCGTCTTCGCGGCCCAGTTCGCCGCGTACACCTACATCGCTCCGTACCTGCAGCAGCTCGTCGGTGTCGGCCCCGACACCGTGACGATCGCGCTGCTGGTGTTCGGCGTCGCGGGCATCGTCGGCAACTTCGCCGCGGGCTTCACCCTCGACCGCAGTGTCCTCGGCACCATCGGGGCGTCGAAGTTCGTGCTCGCGGCGGCCGTCGTCCTGCTGCCGCTGCTCGCCCACTCCGTCGTGGGGGTCTTCGTGCTGCTCGTCGTGTGGGGCCTGGTATGGGGTGCGCTGCCGCTCGGGATGCAGACGTGGATGTCGACGGCGTCTCCGGCCGGGTCCGAGACCGGGCTCGCGCTGTTCGTCACGACGATCCAGCTCGCGATCGCCGCCGGTTCGGTGCTCGGTGGGGCCGCAGTGTCATCGTTCGGTCTCGCTGCCGACTTCTGGCTGGCCGGTGGGGTCGCGGTCGTCGGTGCCGTCGTGCTCGTCGCGATGGGGCTGCGGAAGTCGAGCGCCGTGCCGGTGGTCGAGCCGGTCGCGGCCGAGCCGACGCCGACCGGCCCGGTGGCCGTCGCCTGCCCCTGACCGCCGTTCCGGGGCCCGCAAAACACCGGTGTTCGTGCTCTGAACACGCGAGAACCGCGGTTCGACAGGCGAACACCGGTGTTTTGCGAGCCTGACGGCGCGGAACCGGTCCCGACGGCTGAGCACGAGCGCTCCCTGATCTCAGAATCGACGCACCAGATTTTCTGAGATCAGGCCGTATCTCAGAAAATCTGGTGCCCGTATCCTGAGATCGACACCGTCACCTGCTCCGGCGTCCGCAAGACACCGGTGTTCGCGCGCTGAACACGCGCAGACAGCGGTTCAACGGGTGAACACCGGTGTTTTGCGGAATCGCCCCCACGGGGAGGGTCAGGTCAGCGTGACGATGCGGTCGGCTGCGGCGATCACCGCCGGGTCGTGGGCCGCGTGCACGACCACGACACCGGCTGCGGCCTCGTCGGCGAGCGCCGCCACCACGAGCGCCGCCGACTCAGCATCGACCCCGGCGGTCGGTTCGTCGACCAGCAGCACCCCCGCCCGCTGGGCCAGCCCGAGCGCGACGAGCGTGCGCTGCCGCTGCCCGCCGGAGAGCTCCTCGATCGGCCGATCGGCAAGGTCCGTGATCGCCATCCGCTCGAGCTGCGCGTCGACGACCGCTCGGTCAGCGCGTCCGAGCGGCCGCCACCACGCGCGGTGCCGCCACCGCCCCATCGTGACGGCCGCGCGGACGGTGAGCGGGAGCGTGGTCGGCGGCACGGACTGGGTCACGTAGGCGACACCGTCGGACGGGAGGCCCGTCACCCGCCCGGCGGTCGGCCGCACGACGTCCGCGACCACGTCGAGCAGCGTCGACTTGCCGGATCCGTTCGGCCCGGTGAGCGCGGTGACGACCCCGGCGGGGAAGACCGCGTCCACACCGTCGAGGACGGTCCGGTCGCCGAGGACGGCCGTCACCCGGTCCAGGTGGACGGCAGATCGGGGATCGGCGGGGTCGGTCGGCTCGGTCGCAGGCACCTGAGCACGCTATCAGTATCGATACTCGTTTTCATGTAGCGTCTCGGACCGTGACCTGGCTGACCGATCCGTTCTCCGTCGACTTCATGGTGCGCGCCCTGGTCGGCGGCTCCCTGGCGGCGGTCCTGTGCGCCGTCGTCGGCACGTGGGTGCTGGTGCGCGGCATGGCGTTCCTGGGCGAGGCGCTCTCGCACGGCATGCTGCCCGGCGTCGCGATCGCCACCCTGACCGGGGTCCCGCCGGTGCTCGGCGCCGCGGTGAGCGCCGGCGTCATGGTGCTCGGTGTCGGAGCGCTGCGTCGTCGCGCCCGACTGTCGTACGACACCTCGATCGGCCTGCTCTTCGTCGGGATGCTCGCACTCGGCGTGATCATCGTGTCGTCGTCGCGGTCGTTCGCCACCGACGTCACCGCGATCCTGTTCGGGGACGTCCTCGCCGTCACCCGGGCGGACGTCGGCGGCCTCGCGATCGCCGCGGCCGTCGCCCTGGCCGTCGCCGTGGCGTTCCACCGGCCGTTCACCGCGCTGGCGTTCGACACCCGCAAGGCCACGACGCTCGGCCTGCACCCGCGCCTGGCCGAGGTCGTGCTCATCGGGCTCGTCACCCTGGCGGTCGTCGCCTCGTACCGGGCGGTCGGCACCCTGCTCGTCGTGGGCCTGCTGCTCGCGCCCGCCGCCGCTGCCCGCGCGTGGACCCGGCACGTGGCCTCGACGATGCTCCTCGGCGCCGGCATCGGTGCGGCCGCCGTGCTCGTCGGGCTCCTCGTCTCCTGGCACGCCGGCACCGCCGCCGGCGCGAGCATCGCCGCGGTCGCCGTCGGCGGCGTCGTGGTCTCGCGCGCCCTGGCCGCCGTCGTCCTGCGGCGCACCCCGATCCCGACACCGGCGCGCGCGGCCGCGCCGGCAGCACCACGATCCGCCGCACCGTCTCGAGAGGGAGCATGAAGCACTCGACCACCAACCGCGCCCCCGCGCGCATCCTGTCCACCATCGGCCTCGCCACCGGCATGGCCCTCACCGTCACCGCCTGTTCCACGGGCGCCCCGTCGGCCGACAGCTCGACCGGCACCGTCCGTCCCCACGGCTACGTGGCGGGCGCGAGCGAGTCCCAGGAACCCCAGGTGCGCCTCCTGGCCGTGTCGGCGACCGGCGCGACCGCGCTGCACGACCTGCTCACCGAGGAGACCACCGAGCTCGACACCGTGGACGCACCGGAGCACTCGGCGACCGACGGCCGGTTCCTCGTGACGAGCGACGCCGACCGCACGACGATCGTCGACGGCGGGTCCTGGACCGTCGACCACGGCGACCACACGCACTACTACGCCGCCGAGCCGCGGGTGGTGGGCACGATCGACGGCGGCGGCCGGGTCGCGGTGCACTCGTCCGAGACCATGACGACGATCACCTGGCCGGACCGAGCCGAGGCGGTCGTGCTCGACCGCGAGGCACTGGGACAGGGCGAGGTCGACGAGACCGCACGGATCGACGCGCGCGTCCTGCTGCCGATGGGCGAGCATCTCGTGGCGGCCGACGGCGACCGGGTCCGCGTGCTCGACGCCGACGGCGAGGCGACGAACGCCACCGACACCGACACCGACACCCAGGCCTGCACCGACCCCGCCGGCGGGATCGTCACCCGCGCCGGCGCAGTCGTGGGCTGTGCCGACGGGGCGGTCGTGGTGGACGACGCCGGCGAGACGTCGTTCGTCGACCTGCCCGACGGTGCCGAGCGGCCGACGGCCTTCGCCGCACGTGCCGGCCGACCCACCGTCGCCGGGCTGGCGGGCACCACCGGGTTCTGGCTGCTCGACGCGCGACAGGGTTCCTGGCGCCTCGTGCCGACCGAGCGGCCCCTGCGCGCCGTGGTCGCGGTGGACGACGAGGACGAGCACGTGGTCGGCGTCGACGACTCCGGCCGGGTGGTGGTCGTGACCGCCTCGACGGGGAAGGTCGCCACGACGAAGGCACTGGTCGACGCCAGCCCCGACGACGACGCCCCGCTGCTGCAGCTCGATGCCCAGCGCGCCTACCTGGCCGACCCCGCGGACGGCACCGTGCACGAGATCGACTTCGCAGACGGGGCCCGGGTCGCCCGCACGATCGAGCTCCCCGTCGCCCCAGTCGCCTTCGCCGAGGCCGGACTGTGACGCGCACCAGGGCCCTGACCGCGGGCCTCGTCGCCGCAGCGCTCGCCCTCGTCGCCACGGGGTGCACCACCACCGGCTCCGACCGCCCCCTCGTCGCGGTGACGACGAACATCCTCGGCGACGTCGTCAGCGAAGTGGTCGGGGACCGGGCCGACGTCATGGTCCTCATGCCGCCGGGCGCCGACCCGCACTCGTTCGAGGTCTCCGCGCAGCAGGCCGCACGGCTCCGGAGCGCCGACCTGGTGGTCGAGAACGGGCTCGGGCTCGAAGAGGGGGTCGCCCGGCACGTCGCGGCGGCGGCCGAGGACGGTGTGCCGGTCTCCACCGCCGGGGACGCGTTCGACCCGCTCGAGTGGACCACCGAGGACGACAGCGGCCCCGACCCGCACTTCTGGACCGACCCGGCCCGGATGGTCGACGTCGTCGAGGCCCTCGACCAGGACCTGCGCGACGCCGGGATCGAACCGGCCGGCACGGACGCCTACCTGGACGAGCTCCGCGACCTGGACGACACGATGACGACCGCGTTCAGCACCGTGCCCGAGGAACGCCGGGCGCTCGTCACGAACCACCACGTGTTCGGGTACCTGGCCGACCACTACGGCTTCCGGGTCGTCGGGGCGGTGATCCCGAGCGGGACCACCCTGGCCTCCCCGAGCGCCGCCGACCTGCGCGACCTGGCCGACGCCATCGACGAAGCGGGCGTCCGGACGATCTTCGCCGACGCCTCGCAACCCGCACGGCTGGCCGAGGTGCTCGCGGACGAGGTCGACCTGCACGTCGAGATCCGCCCGCTCGCGACGGAGTCCCTCACCGAGGACGGCGACGCCTCCACCTACCTCGGCATGATGCGCTCGAACACCGAGGCCATCGTCGACGGCCTGTCGACTGGTAAATGAGAATGAGAATCAATACAGTGAACGGCATGACGAACACGAAGACGCTCCGGGCCGTGTGGCCCGCCGCCCTGCTCGGTGCGGCCGCCCTGGCCCTGACCGGGTGCGCCACGGACACCGACGCCGGGTCCGACACCACGGACGCCCCGAAGGCCGACGGGACCCGCATCACCCTGACCTACGACGGCGGCCTGCTCGTCCTCGACCAGGACCTGCAGGTGGTGGCCGACGACGCGATCGACGGCTTCACCCGGGTCAACCCGGCCGGTGACGGACGCCACGTGCTCGTCACCGTGCCCGAGGGCTTCCGGGTCCTCGACACGCAGGCCGAGCCGGCCCTGACCGACGCGGTGTTCCCCGCCGACACCGGCGGCCACGCGGTCGTCCACGGCGACCGCACCGCCCTGTTCGCCGACGGCACCGGGGACGTGACGACGTTCGACCACACCGAGCTCGACGGCGCCGACCTGCCCGAGGTCGAGACGACGAAGTCCGAGGCCGCCCACCACGGCGTCGCGATCGAGCTCGAGGACGGCACGCTCCTGACCACCATCGGCACCGAGGAGAGCCGCTCCGGCGTGCGCGCCCTGGACGCCGACGGCGAGGAGATCGCCCGGTCCGAGCAGTGCCCCGACGTCCACGGTGAGGGTGCCGTCAGGGGTGAGGTCGCGGTGTTCGGCTGCACCGACGGCGCCCTGGTCTACGACGACGGCACGTTCGAGAAGATCGACGCCCCGACCGAGTACGGCCGCACCGGCAACCTGTTCACCACCGAGGACTCGTCCGTCGCCGTCGGCGACTACAACGACGACCCCGACAGCGAGGGCTACCTGCTCGACCAGATCGCCCTGATCGACGCGGCCTCGGGGAAGTACACCGTCGCGGACATGCCCGACGGCGTCGGCTTCACCTTCCGCGACCTGGCCCGCGGCCCCGGCGACGAGGCGGTCGTGCTCGGCGACGACGGTGCCCTGCACACCTTCGACGAGACGACCGGCGAGCCGCTCGAGTCGTACCCGGTGATCGACGCGTGGGACGGCCCGGCCGAGTGGCAGGACGCCCACCCCGCCCTGAAGGTCGCCGGTGACGTCGCCTACGTCACCGAACCCGCCGAGCAGAGGATCCACGCGGTCGACCTGACCACCGGCAAGGTGATCGCCTCGAGCGACGAGCTGCCGGGCGTGCCCAACGAGATCGCGGTCGCGTAGCGACGAGCGAACAAGCGAACAAGCGAACGAGCGACGGGGTCCGGAACACGACCCCGAGACGCAACAGGAGGCCCGTGGCGATCCCGCCACGGGCCTCCTGTCCGCTGTCAGCGCGTGGACCGCGCGACGTCAGCCGCCGTGCGTCAGCCCTTGACCGGGATCGACTGCGCCTTGAGCGCCGCGATGGTCTTGGACTGCCCGGACTCGAGCGCCTCGCTCAGCGTGCCCGAGCCGGACGCGGCCTGCCCGAAGCCGTCGGAGACGTCCGAGTAGGTCTGCGTCATCGTCGGACCCCAGGTGAAGGGCTGGATGTCCTTCGCAGCGGTGGCGAACTCCTCGTAGATCTTCTGGCCACCGTAGAAGTCGAGCCCCTGGGTCAGGGCCGGCAGCTCGGCACCGGTGGTCGAGGCCGGGTACAGGTTGGCCTCCTTGTTCAGCGCGGAGAGCGCCTCGGTCGAGGTGTTCAGCCAGACCAGGAACTTCGACGCCTCGGCCGGGTGCTTGCTGCCCGCGAAGACGACGTTCGACGAACCGCCCCAGGCGGCCGACTTGGTCTCGCCGGACTTCCACTGCGGCATCGGGGCGACGGCCCACTTGCCCGAGGTCGACGGGGCACCGCTCGAGATGGTGTTCGCACCCCAGACCGCGGAGACCCAGGTCCAGTCCTTGCCGCTGTCGTAGGCGTTGTTCCACTGGTCGGTGAAGCTCGGCAGGGTGTTCACGAGCTTCTTGTCGATCAGGTCCTGCCAGTAGTCGGCGACCTTCTTCGACGCGGCGTCGTCCAGGTTGACCTTCCAGTCCTGGCCCGAGTTCTCGAACCACTGGCCACCGGCCTGCGAGACGAGCCCGGCGAACTGGTTGACGTCACCCTTGGCGAAGTTGGTGATGTTGCCGCCGAGCTTCTTGATCTTCACGGCGTCCTCGGCGTACTCCTCCCACGTCTTCGGGGCGTCGAGGCCGGCCTTCTCGAACAGGTCCTTGCGGTAGTACAGCGCCATCGGACCGGAGTCCTGCGGCACGGCGTAGACCGACTTCCCCTCGCCGAAGGTGACCTGGTTCCACAGGCCGTCAGAGAAGTCCTTCTTCGCGTCGCTGATGCCGGAGCACGCGCCGATGTCCTCCAGGCCGCCCTGCACGCGGAACGCCGGCAGGGTGTCGTACTCGACCTGCCCGATGTCCGGCGCCTGCTTGGCCTTCAGCTGGTTGAAGAAGTTCTGGTAGGTGCCGCTGTTGCCGTTCGCGACGATCGAGACCTTGACCTGGATGTCCGGGTTGGCCTTGTTCCAGATCGCGACGACCTTGTCCATGTTCGGCACCCAGGTCGTGAAGTCGAGGGTGACCTTGCCGCCCGAGGGCTTGCAGCTGGCGGCCGCGGTGCCGGATCCGCCGCTGCTGCTGCTGCCGCCGGTGCTGCAGCCGGCGAGGGCCACGGTGGCGGCCACGGCGATCGCGGCGACGCTGAGGAACTTCGTTGTCTTCATGCTGTTTCCGTTCGGATGTGGTGTGGGGAGAGCTGGTGCGGGAAGGGGTGCGGGTCGAGGGGCTACTTCAGGCCGCCGGAGCCGAGGCCGGAGCGCCAGAAGCGCTGCAGGCTCAGGAAGGCGACGAGCAGCGGGATGATCGAGACGAACGACCCGATGAGCACGAGGGTGCGCAGGTCCGGGTACTGGTTCACGCTCGAGTTCCACGTGTAGAGACCGAGGGTGACGGGGAACAGCGACGAGTCGCGGAGCATCACGAGCGGCAGGAAGAAGTTGTTCCAGACGGCGACGAACTGGAACAGGAAGATCGTCACGAGCGCGGGCGACATGAGCCGCACGGCCACGGTGAAGAACGTGCGGACCTCGCCGGAACCGTCGATGCGGGCGGCCTCGATGATCTCGTCGGGCACGCTCGACGCCGCGAACAACCGTGACAGGTAGACGCCGAACGGGCTGACGATGCTCGGCAGGAACACCGACCAGAACGTGTCGGTCAGGTCGACCTGGCTGAAGATGAGGAACAGCGGCAGGGCCAGCGCGGTCGCCGGCACGAGCACGCCGCCGAGGAACACGTTGAACAGGACCTCGCGGCCACGGAACCGGTACTTCGCCAGGGCGTACCCGCACATCGCGGAGAGCACGGTGCCGAGCAGCCCGGCGACCCCGGCGTAGGCGATGCTGTTCAGCAGCCAGCGCAGGTAGATGCCGTCCTGCCGCGTGAACAGCTCGACGAGGTTGCCGAAGAAGTCCTGCACCGAGGTGGCGCTGAACCACAGCGAGAACGTCGAGTTGAAGTTCGCGGCGGTCTTGGTGGACGAGACCAGCAGCCAGAAGATCGGCAGCAGGAAGTAGAGGGTGAAGACCCCCATCACGATCATCGCGGCGCTGCGTGAGATGACGCTCTCACGGGGACCGCGCGCTCCGCGCTGGCGCAGACGGGAGGCCCGGTTCGGCTCGAGCGGTCGGCCGACGTCGCGGACGAGGTCACCTGGGGACGGGGCGTTGACGGTCACTGGGCGGCCTTCCGCTGGGTCAGTCGGAGGAACCCGATCGACAGGACGAACGTGGCGACGGCGAGGACGACCGAGAACGCCGCGGCGAGGTTGAAGTTCGGCACCGAGGACGTCGAGTAGACGAGCATGTTCGGTGTGAACGTCGACGAGATGGTCGAGGTGAACTGCCGGAAGACGGTCGGCTCGGTCAGCAGCTGCAGGGTGCCGATGACGGAGAACACCGCGGTGAGCACGATGGCCGGCACGACGAGCGGGATCTTGATCGACAGGGCGATCCGGAGCTGGGACGCACCGTCGAGCTTCGCCGCCTCGTACACCTCGGCGGGGATCGCGAGGAGCGACGAGTAGATGATGAGCATGTTGTAGCCGACGTAGACCCAGGTCACGACGTTGGCGACCGCCCACAGCACGGTGCTGCCGCCGAGCAGGTCGACCCGCGAGGTCACCGCGGAGAACGGCGACAGGTCGGGGGCGTAGAGGTAGCCCCACATGATCGCGGCGATGACGCCGGGCACCGCGTACGGCGCGAAGAACGCCAGGCGGAAGAACCGCTTGCCGCGCAGCAGCGGGGAGTCGAGCAGCAGGGCGAACAGGAGCGCGAGCCCGAGCATCACCGGGACCTGCACGACACCGAACAGCAGCACGCGGAGCACCGAGCTCCAGAACTCGCCGTCCTGGAACACCAGGGCGTACTGGCTCAGGCCGCCGAAGACCTGCGTCGGGGCGCCGAACGTGCCCTGCCGCTCGATCTTCTGCAGCGACTCCCACACGGCGTAGAGGATGGGGACCAGGTAGAACGCCGTGAACAGGACGGCGAACGGCAGGACGAAGATCGCGATCGCGCGGCGGTAGCGGAACCCGCCGCCCCGGCGTCGTCGGGTCGCGCTGGGCGACTGTGCGGTGGTGGTCATGAGCGGTTCCTGTCGGTGCGGATGATCTGGGTCCCGCCTGGGGCGATGGCGGTGGTGCCGGTGACGGGGCGGTCGGCGACGAGTTCGTGGCCGGCCTCGTGGTGCTCGACGGTGCGGTCGGAGTGGTTCAGCAGGAAGACCCACTCGTGGGTGTCGTCGCGGCGACGGACGACCTCGAGCCCTGGGCGGACGGCGGGGTCGGCGTGCACCCCGGCCTCGTCGAGCACGCGGTGGACGAACCCGCCCAGCGCTGCGGTGTCGAGGACCGTGGACGTGTACCAGGCGGTGCCGGCGCCGTGCTCGTTGCGGGTCACGGCGGGGCGTCCGGCGAGGGAGCCCTCGGCGTAGTCGACGACGCTCGTCGCGCCGCGCAGCTCGACCGGCTCGGACCAGACGCTGCCGGTCGTGCCGTCGGACAGCGCGATCGTGGCGTCGGCGGCGAGCGGGAGGAACTCGTCCACCCGCACGCCGAGCAGGTCGCGGAAGGCGCCCGGGTAGCCGCCGGTGCGGACCCGGTCGCGCTCGTCGACGATGCCGCTGAAGCAGCTGACGACGGCGTGCCCGCCAGCGGCGACGTGGTCGGCGATGACGGCCGCGTGCTCGTCGCGCACCAGGTAGAGCTCGGGGACGACGACGAGCGCGTACCCGTCGAGGGGTGCTCCGGGGGCGACGACGTCGACGGTCACGCCGAGGTCCCACAGCGCGGCGTGGAACGCGTGGACCTGCTCCAGGTAGCGGAGCGCGGTGCTGGGGTGGGCCTCCAGGTCGGCGGCCCACTGGTTCTCCCAGCTGAAGACGAGCGCCACGTCGGCGACCACGCGCGACCCCCGCAGTTCGCCGAGCCGCTCGACCAGGGCGCCGAGCGCGACCACGTCGTGCCACGTCGTCGACTCGGTGCCGGCGTGCGGCAGCAGCGCGGAGTGGAACTTCTCGCTGCCCTGCACGGACGCGCGCCACTGGAAGAAGCAGACCCCGTCGGCACCGCGGGCGATGTGCGCCGCGGTGTTCCGGAGCATCTCCCCCGGGGCCTTCGCGACGTTGTGCGGCTGCCAGTTCACGGCACCGGTCGAGTGCTCCATGAGCAGCCACGGGGCGCCGCCGGCCAGGCCGCGGGTGGTGTCGGCGGCGAAGGCGAGCTCGACGTGCGGCCGGGGCAGGCGGTGGTCCAGGTAGTGGTCGTTCGCGATGACGTCCATGTCGCCGGCCCACGACCAGTAGTCGAGCGCCGTGATGTGCGCGGCGACCATGAAGTTCGTCGTGACGGGCTTGTCGCTCAGCTCGCGCAGGACGGCGGCCTCGGCGCGGTGGTGGCCGAGGAGCTCGTCGGACGAGAACCGGTCGAAGTCGATGGTCTGTGCCGGGTTCGTGAACGACAGCGTCGCGCGGGGCGGCAGCACCTGCTCCCACGCCGAGTAGCGCTGGCTCCAGAACGAGGTGCCCCAGGCGGCGTTCAGCGCGTCGACCGTGCCGTACCGGGCCTGCAGCCAGCCGCGGAACGCCTGGGCGGAGACGTCGCAGTAGCAGTGCGCGTTGTGGCAGCCGAGCTCGTTCGACACGTGCCAGAGCCGCACGGCGGGGTGGTCGCCGTAGCGCTCGGCGGTGGCGCGGACCAGGGCGAGGGCGTGCTCGCGGTAGACCGGGGAGCTCGGGCAGAACGCCTGGCGGCCACCGGGCCAGCGGGTCGTGCCGTCGGCGACGACGGGCAGGACCTCGGGGTGGCGGGTGGTGAGCCACGGCGGCGTCGAGGCGGTGCCGGTGCCCAGGTCGACCCCGATGCCCGCGCCGTGCAGCAGTTCGATGACGGTGTCGAGCGCGGCGAAGTCGTACTCACCCTGCCGGGGTTCGACGTGCGACCAGCCGAAGACGTTGATCGCGACGAGGTTCACGCCGGCCTCGCGCATGAGCCGGACGTCCTCGACCCACACCTCGGGGTCCCACTGCTCGGGGTTGTAGTCGCACCCGAACGCGAGGCCCGTCGAGCCGAGGCCGAGCGCGCCGGTGGCGGTCGTCGGCAGGGTGGTGGTCGTCACGGGGATCCTCGCTGATCGGGGCGACCCGCCGCCTCGGCCGCGTGCGACCCCTTCGACGGCGAAGGCCACCCAGTGTTCTGGGAGCGCTCCCAGGCCGCACCGGGGATCAGGGCCGGAGGTTTCTGGGAGCGCTCCCAGATCAAACACCAGCGGCTGCACCCTGTCAACTGCGAGGCGTTCCGAGGGCTCCTCAGCGGCGGATATGGTTGCCCCATGTCCGAGGTCCGATCCGCTCGTCAGCGCGCCACGATCCAGGACGTCGCGGACGAAGCGGGGATGTCCCGCGGCACCGTCTCACGGGTGCTCAACGACGAGCCGTACGTGTCACCGAAGGCGCGCGAGGCCGTGCAGGACGCCGTCCGACGTGTCGGCTACGTGCGCAGTGCCGCCGCCCGCAGCCTGGTCACCCGGCGTTCCGGGGCGATCGCGCTCATCGTGCACGAACCCTCGGTCGTGGTGCTCGACGACCCCAACATCGGCAACATCCTGATCGGCACGAACGCCGTGCTGTCCGACGCCGACCAGCAGCTCGTCACGATCATGGTCGACTCCGCCCGCGACAGCGAGCGGGTGGTCGAGTACCTGCGCGGCGGCTTCGTCGACGGCGCCATCGTGCTGTCCGCCCGCGACGGCGACCCGATCACCGGGGCGATCGAGGAGATCGGCATGCCCGCGTGCTTCGTCGGGCACCCGTCCGACGCCGCGAACATCTCGTACATCGGCATCGACAACCGCGACGCCGCCGAGCAGATCACCCGACGGCTGGTCGACACCGGCCGACGACGGATCGGGATGCTCGCCTCCGGGCTCGACCGCGACTCCGGCCAGGACCGCCTGGCGGGGTTCACCGCGGCACTCGGCGAGCGCTTCGACCCCGACCTCGTCGCCCGGAACCCCCTGTTCAGCTACACCGCCGGCGCCGAGGGCATGCGCGAGCTGCTCGAGCGGGCCCCGGACATCGACGGGGTGTTCGCCGCGTCGGACGCCGTCGCCGCCGGTGCCATGGACGTCCTGCAGCGCAGCGGCCGGAGCGTGCCGTCGGACGTCGGTGTGGTCGGGTTCGACGACAGCGCCTGGGCGCTGCGGTGCGACCCGCAGCTGTCGACGGTGCGGCAGCCGGCGCGCCTGCTCGGCGAGCAGGCGGCACACCAGGTCCTCGAGCAGATCGGCGGCACCGACGACGGCCCACGCGGTCTGCTGTTGCCGACGGAGGTCGTCTGGCGCGGGTCCGCGTAGTCGGCCACGGAACGGACGGGAGGCCCGTGGCGGCGTCGCCACGGGCCTCCCGTCCGTCCGTGGGTGCGTTCCGCACCCGGCTGGTTCAGCCCTGCGGCGGCGAGTAGAGCTGCAGGTCGTTGCCTTCGCTGTCCTTGAAGGGGATGATCTTGCCCCACGGGTGCTCGCTGATCTCGCCCTGGATGTCCGCGCCGCGCTCCTTGAGCGAGGCGACCTCGTCCTCGATGCTGCCGTCCGGCTGGAACGACACGACGGCGCCGCCGTCGCTCGCCTGGCTGGCGGACTCGCGTCCGTTCAGGCCGATCATCAGACCACCGGCGTCGATCTCGCTCCAGTCGTCGGACTGGTCCTTGACGGTGAGACCGAGCGTGTCGCGGTAGAACGCGACGGCGCGCTCCATGTCGCTGACCGGGACCCAGACTGCTGCGACTCCACTTGCCATGGTGTTTCCTCTCGTCGTGGTGTGCCGTGGACGGTAGGCAGGGCTCGTGCACGCCGGTACAGGGTCGGTGTCCCCCGGCGTCGGGTCAGCCCGCCGCCGGACGCCACATGCTGATCGGGGTCGCCGCGCGGAACCCCGCGATCGGCGCGCCGTCCGCGAACCCGTGCCGTCGGTACAGCCGGCGGTTCACCGGGGTGGACGACTCCAGGTAGGTGCCCCGGGACGACCGGTCGGCGCGTTCGAGTGCGTGCCCGAGCAGCAGGCCACCGACGCCACGACCCCGCGCGGCGGCCGACACCCCGATCTCGGTGAGGTACCAGTGCGGGGTCATCGGGCGGGCGCGCTCCATGCGGCGCAGGTGCGTCACGGCGCGGAGCGCACCGCGGATCCCGAGCGTCCGGAGGAACTCGGGCACCTGTCGAACGAAGGCGCCGAAGCCGCCGGTGTGCCGACCGGGCGCCTGCCAGAACGCGGCGCCGACCACGCGGTCACCGATCGTGGCGACGTCCACCCGACGACCGGTCGTCGGCACCGAGCGGATGAGGGCAGCGAAGAGGCGGGCCAGCACGGCGGGACGGTCCTCGCCGGATCGGGGCGGCCGGAACTCGGCGAGCACCGGGTCGTCGGCGAAGGCCTCGGCCAGGACGGCTGCGGCCGCCTCGAGTTCGGCGGGTCCTGCTGCTCGGACGACGGTCTCCATGGTGACTCCTCGGGTCGAACGACTTGGCCACTTGGCCGACTTCATCTTGGCGGGCCTTCCTGCACGCGCACCGGGCACTTCCCGAGAGGATCGAGGGCAGATCGCGGGCGCTGCCGGTGCGTGAATCGGCCATCGCAGCCTCTCGCACCCCTGACCTGCAAACCGACCGTAGAAGCGCTCCGAATGTCATGTGTGCCGCACACTGCGGCGCGTACAGAAAAGAGGGCTGATCATGACCAGCAGCGCAGCAACCGCACGCACCGGCTCCGGCTCGACGTGGACCCAGCGGGGCGCGTTCGTCTTCGGTGTCGTCTTCCTGATCGTCGGCATCGCCGGGTTCATCCCCGGACTCACCATGGACATGGGCTCGATGTCCGTGGCCGGCCACGGCTCCATGGCCCTGCTCCTGGGCCTGTTCCAGGTGTCCGTCCTGCACAACATCGTGCACCTGCTCTTCGGCATCGTCGGGCTGCTCGCCGCCCGCCGTGCAGCCTCAGCGCGCCTGTACCTCGTCGCCGGCGGCATCGTCTACGCGGTGCTCTTCGTCTACGGGCTCTTCACCGCGGGCATGGCCGGTGGCGCGAACTTCGTGCCGCTGAACAGCGCAGACAACGTGCTGCACGCCTTCCTCGCCGTCGCGATGATCGTGCTCGGTTTCGTCCTGCCGCGGATCGGCACGCGCACCGCGCGCTGAACCGCAGCACACACCGGACGGGAGGCCCGTGGCGACACTGCCACGGGCCTCCCGTCCGCCGTGTGGTCCGCAACCGACCTGCCGGGGGCTTGAAAGGTATGCCTATTCAAGCGTCGGCTGCCGTCAGGAGCGCCCGTCGTCCGCGTCGAAGAGCACGCACTGCAGCATCTCGGCGTTCACCACCTTGCAGAAGTGGTGCGCCTCCATCTGCACGTCGGGCTCGCCCTTCACGCAGTGGAACCCGACCACGTAGACGTCGAAGCCCCGCAGCGGTGCCGAGGTCTGCAGCACGGCGGCACCGCGGTCGAGCAGGGCGAGCTCGAAGCCGCCGGGCTCTCCGTGTGGGGTGACACCGGTCTTCCGGTCGTGCACGGTGGGGTTCAGGGGCATGCGGGCGTCCTTCCGTCCGTTCGAGGTGCGCGCCATGCAACCCGGAACGCCCTTGCTGGCGTCGGAGGCCAGGTAACGACTTCGCATCGAAGTTTGATGTTCTACATATTTCTTTGGTTCTCCGCCAGGCTCGACGTTCATGAAGACTTCCGTCAAGAGCGCCCTCGTAGCTGCCGCCACCATCTCTCTGTTGCTCGCCAGCGGCACCGCAGCCGAAGCGACGCAACCGCGCGAGCCTCGAGCCGCGTGGGGGTACTACAACAAGGTGGTCAACAAGTCGAAGAAGTCCCACCACACCGGTTCGCAGATCCTCGCATCCTGCGGGTCCCGCACGTCCTCGATGAACTGCGGCCTCACGAAGGGCCGCGCAGCAACACGAACGATCGGTCTGGAGTTCGGTGCGACGAGGAAGTGGGCCGCGGGCAAGCTCGACTTCAGCGCTTCCCGCACACAGAGCGTCTCGGTGACCTGCAGCAGGCAGCGTGTCCCCAAGGGAAGGATGCTCGTCGCCTACCCGGTCGGGAACCGCTACAAGTACAAGATCGAGAAGCACATGACCGGCGCTGGGAAGGACTACGTCACCGGTCGTTCCGGCTGGTTGTACGCCTTCAACCCGGGCAGTGCACGCGTGACGTGCGACATCATCCGGTACCGCTGACCGATGTTCGCCCTGCGCCTGAGCATCAGAGTGACCAGCATTGCCGTCGCCGCCTTGCTGCTGGCGGGATGTTCCACAGCAGGTCACCCGGCCCGCGCGGACGTCACGGTCGGGATGACGGTCACCGAAGCCGGTGCCCTCGTCCCGGACGGTGACGCGTTCGTCTGGTACGACCTGTCTCCACAGGTGCTCCATCGCCCAGCGACACTGTCTCAGGCCGACGGAGCGGACGGCGTCATCGTCGCCGTCTGCGATGGGATTGGCCACGGGGACGTCGCGGTCGGGGTTGTTCCGGAGACCGACTTCGACGGCGCAGTGAGCACCGCTGCCCGCAAGGAGGAGTACCGGCACTTCCTCCCCGAGTGCGCGCAAGCCCGAGGACACCCGCGTTCCGCACCGTGACCGTGGCTGAACCCGACCGGCGTACTGTCCGCTGCATGCCCGCACTCATCGACACGTTCACCCTGTCCAACGGTCTGCACATCCCGAAGATCGGTTTCGGCACCTGGCAGATCCCGTCCGGCTCCGACGCGTACGACGCTACGAAGACCGCCCTCGAGCTCGGCTACCGCCACATCGACACCGCCCTGGCGTACGGCAACGAGGCGAGCGTCGGCGAGGCCGTCCGCGACAGCGGCATCCCCCGCGACGAACTCTTCATCACCACGAAGCTGCCGGCCGAGATCAAGACGGCCTCGGGCGCCCGCGACGCCTTCGAGGAGTCGAGCAACAACCTCGACCTCGGACACGTCGACCTGTACCTGATCCACGCGCCGTGGCCCTGGAGCGACATGGGCTCCGACCACCGCGACGGCAACGTCGAGGTCTGGAAGGTCTTCGAGGAGCTCTACGACGCCGGCCGCACCAAGAGCATCGGTGTCTCGAACTTCGCCGTCGCCGACCTCGAGGACCTGCTCGGCCGCACGAACGTCGTCCCGCACGCCAACCAGATCCGCTGGTTCATCGGCAACACCCAGGACGAGACGACCGCCTTCGACCGCGAGCACGACATCCTGACCGAGGGATACTCCCCGCTCGCCACCGGTGGCCTGCTCGAGAACCAGCAGATCGCCGAGATCGCGGCGAAGTACGACAAGACCGTCGCCCAGGTCGCCATCCGCTACCTGCTCGAGAAGGACGTCCTGCCCCTGCCGAAGTCCACGACCCCGTCACGCATCGCCGAGAACGCCGACGTCGACTTCGTGCTCGCCGCCGAGGACGTGGCCGCGCTCGACGCGCTCGAGGACACCGCGAGCTGACGCGGCCCCACCCCGGACGGGAGGCGCGGTGCCGGCTGGCACCGCGCCTCCGGTCGGTACACGGCCGAGTCACGGGCGAGGCTCAGCCGCCGTGCGGACGCACGGTGATCTCGGCTACGAAGTTCCGGTCCTCGCGCTCGAGGTCGTCGTCGGGGGCGTTCACGAACGTCACGGCAATGCCGGTGGCGAGAAGGATGCCGGCGCGCGTTCCCTGGCCTTCGTCATCCGGGGAGGCGTGTAGCGTTTGGCGCCCCTTCACCGGGCATTTTTGCGGGACAGGTATACGGCAATACCCCTGGTCAGGCGGCAGTAGGCAGCGGAAGGCGTCGAAGGTGACAATTGGGGTGTAGCGGTGAACCACCCGCTATTGGGACGTCTCGGACGGGCCGGGAGGGCCGTCGGGCGCGGCGGCCCTCCCGGCTTCGATCAGAGCGACCGGGCGTAGTCGACGGTTGGGTACGGGATGAAGCCAAGGGATTCGTAGAGGGCCCGTGCCGGCGCGTGGAACTCGTCGCCACCGGTCCCGATGTGCACCACCGTGACGCCGAGCTGTTCGAGCCTGGTCAGCGCGCCCGCGCAGAGCGCTCGCGCGACTCCACGGCGGCGAGCGTCTGGGTGGACAGCAACCATTTCGAGCCGGCCGGAGGACTCGCCTGTGGTGTTCCAGCCGACGTACCCCAGGGGTCTACCGTGCTCCTCGGCCAGCGTGATGAACCGACCTTCGTCGGGAGCGAGCAGGGATGGGACCTCCTGGCGGTAGTCGTCTTCCCAATGCCCATGGTCGTGCGCGGTCACATTAGGTCGGAGCTGTGGGAGCGAACCGGCGAGCAGTGGCCGGAAGGTCTCGATCGTCAACTCGATGAGCGTCGGCAGATCGAGCGGTGTGCAGTCGCGGATGTGCATGGTTGTGCTTCTTTCGTGAGCAGTCTGAAGGCTCCACGCCCGTGGTTCGGGGTGGAGGAGAGCGGCGGCCGGAGCCGTCCCGTCAGTAGCGCGTGCGCCAGCTCGCGAAGCAGTCCATGCGCACACGGTATCCAGCGGTGCCATGGTCACGGAAGAAGCGCGGCGCAGCGCGTCCCGACTGCCGATCGCGCTGCGACGCGCATCGCTAGTCTCGGTGGCTCGGACAGTGATGGAGGGATCCCGACGATGCGACCACTGATCCTCTCGGGCGGCCCGGCAGTCGGGAAGACGACTTGCGCTCGGGCTCTCGCGGTTGCCCAGGAGCGAGCCGCCTACATCGACGGCGACGACATCCGTCAGCTCGTTGTCAGCGGAGCCGCAACGCTGTGGTCTGGTCCGGAAGGTCAGGCGCAACATGAGCTGGCTGCCCGCAACGTGGCAGACCTCGCGCGGAACCTCCACGCCGACGGTTTCGCCGTCACAGTATCCGATGTAGTGACCACGGAGGTTCTGCCCGTGTACCGCGCGCAGCTGCCGGAATGCTTCATCGTGCACCTAGCAATCAGCCTCGACGAAGCCCGCGCTCGAGCCGCAACCCGCCCGGTGTACATCACAGACGAAGAGTTCGAGCTGCTGCATCGGATCACTGCCGCTCCTCCCGCGGTTGACCTCGTCATCGACGTCACGGACATGACTGTGGAGGAGCAGGTCAACCGGATACGCGACGCCTGGGCGGAAGCCACGCACGCCGCCTAGTAGCCGATCGGCTAACGAGACAGCCGGCCCGTGGAGCAGGATGTGTTTCGATACCCCGATGAAGCTCCACGTTGAGGTGCATGGCCAGGGGGACCGCACGGCGGTGCTGCTGCACGGGATGATGGGTTCTCGCGAGAGCTGGTGGCGAGTAGTGCCGCTGCTGGTCGCGAGCGGCTATCGCGTCTCAGTGGTCGATCTTCCGGGCCACGGACTGTCACCGCGCGACGACACCTTGACGGTAGATCGGGCCGCCCGATCGATCGCGGAGTCCGTTGCCGACGAATGCGGACCGACGCCTGACCTCGTGATGGGCCATTCGTACGGTGCGATGCTCCTCGCAGCGGCTGTGGACGCCGGGCTGCTGGCCCCGGCGCTCTCGGTCTACATTGATGCTCCCTTCACGTCGCGCGGCGGCTGGGACCGCACCGAACTCACCGCCGAGTACGAGCAGGACAAACGAGCGCGCACGTACGACGGGCTTCGAGCATCGCGGCCGTTCTACAGCGACCAGGACTGCGTTGTCGAGGCTCGTGCAGCGGACCACTTCGATCCGGCCACGGCGGCGTCGCCGGCAACGGGGCCTGGGGTGTCCTTCGAGCCGGAGCCCGGATCGATCATCGTGCGAGCGAAGCCGAGCCTGTACGTCAATGACGTGACAGCGGCGCACCACGAGAGCCGGGGCGTGATCGTCCGGGACGTCCCCGGAGCAGCCCACTCCGTCTGGTACAGCCACTTTGACAAGTTCGTTGGCGCGCTGCCCGAGGTGTTCCGGTAAGCCATCGCTATGGGGGACGAAGCGATCCCGGTAGCATCCGAGCGTGTCGACGCCGCAACCATTCGCTGCTCTGCCGCTGTCTCAGGACAACGTCTCGTACGAGTACGGACCTGACTCTGTGACACGCGTCGGCGTTGAGCCAGGCTCGGTCGAACAGTTCGAGCTCGAAGAGAGCCAGCGTTTCCCGGGTACCACGCGAAGTGTGTGGGTGCACCGCCCAGCAGGGCATCGGGCCGACGAGCCGAGCGCGGTCATGTTCTTCAACGACGGCTGGTGGTACCTCGATCCCGACGGCGACGTCCGCGGTGGGATCGTCCTCGACAACCTCGCTGCCAAGCGTGACTTGCCACAGATGATTGGCGTATTTGTGGACCCTGGCGTGCTCGATGTCAACGGAACGCCGACGAAGCACCGCAACGCTGAGTACGACGCGTTCAACGACACGTACGCCAGCTTCCTCCTCGACGAGGTACTCCCCATCGTGCGAGAGCGCTACGCGGTCTCGGACGATCCGATGATGCGCGGCATCTGTGGTGGCAGTAGCGGCGGGAACGCTGCCGTCACCGCGGCGTGGAGCCGACCCGAGGGCCTGGGTCGAGCGATCGCCTTCAATCCGAGCTTCGCGCAGATGCCCGGCGGCAACCCGTACCCGGCCCTTTTTGCTACCGAACCCCGCAGGCAGACACGTCTGTTCCTCCACGCCGCTCACCGCGATTTGCACTGGAACGAGCCTGAGTGGAATTGGTTCGCCGAGAGCCTGGACACCGCGGCTGCGCTCGGACGCGCGGGCTACGACTTTCGCCTCGTTGTCGGCGACGGCAACCATTCACCCAACCACGGCGGAGTACTCCTCCCCGACGCTCTGCGCTGGCTCTGGCAAGCTCACCCCGCGTCCGTTCGATAGCCGATCGCCTACAGGGCGCCTGCAGCCGGCACTCGCGGGGGTATCCACTTAGCTTGGTGGTACCCGGCGGCATGGACAGTTGTAGGGTCCGAAGCATGGCGCTGGTGCTGACGTGTGGGTTGTCGTTCTCCGGTAAGAGCACGTTGGCTGCTGCGCTGTCCAACGCATTGGCGGGTGAGCTATTGAGCCTTGACCGGATCAATGAGGAGCGTGGACTTCACGGTGGACAGGGCATCCCGTTGGAGGAGTGGGCGGCCACGAACCGGATCGCGCACGCGCGTGCGGGCGTGCTCCTTGCTGCTGGCCACCACGTCGTGGTCGATGACACAGGATCGCCGCGCTTCATCCGCGACGAGTGGCGCGCGACCGCATCAGCTGCAGGGGTGCCGTTCGTACTCGTGTGGGTGCAGATCAGTCCGGAGTTGCAGCGGGAACGGGTCCTGGCCAACAGGTTGGGGCAGGTGCGGCCCGACGTTACGGACGCGGTGCTCGCAGAGCACGGCGCGAGCTTCGAGCCACCGGTACAGGAGGCCCCGTTGGTCATCGACGCGACTTCCACGAGCGACCCAGTGACCATCGCAGCCATCGTCGAAGCGATTAAGGCTGCGGCTGTCCGGTAGTCGATCCCTCTGTGAGACATGGCAGGGGTTTCTGTGGCACGCGCCCCTGGTCAGGAAGGAACCAACGAAGCGTCCTCGGTGAGCAGCTATGCCAGGGTGGAGGGAATCTACGAGCGAAAGGCGACCTCCCATGGCGCAGAAAGTCACCACGCACCTCGTCGACGACCTCACCGGCGACACCATCGAAGACGGCAAGGGCCGCACCGTGTCCTTCTCTTTCGATGGCGGCCACTACGAAATCGATCTGACCGACGACAACACCGACGCGCTCCGCGAAACGTTCTCCGACTACATCGCCGCAGCACGCAAGGTCACCAGCCGCGCTGGCCGCACCAGCGCCGGCAGCGCGCCGAAGCGTGGCAACTCGGAAGAGCTCGCGAAGATCCGCGAATGGGCGAACGCGAACGGCCACGAGGTCTCCTCCCGCGGCCGCATCAGCCAGGCCGTCCGCGACGCCTACAACGCCGCGCACTGACGCCACTCTGCCAGCGGAACAGTCGGCCACCTCGAGGGGTGGCCGGCTGTTCGCGTTCGCCCCGACATGACGTTCACAGGTCGGCACGCCGCACGAATAGTTCACTTTCGTAAAGTGTCCTGTTCATACGCGTCCTTCCTGTCGCGCTTACCCTCCGCGCTCAGACCGAGAGATGGTCTCTTGAAGGAAGGTGATCCGGCGACCCTGCAGGCTCAACGGCTACTCCTGAACGTGATCTAAGATTCAGGTTCACCAACTGCCAAATCCCTCCCACTGCCGAGGCGTTGCGGTTCCGCGCCTTGGCTTGTCAAAACCTCCCACCCATGCTTGTGCGAGGAGCGCTGCGGACGTCAGCCTCCCGGGGAGAAGACTATGAACATCACCAAGAGGTCGCGCCGGTTGACTTCGCTCGGGGTAGCACTCGGGCTCGCCGTAGCAATCGCGGTTCCCACAATGGCTTCTGCGTCGACTGGACTCGAAGCCACACCAACGGTGAGCAACGCACCAAACACCGCCCAGTATGACGCCCAGCTCCACGCGTTGGCCGGCACGCAGACGGAAGCGGAGATCCACCAGGTCGAGTGGTCTGGCGGCCAGGTATACCTGCTGGTCGACGGCGCAACGGGCAAGGTCACAGCGGCGTACAAGCCCAATTCACGAGTACACACCGATGCTTTGTCGTTCTCGTCACCCGGCTGCACTTCAACCAGCCTCTGCATGACAACAACCTCATCGGTGCCTTATGGCTACACCGGCACCGGGTCGCTGTCCGGCCGCTGGGGCCCATTGAAGCGCTTCGCGGCGGGCGACCGCGAGGCATACATCAACTACGGGGGACATCAGTACAGCTTTCCGCCGGACGGCTTCATCGTCTTCGGAAGCCACCCGGTGACCATCACGCGAATTCAACGCCTCTAAGTTCTCTTAGGATGGGCGCGACACCGGCTGCCCGGTCACGCGCCCATCTGTTCTGCTTGGTGAGACCATGACACGCAATGCACCGCCTCAGCTGGGCGAATCACGATGGAGTAGCGGCCAATGATTCGACGCCTACGCAACCTGTCGCTGCGCGCGCGCCTGACGCTCGGGAGCGTAGGGGTCGCCGCGCTGGTCATCGCCGCGCTGGTCATGGTGATGCGCGTTCAGGTGGACAACGTTGTCGCGAACGCAACCCGCACATTGCTTCGCGCGGACGCTAGCCCGTACGTGACGGAAGTGGAACGCTCAGCGGACCCGAGTTTCCGTGCGCCAGGAAACGGGCAGCTTGTCGCCGTCCTCGATCCGAGCGGCAAGCGTGTTCTTTCATCAATCGAACAGCATTCGCTGCTGCGGAAGCTACCCGAGATCGCGCGATTTGACGACGGCTCCTCAACGGCGATCCAGGCTGGCTCGTCGTACCGGGTCGTCGTCGATCATCCGCAAAGCGCCTCGGGGCGTTGGACCGTAATCGCCGCAAGTGACGCTCAGGGAGAGGCGCTCGTCATCGACTCGCTGACCGGCGGCGTCGTCGTCGCCGGCGTGCTGGTTCTGGCCTGTTTCGGCGGCGCGACATGGCTGTTGTCCTGCGCCGCGCTCAGGCCCGTCTCGAGGATGCGTCGCGAAGCAGAACGACTCAGCGCCGGAGAAGCCGACGCCGACCTTCCCGTTGGAGACGCTCGGGACGAACTCCAAGCTCTTGCACGCACCTTGAACGAGTTCTTGAGCAGGACGCGCGACGCTGCCGCACGCGAGCGCCAGATGGTATCCGACGCGAGCCACGAACTCCGCACCCCCCTCGCCATACTCACAACGCAACTGGAACTCGCTTCACTCGACAGGGGCGACGCCGCCGCACTCCAAGTTCACGTCAAGCAAGCGCAGCACAACGTCGCGCGACTCGCGCGACTCGCGAACGACCTCCTTACCCTCTCCCGAGCGGACGAAGCCGAACGCGTGGACTCGACGTCGCGAACGCTCACCAGTTGGGAAGAGCTCAGCGATGAAGTACTGGTAGCAGTAGACCGCCTACGAATGATCGCAGCCGCAAAAAACATCACGATCGAATTCGACATCGATCCGCAAGACGGATCCGACTCGGAAGAAAATGCAACGCAGGAACCCCACGTGTTCCGACTGGATCGCCGCGGAATGAGTCAACTCATCACCAACACTGCCAGCAACGCGATCGACGCACTCCCGGAATCTGGGACGATCACAGTCGCCTGGTCGCTGGAAGACAGCTCCGCCCGGCTGACGGTCACTGATGACGGCCCCGGTGTGCCTCCGGACTTCATCGCCGTGGCGTTCGACCGATTTACCAGGCCGGACAAGGCGCGTACAGCGCGACCGACTGACGGCCAGCCGAAACTCGGAGGATCCGGACTCGGCCTCGCGATCGTCCAAGCCACAGCCCAGCTCGCCGGAGGCACTGCTTCAATGCGTAATCTCGACCCGCGCGGACTGGAAGTTACCGTCGTGATTCCACGGATAAGCCCCGAAAAGCCCAAGATAACTAAACGAGAGCGGCGTTTTGGACACGCAAACACCGGGAAAGCCGGCTGAAACCGTCGGCCGCACGCCACGCACCGGCGTCCTCCGCACAGCCCCCCGGGGGGGGGGGGGGCATGCCGGCGCCTCGCCCGTGCTGTGGTTGGAGCGCGAGGGCAGATGGCGCCTATTACGAGATCGACCTCACCGACGACAACGTCGACGCGCTCCGCGAAACGTTCTCCGACTACATCGCCGCCGCACGCAAGGCCAACGGCCGCTCCGTCCGCACTACTGCTGGCAGTGCGCCGAAGCGTGGGAACTCGGAAGCGCTCGCCAAGATCCGCGACTGGGCCAACGCGAACGGCCACGAGGTCTCCTCCCGCGGCCGCATCAGCCAAGCCGTCCGCGACGCGTACGACGCCGCACACTGACACCCCCGCGACACGGCACACGGGCGCGTGTCGGCTAGATAGGCACCTCAGCCGTGCAGTTTCCGCATCGTTCTGCGGGCGGGACGCGCTGACGACGACGACTGCACGTGCGCTGGTTGACGAGCAGGGGTCGCGCGACCGATGACGGCGCCCGACCCCTACTGTGGTTGCTGCCTGTCGTTCAGTCGCAGATCCGGTGGTAAATGTACGCGGTGCAGATCTGCCGCTTCTTGTCGCAGTTCTTCGCGTGGACCGTCTCGGTCCACGTGTGACAGACGAGTGGACGCGCCTGCGCAGGAGCCGCAGCAGCGGGCAGAACGACACCCACTCCCGCCAGCGCCACGACCATCCCCATACCGGCCAGTGCCTGCTTGATCTTGCTCATCGCATGTCCCCCTGTTTGTTCGGAGCCGTTCGGCACCTCATCGTAAACGGGCGGCCATGCCCTCGCACGCGCCATTGATGGCGGGTTGTATAGGGAGGTGACTCGTCCGTCAGGACGCTGGTTCGACGCCATAGGCTGAAGGGTTCCGGTTAATGGCGTGCAGCAGCCCACGGATCTTCCAGGCCCCGGCTCCGACCTCGATCGCGTACTCCCCGGGCGCATCGATGCGGCGGGCGATCGCCTGGTGATTTGTCATCGTCACACCCTTCGAGACGGTAGCCGATCGGCTATCGGGCACCGAGACCAGCGCTCCTGAGTCCGTCGACGACGCCATCCACCCCGCAGTCGGCCCGGTCTCGAAACCGACCTGGAGTGAACGGCATCAGGTCCTCGGGAGCGTGTGGCAGCGAGTTCGCTTGACGACGGTCACCTGATCGACAGATCGATCGCGACGACGCCGAGCACGAAGGTCAGGACGATGACCACGAGGCCGATCGCTGGCGTCACTACCCGTCGCCGCACCGTGGGAACACCGGACGCTCCGATGACCCAGGTCGTGATCGTGACGATGAGTGCGACCAGCGGTACGAGGAACTGCGCGGTCTCCCCGACGGCGTACGAACACTGCAACGTCGCGTCGGAAGCGCAGGGCGTGTACTGCTCCAGTTGCGCGGCGACCATCCCCGGCAGCGAGCCGATCGTCGCGAACACCTCGAGGAACACGAGGGAACAGAGCGCGAGCCCCAGTCCCCACGAACCACGCGGACGGCGCTGCCCCTCGTCGTGCACGGATGACCGCTTCATGTGGCCTGACCGTAGCGCAGGGGTGACACGGAGCACGGACTCGTAGGGTCGAGTCGTACCGACCGCACACCCGGGTGGGTCCGTGCCCCACAGCGGACCTGACGACGGGAACAGATCGTCCCTGTTGCCGGTTGCACCACACGGTGTCGCAGCCAGTGACACGAGAGCCCAGGAGGCCACCATGACCACCACCGAGACCGCCATCCTCGCCGGCGGATGCTTCTGGGGAGCGCAGCAGCTCCTCCGTCGTCGTCCCGGCATCGTCAGCACCCGCGTCGGCTACTCCGGCGGCGACGTGCCGAACGCGACGTACCGCAACCACGGCGACCACGCCGAGTCGGTCGAGATCGTCTTCGACCCGTCCCAGATCTCGTACCGGGACCTGCTGGAGTTCTTCTTCCAGATCCACGATCCGTCGACGAAGGACCGCCAGGGCAACGACATCGGTCGCAGCTACCGTTCGGCCGTCTTCTACACGACCGACGAGCAGAAGCAGGTCGCGCTCGACACCATCGCCGACGTCGACGCGTCGGGCATCTGGCCCGGCAAGGTCGTCACCGAGGTCACCGCGGCCGGCCCGTTCTGGGAGGCCGAGGACGAGCACCAGGACTACCTCGAGAAGAACCCGCACGGCTACACCTGCCACTTCGTGCGTCCGGGCTGGAAGCTCCCGCACCGCGACGAGGCGACCGCGGCCGTCTGACCTGACGAACGACTGAGAGGCACGGAGCCAGCTGGCTCCGTGCCTCTTTCTCTTGCCCTGTCCGCCGAACGCGAGCCGCGAAAGCGGCGTGGTCCCCCAGTTCTGGGTGGTCGCCGAACCACATCGCTGCGGGTTCGCGCAAGGTTCCGAGCTGACTCGATCTCTGCGGTGCAACGGGGTCCGGACCGGTTGTAACGTTTGCTCGCCTTTGCTGATCCTCAGAACTTCCGGAGAACCCGACATGCCCGAGACAACCCCCACCGAGCAGCCTCCTGCCTACGTTCCCGCGGCCCCCGAGCCGCGTCCGGCACGAGGCCGCCTCGGCACCGCAGCGGTCGTCCTCGGGATCCTCGGGATCCTCTTCGCGGTGATTCCGCCGACCAACGCGTTCGGCATCTTCCTCGGCGTCGTCGCGGTGGTGCTCGGCATCATCGGCATCCGTCGCAAGGGGCGCCGTGCCGTCGCGGGGACCGTCCTCGGCGCGGTCGCAGTGGTCCTCGGCAGCATGCTCGCGGGCGTCTACAGCGGCTCCTCCGACGACTCTGCTGCCCCTGACGCTCCCGCCGCCACCGAGGTCGCCGCTGCCAGCCCGGCCGCTGCGACCGAGGAGTCGAAGAAGGCGGCGAAGCCGAAGACCCCCGAGAAGGCCGCCGCAGAGAAGCCTGCCGAGGCATCCGGCACCGTCGGACAGCTCCAGGCAGCTGCCGCTGCGAAGAGCTACCTCGACTCCGGCATGGGCTTCTCCGCCGCCAGCCTGCTCCAGCAGCTGACCTCGAGCGCGGGCAACGGGTTCGCCCAGGCGGACGCACAGTGGGCCATCGACCACTCCGGTGCCGACTGGAACGCGCAGGCACTCGCCGCAGCCAAGGGGTACCTCGACTCGGGCATGGGGTTCTCCGAGGCCAGCCTGAACGGCCAGCTGACGTCGAGCGCCGGCAACCAGTTCACCCCCGAGCAGGCGCAGGACGCCGTCGCGAAGGCCGGGGCCGACTGGAACGCACAGGCAGTCACCGCCGCGGAGGGCTACATGTCCTCGGGCATGGGCTTCTCGCGCGCGAGCCTCATCGCACAGCTCACGTCGTCCGCAGGGAACCAGTTCACGCAGCCGCAGGCCGAGTACGCGGCGACGCAGGTCGGGCTGAACTGACCTGACGACCGCCGCGGATCAGCGCGATCCGCCGAGCAGTTCCAACCAGTCCCCGGGAAGGCGATCCGCCGGCCCGGGGACTGCCTGCGTCACGGGGTGGCTGGTGGGGGCTGCGAGCTCGAGCCCCTCGGAGCGGGTGTCGTCGCGGTAGTCCCAGGCCCAGGTCTCGCCGGGCTCGTAGCTCTGGATGACCGCGTGCCCGGTCTCCTCCCAGTGCCGCGTCGCGTGCGTGTTGAGGGAGTCGTCGCAGCAGCCGACGTGGCCGCACGCCGCGCAGCGGCGCAGCGGCGCAGGTGCACCCACCACGAGCCGGTCGCGTCGCACTCGACGCACCCGTCTCCGCTCGGTGCGATCTCGGGGTGGATCATCTCGGCCTGGTCCGTCATGGCCCCATCATGCCTGTGAAGGGCCACATGCGGTCGGGAGGCACGGGGCGGGCCCGCACCGCGCCTCCAGGCCGTCGTCGGGTCGCGTCCAGGGCGAGGCGTGGGGCGGTCGTGCGGGTGGCCGGGCCAGGATGGTTCTGGGGCCGACAGCCGATCGGCTCGCAGAGGGAGGACACCGTGGACACAGCGCCGTACTCGCAGCCGTTGCGGGAGTACATCGAACAGCTGCGGACCGAGGGGTACAGCGTCGCGGGCGGCCAGACGGCCGACCCGGACCTGATCGACCCGCACGGCAACCCGGTGCTGACCTGGCAGGACGACTACCCGTACTCGGAACGCCTGCCGCGGGACGAGTACGAGTACCAGAAGTACCTGCTGCAGATCGAGCTGCTGAAGTGCCAGTACTGGCTCGAGGACACCGGGCAGAAGGTCGTCGTGCTGTTCGAGGGGCGTGACGCCGCGGGCAAGGGCGGCACGATCAAGCGGTTCACGGAGCACCTCAACCCCCGGACCTCGCGGGTGGTCGCGCTGAGCAAGCCGACCGAGCGCGAGCGCGGTGAGTGGTACTTCCAGCGGTACGTGCAGCACCTGCCGGCCGCCGGTGAGATGGTCCTGTTCGACCGCTCCTGGTACAACCGTGCCGGCGTCGAACGGGTGATGGGGTTCTGCGACGACGACGAGTACGAGTCCTTCATGACCCAGGTGCCGCAGTTCGAGCGGATGCTCGTCGACTCCGGCATCCACCTGACGAAGTTCTGGTTCTCGGTGACCCGGCGCGAGCAGCGGACCCGGTTCGCGATGCGGCAGCTCGACCCGGTGCGGCGGTGGAAGCTGTCCGACATCGACCTGCTGTCGCTCGACCGGTGGGAGGACTACACCGAGGCGAAGATGGCGATGTTCACCCGGACGAGCAAGCGGTACGCGCCGTGGACGATCGTGCGGTCGAACGACAAGAAGCGCGCACGGCTCAACGCGATGCGGTACTTCCTGACGCAGTTCGACTACCCGGACAAGGACGCCGACGTGATCGGCAAGCCGGACCCGCTCATCGTCCGCCGGGGCAAGCGGGACGTCGACATCGAGTGATCCCCCGCGGCGGCTGAACCGCCCGCCGACTCGGAACGTTTACACGCCGCCGCTTCCCGTCACGCACTCGAAACAGACGGGCAACGGCGCCGACACAGGGCCGCAAGACACTTGTCGCACTACCTGTCACCCGACAGGTACTCCGCGAAAGGTCTGCAGTCATGCGTTCTCCGCAAGCACCGCTCCACGCACCGCGCGCCTCGTCCGACGTCGACACGCAGGGGCTCGCCAGCCTCGGCTACGAGCAGGAGCTCCACCGCGGGGTCGGCTCGTTCTCCTCCTTCGCGGCGGGCTTCTCCTTCGTCTCGATCCTCACCACGGTCTTCCAGCTGTTCGGACTCGGCTTCGGGCTGGGCGGTGCTGCGTTCTTCTGGGCGTGGCCGCTCGTCTTCGGCGGCCAGCTGCTCGTGGCGCTGAACTTCGCGCAGCTCGCGGCCCGCTGGCCGATCTCGGGCGCGATCTTCCAGTGGTCGAGCCGTCTGGCCGGAGCCCGGTTCGGGTGGTTCACCGGCTGGACGATGATCATCGGCCAGATCCTCACCGTCGCGGTGGCGGCCATCGCCGTGCAGGCCGTGCTCCCCGCGATCTGGGACGGATTCCAGATCGTCGGCGGTCCGGGCGCCGACCCGTCCGTCGCGTCGCCGACCGGTGCTGCGAACGCGGTGGTCCTCGGGCTGGTGATGCTCGCCGTGACCACGATCGTGAACATCACGAGCGTCCGGCTGATGGCCCGCGTGACGAGCTTCGGCGTGCTCATCGAGATCGTCGGCGTGGTCGTGCTCATCGGCGCCCTGTTCCTGCTGCCGCACCGCAGTGCCTCCGTGGTGTTCACGACCGCCGGCTCGACGAGCACCGAGCCGTACGTGTGGGCGTTCCTGGCGTCCTCGCTGATGGCCGCGTACGTGATGGTCGGCTTCGACTCCGCCGGTGAGCTCGCGGAGGAGACCCACAACCCGCGCCGGACCACCCCGAAGACGATCGTCCGGGCGCTGACGGTCTCCGGCCTCGGCGGCGGGCTGCTCATCATCGGCGCCCTGGTCGCCGCGCCGAGCCTGACCGACGGCAAGCTCGCCTCGCAGGGCCTGGCGTGGGTGATCACCTCGACCCTCGGCGACGTCTTCGGGCGGCTCCTGCTCTGCACCGTCGCCGTCGCCGTCTTCGCCTGCACCCTGGCCGTGCAGACCGCCGGCGCCCGGATGGTCTACTCGATGGCCCGCGAGAAGGCGCTGCCCTTCCACCGCACCCTCGCCCGGGTCTCGCCCCGCACCGGCACCCCGATCGCCGCGTCGATCGTCGTCGGGGTCGGCGCCGGGCTGGCCCTCGCCGTCAACATCGGGCAGTCCGCGATCTTCACCGCCCTGTCGAGCCTGTGCATCGCGATGCTCTACCTGGCCTACCTCGGGGTCACCGGGCCGCTGCTGGTCCAGCGCATCACGCTCCGTCGCACGGGCCTGCCGACCGGGGTGGACGAGGACGGCAAGCCGCTGTTCACCCTCGGCCGCTGGGGCATCCCGCTCAACGCCCTGGCCGTGGCGTTCCAGATCGGCATGGCGATCAACCTCATCTGGCCCCGGCCGGAGATCTACGACCTGACCGGCACGTCGTGGTGGCTGCAGTACAGCGCCCTGCTGTTCATCGGCGGCGTGCTGCTCGTCGGCTGGGCGTGGTCGAGCTGGCGGCACCGGGTGCACGGCCCGATCACCCTTGCCGAGGTCCCCACCACCGCGGCGGTGCCCGTCCCCGCAGCCGCGGCTGCCGCGAACCCGGTGGCCGAGGCCCCGGCGTCCGCCTCCGCCTCCGTCGAAGCCTGACCCGGAAGGAACCCCATGCGCGACCTCCACCAGACCGACAGCGTGCTCGCCTCCCGGTCCGACGCACGTGCCCAGGCCGGCTCGCAGTCCGAGTACATGCCGTACCTGCCGGCGTCGTCGTCGCCGTTCGCCCCCGCGGGCGTCGACCCCGCGCAGCTCGTGTGGGCGGAGACGGTGGCACCCGGCGGGTACACGCACAAGGTGCTGGCCCGCGGGTCACGGCTGCGGTTCGACGACCCGACGGGTGACGCCTGCGCCAACGTCCTGGTGTGCAACGCGCTCGAACCGTGGGAGCGGCTCAACGTCGCCGACACCCAGAAGATCCCGTGGCAGGCGTACCTGGGCCAGGGGTCGCCGCTGCTGAGCGGGGACGGCCGGGCACTGGCGACCGTGCTCGAGGACACCTCCGGGCACCACGACGCCTTCTGCGGCACCTCGACCGACGCGTGGAACGAACGGAAGTACGGCGACGCCGCACCCGAGGGACGCTCCCCGAGCGGTCGGTCGCTCTTCGCGAAGGCCGCCGCCAAGCACGGGCTCACCAAGCGTGACCTGCCACCGAGCGTCTCGTTCTTCCAGGGCGTGCGGATCGACGACGAGGGGGCGATGACCTTCACCGGTTCGGCCGGAGCAGGCACCCACGTCACGCTCGTCGCCGAGCTGCCGCTGCTCGTGCTGGTCGCCGACGTCGCGCACCCGATCGACCCGCGACCGGACTACGTCGTCGGACCGCTCCGGGTGCACGCCTGGCGCGGGACCCCGACGACCGCGGCCGACGAACGGTTCACCGCGACACCGGAGCTCACCCGCGCCTACCTGAACTCGATCGACTACGCGGAAGCCCGAGGCCTGTGATGACCGGTACGACGACCCACACCCGCACCTCCACCGTCCCCGTCGGGGCCGTCCACGACCCGGACGTCGCCCTCGACTGGAGCGAGTCCCTGGTGCCCGGCACGGTGGTCCGCGACGACCGGGTCGCCCCGCTCGCACCGTGGTCCGCCGTGGTCCGTGCCGGCCAGGTGCTCACCATCGTCGACGTCGGCGGCAACCAGAGCGCCGACTGCCTGCTCTACGACGCCCACGACCCCGACGAGCGGTACAGCGTGCCGGACACCCTCGCCGCCCAGGGCAACGCGTACGTCCGCACCGGCACCGTCCTGATGTCGAACGAGGGCCGTCCGCTGATGACCGTCGTCGCGAACGAGATCGACCGGCAGGACACCATCGGCGGCGCGTGCTCGAAGGAGTCGAACACCCTGCGGTACGGGCACCACACCCAGTACCAGCACGGCTGCCGCGAGAACTTCCTGGCCGAGGCCGGCCGCCACGGACTCGGTGCCCGCGACATCGTGTCGAACCTCAACTGGTTCATGAACGTGCCGGTCGAGGCCGACGGCGCCCTGGGCATCGTCGACGGCATGAGCGCCCCGGGCAAGCGTGTCGCGATCCGGGCCGAGCGGGACGTGCTCGTCGTCGTCTCGAACTGCCCGCAGATGAACAACCCCTGCAACGACTTCTCCTGCACGCCGCTGCGCATGATCGTGGTCCAGCCGTGACCGCCGCGCCCGACCCCACCGGGACCGCCACCGTGAACCAGACCCCCGCGCTCAGCACCGACACCGTCCTCGTCGCGAACCGCGGTGAGATCGCCCGCCGCATCATCCGCTCCGCCAAGGCACTCGGCATGCGCACCGTCGCCGTCTACTCCGACGCCGACCGCGCGGCACCCCACGTCCGCGAGGCCGACACCGCCGTCCGGCTCGGTCCCGCACCCGCCCGCGACTCGTACCTGCGCATCGACGCCGTGGTGCAGGCGGCGAAGGACACCGGCGCCGGGCTCGTGCACCCCGGCTACGGGTTCCTGTCCGAGAACACCGAGTTCGCCCGCGCCTGCGAGGACGCCGGCATCCGGTTCGTCGGACCGACCGCCGACCAGATCGTCCGGTTCGGCGCGAAGCACACCGCCCGCGAGCTCGCCGCAGCCGCCGGGGTCCCGATGCTCGCCGGCACCGGGCTGCTCGCCAGCGTCGACGACGCCGTGACCGAGGCCGAGCGCATCGGGCTGCCCGTCATGCTCAAGGCCACCGGGGGTGGCGGCGGGATCGGCATGCAGGCCTGCTCGACGCTCGACGAGGTCCGCGAGGCCTACACGAGCGTCGTCCGGCTGGCGACCGCGAACTTCGGGTCGGCCGGCATCTTCCTCGAACGGCTCGTGCGGCCGGCCCGGCACGTCGAGGTCCAGCTCTTCGGCGACGGCGAGGGCCGCGTCGCCGTGATCGGCGACCGCGACTGCTCCCTGCAGCGCCGCAACCAGAAGGTCATCGAGGAGGCCCCGGCACCGGCGCTGCCCGAGCACGTCCGCGCCGAGCTGCACGCGTCCGCCCGCCGCCTGGCCGAGAGCGTCGGGTACCGCAGCGCCGGCACCGTCGAGTTCGTCTACGACCCGGTGCGGGAAGAGGCGTCGTTCCTCGAGGTGAACACCCGCCTGCAGGTCGAGCACCCGGTCACCGAGGAAGTGTTCGGCGTCGACCTCGTCGAGCTCATGCTCCGCCTGGCCCGCGACGGTGCCGCCGGCATCGACCCCGACGTGTTCGACCGCACCTGGACCCCGAACGGCCACGCCGTCGAGGCCCGCGTCTACGCCGAGGACCCCGCGAAGGGCTCGCTGCCCTCCAGCGGCCTCGTCACCCAGGCGGTGTTCCCGAGCGCGACCACCGCATCCGGCGAGCGCACCGGCATCCGCGTCGACGGCTGGGTCGAGACCGGCTCCGAGGTGTCCGCGTTCTACGACCCGATGCTCGCGAAGGTGATCGCGACCGGGGAGACCCGCGACGACGCCCTCGACCTGCTGCGCGACGGGCTCGCGACCACCCGCATCGACGGCATCGTCACGAACGCCGGGCTCCTCCGTGCGCTGACCGACGACCTCGAGCTCCGCACCGCCACGCACTCCACCTCGACGCTCGACGCAACGGAGGACCCGGACCCGCGCATCGACGTCGTCGCGCCGGGCACCATGACGATGATCCAGGACCTGCCCGGCCGGGTCGGGTACTGGCAGGTGGGTGTGCCGCCGAGCGGCCCGTTCGACGCGGCGTCCTTCGCCGAGGCGAACCGCGCGGTGGGCAACCCCGACGGCGCCCCCGCGCTCGAGGTCACCGCCACCGGCCCGACGCTCCGGTTCTCGGCCGCCTCGGTGGTCGCGCTCACGGGTGCACCGGCCCCGGTCACCCTCGACGGCGAACCCGTGGCGCTGTGGGAGCCGGTCGAGGTCGGCGCCGGCCAGACCCTGGCGATCGGCACGGCCCCCGGTCCGGGCCTCCGCACCTACCTGGCGGTCCGCGGCGGCTTCGACGTGCCGACGTACCTCGGGTCGACCGCGACCTTCACGCTCGGTGGCTTCGGTGGCCACGCCGGTCGGGCACTGCTCGCCGGCGACGTCCTGCGCCCGGGCTCCCCGGACTCGGACGCCCCGCACCCGGCGTTCCCGTCCGGTACCCGTCTGGGTCTGGTGGGCGGGCCGACCCCGGCCGACCGTCGCACCGCCCTGACCGACGCGTGGGAGATCGGCGTCACGGAAGGCCCGCACGCGGCCCCGGACTTCTTCACCCGCGCCGACCTCGACGTCTTCTACGCCACCGACTACGCCGTGCACCACAACTCGGCGCGCACCGGCATCCGGCTCATCGGCCCCCGACCCGAGTGGGCGCGGACCGACGGCGGCGAGGCCGGTCTGCACCCGTCGAACATCCACGACACCCCGTACGCGGTCGGTGCGATCGACTTCACCGGGGACACCCCGATCATCCTGGGGCCGGACGGGCCGTCGCTCGGCGGCTTCGTCTGCCCCGCCGTGGTGGCCAGCGGCGACCTGTGGAAGCTGGGCCAGCTCCGACCCGGTGACACGGTCCGGTTCGTCCCCGTCCGCGAAGCCGACGCCGCCGCGCTCGACGCACACCGGGCCTCCAGGACGGTGCCGCGCACCGGGAGCGACGGCAGCACCGGAGGTGACGGCGACGACGGCGTGATCGCCCGCCTGGATGCGACCGACGTGCGGCCGAGCGTCGCGTACCGACGCGACGGCGACGACAACGTGCTCGTCGAGTACGGCGACATGACCCTCGACATCGCGCTGCGGATGCGCGTGCACGCGCTCATGACGAAGCTGCAGGAGCACACGCCGAAGGGGATCCTCGACATCACGCCGGGCATCCGCTCGCTGCAGGTGCACACCGACGCGTCCGTGCTCAAGGCGCGCGACGTGGCGGGGCTGCTCCGCGAGCTCGAGGGCGAGATCCCGCCGACCGACCAGCTCGTCGTGCCGTCGCGCACCGTCAAGCTGCCGCTGTCGTGGGACGACCCGGCCACCCGCCTGGCGATCGAGCGGTACATGAACGGCGTCCGGAACGACGCCCCGTGGACGCCGTGGAACATCGAGTTCATCCGTCGGATCAACGGGCTCGAGAGCGTCGACGACGTCTTCCGCACCGTGTTCGACGCGAGCTACCTGGTGCTCGGACTCGGCGACGTGTACCTCGGCGCCCCGGTCGCGACCCCGCTCGACCCCCGGCACCGGCTGGTCACGACGAAGTACAACCCGGCCCGCACCTGGACCGCCGAGAACTCCGTCGGCATCGGTGGCGCGTACCTGTGCATCTACGGCATGGAGGGTCCTGGCGGCTACCAGTTCGTCGGCCGCACCGTGCAGATCTGGAACCGGTTCCGCCGGGGCGGGCTGTTCCAGGAGAACCCGTGGGCGCTGCGGTTCTTCGACCGGATCGAGTGGTACCCGGTCGGTGCCGACGAGCTGCTCGAGCTGCGGGCCGAGACGGACGCCGGGCGGGGCTCGTTCGAGACCGTCGAGGGCGAGTTCTCGATCGCGTCGTACAACCGGTTCCTCGCCGACAACGCCGGGTCCATCGCCGACTTCCGGGCGCAGCAGGCGCAGGCGTTCGGCGAGGAGAAGGAGCGGTGGAGGGCGTCGGGCGAGTTCGACGTCCGTGACGAGCCGGCCGCCGTGGTGGCCGACGCCGTGACCGTGCCCGAGGGGTCGACCGCCGTGTACGCCCCGTTCACCTCGACCGTGTGGCAGGTGGACGTCCGCCCGGGTGACCGCGTGGACGAGGGGCAGAAGCTGCTGGCCGTGGAGGCGATGAAGATGGAGTCGATGGTGCACGCACCCGTTCCGGGCCACGTGCTCGAGGTCTACATCAAGCCGGGCGACCAGGTCGCACCGGGCCAGGTCCTCGCCGCGATCGGAGCGGCAGCGTGAGCGGGACCGCCGCCGCGGCCGCCACGACGTCCGCCGCGGCCCGCGTCCGCGACGCCTTCGCCCGCATCGACGCCGTCGACCGCCCCGAGGTCTGGATCACCCTGCGTGACCGCACCGACGTGCTGGCCGAGGCCCTCGCCGTCGACCCGACGCTGCCCCTGGCGGGCCTGCTGTTCGCCGTGAAGGACAACATCGACGTCGCCGGCCTGCCCACCACCGCAGCCGCCCGCTCCTACGCCCACGACCCCGCCGCCGACGCGACCGCTGTCGCCCGGCTCCGCGCCGCCGGCGCCGTCGTCGTCGGCAAGACGAACCTCGACCAGTTCGCCACCGGCCTGGTCGGCACCCGCTCGCCCTTCGGCGCGGTCCGGAACGCCTGGGACCCGACGCGGATCTCCGGCGGCTCGTCGAGCGGTTCCGCCACAGCGGTCGCCCTGGGCATCGTCGACTTCGCGCTCGGCACCGACACCGCCGGGTCCGGCCGGGTGCCCGCCGCGCTCGGCAACCTGGTCGGGGTGAAGCCGACGAAGGGGCTCGTGCCGAACACCGGGGTCGTCCCCGCCTGCCGCTCGCAGGACTGCGTCACGGTGTTCGCCCGGTCGCTCGACCTGGCGCGGACGGCGGCCGAGCTGATGGCCGGTCCGGACGGCGTCGACCCGCTCGCACGGCCCGACCTGGCCCTCGCCGACCTGCCCGCCGTCCCGCGCATCGCGGTACCGCTGCCGTCACAGCTCGAGGGGCTCGCACCCGGCTGGGCCGAGGCGTTCGCCGCCGCCGTCGAACGGTTCCGCACGCTCGGACACCAGGTGGTCGAGGTCGACATCGCACCCCTGCTCGACGCCGCGTCGCTGCTCTACGACGGCGCGTTCGTCGCCGAGCGGTACGCGGCCGTCGGCGCCCACATCGAGGCCCACCGCGACGAGGTCGGTGCCGACCTCGACCCGTCCGTCGCCGCGATCGTGCTCGGCGGTGCACGACCGACCGCCGCGGAGCTCTTCGTCGACCAGGAACGACTCGACGCGTTCGGGGCAGCGGGTCGCGCCGCCCTCGAGGGCACGACCGCCCTGCTCACCCCGACGACGACATGGCACCCGACGCTCGAGCAGGTCGCGGCCGACCCGATCGGCGCGAACAGCCGGATGGGTCGGTACACGAACTTCGCGAACCTGCTCGACATGGCCTCGCTCGCCGTGCCCGCCGGCTTCGTCGACGGGCTGCCGTTCGGCGTGATGCTCACCGGTCCGGCGTTCAGCGACCGCCGCCTGGCGGCGTTGGCGGCCGCGTTCGCCGCCCCGACCCTCGACCTGCTGGTCGTCGGGGCGCACCTGCGCGATCAGCCGCTGAACGGACAGCTGGTCGCGTCCGGCGGATCGTTCGTCCGGGAGGCCCGCACCGCGTCCGACTACCGGCTGTACGCCCTCGACACGGCGCCGCCCAAGCCCGGGCTGGTCCGCGTGGGTCCGGTCGCGTCCGGCGCTGCTGCGCCGGGCTCCGGCATCGTCGGGGAGGTCTGGCGCCTGCCCGCCGCCGGCTTCGGCACCTTCGTCGCGGGCCTGCCGGCACCGATGGCGATCGGCACCGTGGCGCTCGACGACGGCACCGAGGTCACCGGGTTCCTGGTCGAGCCGTTCGCGGTCGAGGGCGCCGAGGACATCACCCACCACGGCGGCTGGCGCGCGTACCGGGAGCAGTCGTGACGGACGCCGGCTGCCAGGATGGGAGCATGACCCCCGACGACCGGCCTGTACGCCCCGGCCGGCCTCGGGCCGTGCCGAACGCCGACTCCGCGATGAGCCCCCGCGACCAGATCCTCGACGCCGCCGCCGCGCTGTTCGTCGAGAACGGCATCAGCGCGACCTCGACCCGGGCGATCGCCGAACGGGTCGGGATCCGGCAGGCCTCGCTGTACTACCACTTCGCCGGCAAGGACGACATGCTCGTCGAGCTGCTCACGACCTCGGTGCGTCCGAGCCTCGAGCTGGTCCGCGGCCTCGAGCAGCTCGTGCCGGAGTCGGCCTCGGCCGCCGGTGCCCTGGCCGCGCTGGTCGTCGCCGACGTGGACACCCTCGCCCGCACGCCGCACAACATCGGCACGCTGTACCTGCTGCCCGAGGTGCAGGGCGAGCGCTACGACGGCTTCCGGGCCGAGCGCGTGGAGCTGCAGGAGGCCTACGGGCGCCTCGGCTCGCGCGCCGCCACCGCAGAGGTCGCATCCGGCGTCTCCCCGTCGCGCCTCGGTGCCGTGCTCATCCAGATCGCCGAGACCGTCATCCAGCTCCGCCGGTCCGGGCCCGTGCAGGACGCCGACCGCGACGCCCTCGTCGCGACCTGCCTGCGCGCCTGCGGCCTCGACGCCGCCGCGGTGGCCGAGGCCCGACGCGACGCCGAGTCCCTGCTGGCCGCCGTCGCGGTCTGACCCCTTCTCCCCCGACCTCCTTCTTCCCCCAGCGAGGAACACCATGACCACGATCACCCCCGCCGCACACCGTCCGCTCGCCGACGCACTGCTCCCCCGCACCGCGGTCGTCAGCACCGCCCTGGTCCTCGGTGGCGCACTGCTGACCGCCGGAGCCGCGCAGGTGTCCGTCCCGATCTGGCCCGTCCCGATCACCGGGCAGACCCTGGCCGTGCTGCTCGTCGGCAGTGCCCTCGGTGCTCGCCGCGGTGCCATGTCGATGCTCGTCTACGCGCTGCTCGGCGTCGTCGGGCTGCCGGTCTTCGCGGACGGTTCGGCCGGGGTCGGCGTGCTCGTCGGTCCCTCGGGCGGGTACATCGTCGGCTTCGTCGCCGCCGCGGCCCTGGTCGGATGGGTCGCCGAGCGCTTCGGCGACCGCCCGCTGCGGAACGCGCTGCTGTCCTTCGCCCTGGGCACCGTCGTCACCTTCGCCGCCGGGATGGCCTGGCTCACGGTGGCACTCGGCCTCGACCTGCAGCAGACCCTGCAGTACGGGCTGTACCCGTTCGTCCTCGGTGGCGTGGTGAAGACCCTGATCGGTGCCGGCGTGATCTCCCTCGGGTGGACCGCAGCGCTGCGCTCGGCCACCCGCCGGTGAGCACTCCGTCAGGACTCCGCCGCCGGCCGTAGGGGTTCCGTCAGGAGCCCTTCCGCGCCGTTCGAGCGCGCGAGAGCGTGTGGTCGTGACACTGACTGCGATCATGCCGACGCTCCGCGCGTCGCTCCCCGATCCGATGGACCCGTCCCTCTGGCCGGCCCACACCGTCGCGACCACCGACGACCTGCTCGTCTCGGCCATCTCGATGGTCCGGCTCGCCGACCTCACCGGCACCCCGACGGTGCACACCGCCGAGCAGTCCCCGCCGCGGTACCGGCCGCGCGGCTGGGTGGCCCGCGACGTGAGCGTCGCCGTGGCGTCGGTCACCCGCGTGCGGCGACCGCGCCCCGGCGTGGTGCTCCTGGAACTGGACGCGGTCCTGCCGACCTGCGCCGTGCTCGACCAGGTGCGCCTGATCGGACGCCGGAGCACCGCTCCCCTCTCCCCGATGTACGTCGTCACCCGCTGTGACGGTCAGGCCGACGGTCCGTTCCACCGCCTCCCGGCTCCGTTGCCCGCCGACGTCCGCGAAGGCGACCTGGTCTGCTTCCCGTGCCTGGCGACCGTCCGGCACCGCGACGTCGTCGAACCGGTCCGGGCGGAACTCGCGCCGGTGCGCGCGGAACTCGCGCCCGCCCGGACCGAACTCGCGCCGGTCGACCGATGACGACCGCGCTGCCGGTCCGCACCCGGCTGCTCGACGGCACCCACCTGTGGGGCCGGTACACGATCCGGCCCGTCGGCCGGACGCTGTGGAGCTCGCGGACCCTGGTCGTGTTCCCGCCCGGCACGAACACCGGCGAGCGCCTGCTGCTGCGCGCCTGGCACGTCTGGCCGGCCGTCGGGGCGCTCGTCGCCCTCGCCGCCCTGGTGCTCGCCGTCTCGGTCCCCGCCGTCGGCACGACCACCGCGCTGCTCGTCTACGGCGGTGGCTTCGCGGTCCTCGCCCGTGCCACCCGCGCGCTCCGCCCACGGGTGCGGTCCGTCACCGTGACGACGTTCCTGGGCGACGGCCGCCGCGAGGTCCACGGCGACGAACGCCTGCTCACCGGCTCCCTCGACGCCCTGTCGATCCTGGAGCAGGCGCTCCGGTCGGACCGCATCAGCGCCGTCGACTTCGAGCTCGTCTGGGCGGACGTGTGGAACGCCCTGGAGTCCCCGGACCCGGACCACCGCGCGCAGCGGTCATCCTGAAGCCGGTTCCCGCGCCCCGCGTTTGTATGGGTCCGGGAAGGAGTACGCGATGAAGCACATCCACTACGACGCCACCACGATCCTGGTCGGTGACGACGTCGCCGACGCCGTGATCGAGTACGCCGCGGCCCTCGCCGGAGGCGACCGGGCCGACACCGTCGACGTGCCGGCCGTGGCCGACGACGGCACCATGACGACCACGAAGATCCTGATCGGGCCCGCGAGCGAGATCGTCGTCGCGGACGCGGAAGAGGACGAACTCGAGATGGACAACCGGGAGTTCGTCGGGCGGCTGCGCGCCGCCGCGAAGACCTTCGGGCACAGCGAGCCGATCCACGCGAACACGCGGACGGACCTGGCGGACGCGGCGGAGGCTGCCGAGGAGCACTGACGCCTGGGCATCGCACTTCAGCTTCGAAACGGAGAGGGTCTCCTGTACGGTGGTGATTCCGGAGAGCCTCTCCGGTACTCGATGGCACAGCCTGGAGGCCCGCCATGCCCGAGCAGACCGCTCCCGCCGGGCGCGCGCCGCGTTCACTGCACTCCCCGCGTCCCGCGCGCGCTGACGCGCTGCGGAACCGGGACCACATCCTGCGGGTCGCCGAGCGCGCGTTCACCGAGCACGGCGTGACCGGCTCGCTCGACGCGATCGCCAAGCAGGCCGGCGTCGGCGCCGGCACCCTGTACCGGCACTTCCCCACGCGCGAGGCCCTGCTCGCCGAGCTCCTCGCCGCGCGCGACGAACACCTGGTGGCCCGTCGCGAAGCCCTGCGAGACGGCTCCGTCGACGCCGCCGACGCCCTGCACGGCTGGCTCGATGCGGTCACCGAGTGGGCCGGCACGTTCGACGGGCTGCCCGAACCGCTCCGTGCCGCAGCCTCGTCGGACTCGTCGCCGCTCGCCATGACCTGCCAGGGGTTCATCACCACGACCGACGAGTTCCTCCGCGCCGCGCAGCGTTCCGGTCGCGCGCGTGCCGACGTCCGCGCAAGGGACCTGTTCCTCGCCGCGTTGGCGACCAGCTGGGTCCGGGGTGCCGCGATGGCCGACGACTCGTCGTCCGCTGCCCTCTCCGCCCTGTCGCGGCGCGGGTGGGAAGCCCCCGCTCTCCCCTGACCTCCCCACTGTTGAAAGGGCACCACATGAACCGCATCGGCATCATCGGCAGCGGAGCCATCGGCACCGCGATCGCACGCCTGGCCGTCGCCGCCGACCTCGACGTCCTCATCGCGAACTCGCGCGGCCCCGAGTCGCTGCAGGACCTCGTCGCCGAGCTCGGCCCGCGCGCCCAGGCCGGCACCGTGCGACAGGCCGTCGAGTTCGGCGACGTGCCCGTCCTCGCCATCCCGCTCACCGCCTACCCGGCACTCGCACCCGACCTCGATGCCTTCGCCGGGCGGACCGTGCTGTCGACGGGCAACTACTACCCCGGTCGCGACGGGCGGATCGAGCAGCTCGACAGCCTCGCGACGACCACGGCGGAGTGCGAGCAGACGCTCCTGCCCGGCACCCGGATCGTCAAGGCGTTCAACAACATCGTCGCGCACCACATCCCGAACCTCGCCGACTCCGCGCCCCGCACCGCACTGCCGATCGCGGGCGACGACGAGCAGGCCAAGGCCGTGGTCGCCGAGCTCGTGCAGCTGCTCGGATTCGACACCGTGGACGCCGGGACCCTGGCCGAGTCGTGGCGCTTCGAGCCGGAGTCCGGGGCGTACACGGGGATCTACGCGGCGAGTGCCGAGGGGTTCGCGGCGGACTACCTGGCGGATCAGGGAGCACCGTTGCCGGCGGAGCGGCTGCGGGACGTCCTGGCGGTGTCGCACCGGGCGGATGTGGCGAACCGGCAGTTCTGAGTCGTCGCCCCTGCGCATGACCCCGTGCAGCGGCCTCGCGCACAGGGGGTGCACGCGAGGCCGTCCGCCTGCCTGATCCGATCAGGCGGTCTTGACACGCCCCCGGAGGAAGAGCGCGACGGCGACGGCGGCGGCGATGCAGATCCCGCCGTTCACCCAGATCGCGGTCGTGACGCCGGTCAGCACGGCCTCGGCCTGCGGCGCGGTGCTCGCGAGGGCCACTGCCGTGAAGACGGCACTCATGATCGGGGTGCCCATCGTGATGCCGACTTGCTGACTCATGGTCGTGAGCCCCGTCGCCATGCCCTGCTCGCTTTCCGGGAGCCCGGACGTCGCGGTGACCATGAACCCGACGATGACGACGAGGTTCGCGACTCCTCCGACGAACGTGGCTGCGAGGACCAGCCAGATCGACGATGCGTCGTCGGAGATCAGCACGAGCGTGAGCGTCGCGATCCCCTGGACGACGAAGCCCCCGACGATGGCCGCCTTGTTCCCGAACCGGCCGATGACCCGCGGACCGACGAGACCACCGAGGACCGTCCCGATGCCGAGCACGGCGAAGGACAGCCCCGCTGCCAGTGGCGTGTACCCGAGCACCTTCTGCAGGTACAGCGTCAGCAGGAAGACCAACGAGGTCTCGGTGACGAACGCGAGCATCCCGGCGATGTTGCCCCAGGACACGCTGGAGCGCCGGAGGACACCGAGCGGCACCAAGGGGAACGACGCACGCCGTTCGATGAACGCGAAGGCGATGAGCAGCACCACTGCGGCAGCGAACGACACGATGACGACCGGGTCGATCCAGGACGTCTCAGCAGCGGTGGTCAGCCCGAACACCAGGGCGAGCAGGCCGAGCGTGACCGTGATGGCGCCCGGGACGTCGAGGCGCGTCCGCTGGGCGGCTCGACTGTCCTGCAGCACCATCGGTGCCACGACGAGCACCGCGACCGCGACCGGGACGTTGATCAGGAACGCCCACCGCCAGGACAGCAGGTCGGTGAGCAGCCCGCCGAGGATCGCGCCGGTGGTGAACCCGGCGGCCATCAGCGAGCCGTTCAACCCGAGCGCCTTGTCCCGGGCGGCGCCTTCGGGGAAGGCGCTGAGCAGGAGTGCGAGGGCAGCGGGAACGACGATCGCGGTGGCGAAGCCCTGTGCGACTCGGGCGACGAGCAGGAGTTCCGGAGTCGTCGCGAGCCCGCCCGCCAACGAGCCCGAGCCGAGGAGCACCATCCCGATCAGGAACATGCGGCGACGACCTGCGATGTCGGCCACTCGACCCATCAGGAGGGTGAATCCGGCGGCGCACAGTGCGAACGCCGTCGCGATCCACTGCAGGTTCTCGATCGCGAACCCGACGTCGGCCCCGATGGTCGGCAGTGCGACGTTGAGGATCGAGAAGTCGACGGCGAGTGTGAAGCTCGCGGTGAGGAGCACGGTCAGTGCGACCCGCTGCTTCGTCGTCATCGCCCTGCCGTCGCCCGTCGTCGACGTGGTCGACGTGACGTCCGTTGCGTGTTCAGTGGTCACGGTGGCCTCTCTTCGTGCCCGGTGGATCAGGTTCGCCAGGGTTCTGACGTGTTCCAACCATCGCCACCACCCGATCCACCAGCCACACCCCGCCGTGCCTGTCACTGACAGTGACAGGACAGATCGGTCTATCCGGCAGCAGAATGAGCAGATGAACGGTCCGAACGAACTGGGGAACTTCCTTCGCGTCCGTCGCGCCGCCCTGCAGCCCGAAGACGTCGGGCTGCAGGGCTACGGTGTGCGCCGGGTTCCGGGACTCCGCCGCGAAGAGCTCGCCATGCTCGCCGGTGTCAGCCCGACCTACTACTCGAGGCTCGAGCAGGGTCTGAGCACGAACGCGTCAGAGGCGGTGATCGCTTCGATCGCCCGTGCACTCAACCTGAATGACGACGAGCGTGCACACCTCTTCAACCTCGCGCGTCCCGAGCACTCGACGCCGAAACGGCGATCTGCCGCGAAGCCGGACCACGCCCGGCCGGGCACCGTCCGGCTGATCACCTCGCTGGCATCGACGCCGGCGGTCATCATCGGCAAACGCAGTGAAGTACTCGGCTGGAACGCCCTCGGGCACCGCCTGGTCGCCGGGCACCTCGACTTCGAGAGCCCCGAGCGGATGGGTGAGCGGCCGAACATGACGCGCATGCTCTTCCTCGATGCCCACACCCGCGAGCTGTACACGCGGTGGCAGGAAGAAGCTGTCCGGGCGGTGTCGTCCCTCCGGGTCCTCGGCGGGAAGAGCCCCGAAGACACGCAGCTGACCGCGCTCGTCGGCGAATTGACCGTGAAGAGCCCGGAGTTCGGCACGCTGTGGGCGAAGCACCCCGTGGAGAACTGCGTGTCCGGCCTGAAGTCGTTCCGCCATCCGGAGGTCGGCGACTTCGACCTCAACTTCGAGGTGCTCACACCGCCGGACGACTCCGGCCACCGCGTCCTGATGTACACGCCGGACGCCGGATCAGCTGCAGCCGGTGCGCTCGAGCTGCTCGGACGCGGAGTGGAGGAACGGGTCACGAACGCTGCTCCGGCTGTGCGCTGAGCGCGCAGCGAGAAGGCCCGACCCCGCTGGGGTCGGGCCTTCTCGCTGCTCACACCGTCGGCGTCGCCACTGCCGGCTCGGGCGCCGGGAGTAACTTCCGACGAGGCCGTGCGAACCGATCCATCATGGGTTTCTCGACGAGCGCGTAGAGCGCCCAGCCGCCGAGGATCGTCAGACCGAAGAACGCCGCGATGAGCAACAGCGCCACCGGCGTCGAGAAGGTCGCGTTCTGCATCATCTGGCGGACCCAGAAGATGACGACGCCCTGACACAGGTAGAACCCGAACGACGTGTCACCGAGCCACTGCATCGGCCGAGACCGCAGGAAGGTCGGCCTACCGGCCGCGTCACCGCTGGCCGCCGTCGCGATGAGCATCGCGATGGGGACGATCGTCGCCACGTTGAACGTCCACACGAAGGGCACCACGTTGGCGAGCGCGTAGCCAGCGGCGCACGCGAGCAGTGCCTGCCACATGCGCACGGCGGGCCAGCGGTGCTCCATGACGATACGGGCGAGGAGCGATCCGAGGATGAACTCGAACAGGCGTGCCGGCGGGAAGATGTAACCGAACCAGAACTGGAACGAGGACACGGGGGTGAGCGCGGATCTCGGGCTGTCCGGCACGACCGTGAGGTTGATGATCTGCACCAGGATCATCCCGACGACCATCATCGCCGCCCAGAACCACAACCGGTTCCCCGGGATCTTCCGCAGCCCGATGATGATGAGCGGGAAGAGCATGTAGAACAACAACTCGCTGCAGAGTGTCCAGGATGGTGGGTTCACGGCGACGTTCACGGCGCCGTCAGGAGAGTACGAGTTGAGCAGGAAGAAGTTTAGGACGACTGCGTGGGCGGGCGTGATCGAAGCGGCGAACAACACCATGGCGAGCACCCACATCACCAGGTGGTTCGGGAAGATCTTCACGAGCCGGCGCCGCCAGAAGGACGTCATCCGTTCGCCGGGCTTCGCGGCCCACGCGAGCAGGAACCCGCTGAGGACGAAGAAGAACGAGACGCCGATGTAGCCCGTGGTGACGAAGATCCTCTCGGCGGTGTCCGCGACCCGCTCGTCCGCGAAGAGGTTGATCGGATCGTTCGGCGGTATCGGAGACGCGGACAGCGTGATGTGGAACCCGAAGACCAGCAGCGCGGCGAAGAACCGCAGACCGGTGAGCGACGGCAGCTTCGGTGGCCGCTTCGTGGTGGGGGCTTCGATGGTCATCGGTTCCCGTCCTTCCTCGGCGGGAGCTCGACACCGAGCTTGTGCGTGAAGTGATTGGCGGGGTCCCATCGTCGCTTCGCGCGCTGCAGCCGCGGGTAGTTGCCCTTGTAGTACAAGGTCGACCACGGCACACCCGACCGGTTGCGCTTCGGATCCGCCATGTCGTTGTCTGGGTAGTTGATGTAGCAACCGTCCATCTGATCGCCGGGAACCGGCGCACCACCGGTCTCCGGGAAGAGCCCCTCGAAGGTCTCCCGTTCCCAGCCGAGGTAGAAGGCGTCGTCCTTCTCGTCCTGCCAGAAGGTCTGCAGGCAGATCTTGAAGATCGTGTCGCGTTGCGCGTTCGCGGTGGCGTCCTCGGCGACGGCGTTCACTTGGCCCCCGAAGGAGAACACGACCATCATCGTGTCCGGGTTGGTGAAGTCGGTCCGCGTCATCTGTTTCCACATGACGCCGAGCTGTCGGTCCGTGAACCCCTTCTTGAAGTAGGCGCTCTTGTGCGCGCCGCGACTGGTCGGGTTCGTGATGGTGGGATTGTTCGTGCCGACCGTCCGAGTTGCCTGCATCCATGAGATCTGCTTGGTCTCGTAGAAGTCCGGGAGCGCAGGGAGCTCACCGCTGGGAGCGGTCATCGGCTCCGAGCTGACATCGACGCCGGCGGTGATGGCAGCGATGAACCGATGCAGCACACCAGCGGCGTCCGGCGCATCCGCGTCGATCTGGGTGAACATCCCCAGGCTGCCGTGTGCCCGGTGGTTCAGGTTGAACAGGCTCGACAGGTTCGATTCCGGCGTGCCGGGGTCCTTGTACCGTTCGTGCCAGGTGTTCCAGTTGGTCATGAGCCGTCGGAAGGCGGTCTCGTCCACCTGGTCCCAAGGGAACGACAGCGCACTCACGAGCACGCGGGACGGTGCCTTCACGAGCAGGTCCGACGGGTTCGTCCCCGTCGCGCCGGGGGATCGGAACCAGTACTTCGTGACGATGCCGAAGTTCCCCCCACCACCGCCGGTGTGCGCCCACCAGAGGTCGCCGAGCGCCCCCTTGGACTCACGAGTGGCCACGTGCGTCGAGACCGTGCCGTGCTCGTCGACGGTCACGACCTCGACCGCGTGGAGGTGATCGACCACCAGGCCGTGTGCACGGGTGAGCAGGCCGTACCCACCACCGGCGATGTGGCCGCCAGCGCCGACGCTGTAACAGATGCCTCCCGGGATCGTGACACCCCATCCCTTGAAGAGCTTCTCGTACACGTTCAGCAGCCGTGCACCGGGCTCGACGGCGAACGCGCGCATCGCGGGGTCGTAGTACACGTCCGTCATCGTGGAGAGGTCGAGGATGACCTCGACCTCCGGGTTGCACACGAAGTCGGCGAAGCAGTGGCCGCCGCTGCGGACGGAGAGCTTCTTGCCGGCGCGGACTGCCGATCGGACCGCACTCTCCGCGTCCTTCGCCGAACCGATGAGCCGGATGTAGTCGGGCCGAGCGACGAATCGCACGTTGTTGCCCGTCATCATGTCCAGGTACCGGGAATCACTCGCCGTGATCGTGGCCCCTGCCACCGTGCGCGCATCGTGGTTCGTCTCGGACGCCATCGCTGCGAGCGGGTTGCCGTTCTCGAGCGCCATCATCGCCCCGGCCGCGGCTGTGCCGGCAGAGCCGAACAGGAACCCCCGTCGGCCGACCCTGTTCTTCGGGGGAGGTACTTCGGTGCTGGTCTTCGCCTGCATGGTTCAGCCTTCCTGGGGCGTGCGGTTGCGGTGGAGGGTGATCTCGGCCTTCGGCGCGACGAAGTAGTGCGGCACCGAGTACGAGATGGTGGCGAAGTCGTCGATCCCGCGGCCTTCGAAGTCACCGGCGACGATGCGGGCGATGGATTCGCTGGACACCTTCCACTTCACGAACAGCCCCTTCTCCAAGTCGACTGCCTTGTAGTAGTAGGCGCCCTGCCAGGGATCCGGCCCGCGGAGGCCGATCAGGAACTCGTCGTCGCCGTCACCGTCGAAGTCACGACACATCACCGTGTGGCCGGGGCCCTCACCGTTCTCGTTCGGGTCGCCGTAGATGTCGAGGAGGTGCCGCTGCCACGTCGACGCCGTGGCGTCGGCGGTGGTCCGCGTGTACACCGCGACCGTGTTGCCGTGGAACGGTTCGATCGCGGCGACGTACGCCAGGGGGTCGTCCCCGATCCGGCCCCCGTCGACGTCGCCGGAGCCCTTGAACGTCGTCTGCTCGAACTGGCTCGACTCACCGTCGCCGATGTGTTCCCAGGCGAACCGTCCGGTCACATCGTCGTAGTAGAGCCAAGTGACGCCTTCGTCGGACGCCATCAGGATGGTGTCCAGAGCGGAACCGGGGATGAGACCGGGTTTGCTGGCGACGCCGTGGATCATCCGGAAATCGGTGCGGCTGATCACTTCGGCGTCCCATTCCGCAGTGGGGTCGTCGGGTTGGGTGAACAGCATCACCGGGAGGACCGCGTGCACGTCCTCGACCGCGACGATCGGGAACCCGATGATCTGGACGCGGTCCGTCCGGGAGAAGTGCCCGACACGGAGGCGATGCATGCCGGTCGCCCGGCCGACGTAGTGTCGCTTCCAGTTCTCGGTGGCCGTGGCCGGGTCACCGGGGTTCTCCAGCCAGTCGATCTTGCCGCCGCCGCCGTCGGCGTGGTGGATGGTTCCGCCCGGACCGTACAGCTGGTAGCAGACGACCAGGTCGGGCAGCCCGTTGCCGGTGATGTCGCCCGTGTCGGCACCGACCGGTTCCTTGATCCGGTCGACGATGAGGTGCTTCTCCCACGTCGGGGACTTGTACCAGTAGATCTCCCCGACGGTCAGGCCGTAGCCGATGAGGTCGAGGTTGCCGTCGCCGTCGACGTCGGCTGCTTCGAGCCAGTAGCCGTCCCGGAGGAAGTCGGTGACGGTCTCCGAGTCGAACGACGGCGGGGTGAGCGCCAGGGCCGGCGACGCGGGGCGGAGTGCTTCGAGTGTCATGAGTGTGCCTTCCGGTTCAGGAGGGGATGGTGACGGGGCGTGGAGCCGCTGTGGGAGACGATGCGGAGCGGCGCCGATGCGCGCTCGCTGCCGCGATCATGAGGATGAGCGCCGTGGTGGCGAGCGCAGCGCCGACGATGATCGGCGACCGGTAGCCCAGACCAGCGGTGATCGTGAGACCGCCCAACCAGGCGCCGATGGCGTTCCCCGCGTTGAAGGCGGAGATGTTGACGCCCGATGCCAGGGTCGGGGCCGCAGAGGCGAACTCGAGGACGCGCATCTGCATCCCCGGTACGGACGCGAAGCCGACGGCACCGAGCAGGAAGAGTGCGAGGCCTGCTGCCCACGGTGTGCCCGCGACGATCGCGAAGCCGACGAGGACGACGATCAGTGCGCCGAGCAGCACGAGGAGCGTCCGGTCGAGCTGCACGTCCGCGGCGCGTCCACCGACGATGTTGCCGACGAACAGTCCGCCACCGAACAGCACGAGCATCCACGGAACCGCTGCGTCAGGGAAACCAGCGACGTCGGTGAGGATCGGTGCGACGTAGGTGAACGTGCCGAACATCGCGCCGAAGCCGAAGACCGTCACGAGGATCGACAGCCACACTTGCCCGTTGCGGAACGCCGAGAGCTCTCGGCGGAACTGTCCTGCCGGTCGCTGTTCCGCGGCCCGCGTCGGGATGAACGCCAGCAGGCCGAGGAGCGCGATGATGCCGATCGCCGTGATGGTCCAGAACGTCGACCGCCAGCCGTACGACTGTCCCAGGAACGTGCCGAGCGGAACCCCGAGCACGTTGGCGATCGTGAGTCCGAGGAACATGATCGAGATCGCTCGCGCCCGTCGGTCCGCCGGGACGAGCGAGGCGGCGAGCACCGAACCGATCCCGAAGAACGCGCCGTGGCACAGGGCCGCGATGATCCGGCCCACGAGCATCACTCCGAACCCGCTCGCCACGGCGGAGACGAGGTTGCCGACGATGAAGAGCACCATCAGGGTGCACAGCACCGTCTTCGGTCGCATCGACGCCGTGACCGCCGTGACGAAGACACCGCCGAATGCGACGCTGACGGCGTAGCCGGACACGAGGTACCCCGCCTGGGGGATGGAGACGGCGAAGTCCGTCGCGACCTCGGGGAGCAATCCGAGGATGACGAACTCGGTCAGGCCGATGCCGAACCCACCGATCGCGAGCGCGACGAGACCGGCGGGCACCCTCGCCGTCGAAGGCGTGGTCATGCGAGCGAGGGCACCACGTCGGCGCCGGGGACGAAGGGCATGACGGCCGGCCCCATGCCGAAGTAGTTTGCGATGGCCGCGATGGTCCGGTCGGTCGCGCGTCCGTCACCGTACGGGTTGATCGCGTTCGACATCTCCGCGTAGGCCTCCGGGTCGTTCAGGAGGCGCTGCACCTCAGCGACGATCTGGCCACGATGCCGGCTGACGAGGCGGGACGAGCCGGTGAGGATCGACTCGCTGCGTTCCGTGACCTCACGGAGCACGAGCGTCGGCTTCCCCAGGGCGGGGCCTTCTTCCTCAGCCCCCGAGCTGTCCGACAGGATGACGTCACTCCGACGGAGCAGTCGGCAGAACGACAGGTACGGCAGCGGGTCGACGAGGTCCACGTTGTCGATGCCCGACAAGACCGGGACCAGCACCGAGCGGACCTTCGGGTTCAGGTGCAACGGCACGACGATGCGGACGTCGTCGCGGGTCGCGATGTCCGCGAGGGCCTCAGCGATCTCGAGCATCGGCTGTCCGTGGCTCTCTCGGCGGTGCGTGGTCGCGAGGATGACGCGTCGGGGATCCGTGTCGAGGTCCTCGAGACGGGGGTCGCCGTAGGAGCGGAGGTTCTGCATCCCCCAGGCGAGAGCGTCGACGATGGTGTTGCCCGTGACCGTGATCGCGCTCTCTCGGATTCCTTCTCGGATGAGGTTCGCGTGGTTCCCCGGTGTCGGCGCGAGATGGAGCGCGGCGATCTGACCGACGAGCTTGCGGTTCGCCTCCTCTGGGAACGGTGACGAGTTGTTGCCGGAGCGGAGACCCGCTTCGACGTGGATGACGGGGACCTGCGCGTGCAGTCCGGCGAGCGCGCCGGCGAGGGTCGTCGCGGTGTCTCCGTGCACGAGCACTGCGTCAAGGCCGTCGAGGTGGTTCCCCGAGCACAGACCTTCGAGGATCCGGTGCGTGACCTCGGACAGGCTCTGCCCGTCCTTCATGACCGCGAGGTCGACGTCCGGCGTGATGCCGAACTCGTCGAGCGTGCTGGTGAGCATCTCCCGGTGCTGACCGGTGGAGATGAGCACGGTGCGGAAACGCTCGTCGCCTCGGAGTGCGTGGATGAGCGGTGCGTACTTGACGGCTTCGGGGCGAGTGCCGAAGACGATGCCGATGGTCTTCATGGTGGAGCTCCTGCCTGGTTTCGGGGACGCCGGACGAACCGGTGACGAACCGGTCGGCGTCGGTGGTGGTGGGCGGTGCTGGATCAGGCCGCGTGGAACTCGAGTGCGAGCCAGAGACAGTCCGAGTCGGCTCGGTACTGGTGCCACGGGTAGGTGAAGGTGCCCTCGACGTCGACACAGAACGGGATCGGGTTCGTGGTGCCCGGACTCAGCATCTGGTCCTCGTACAGGGATCGATGGGTCTTCTCGTCGAACTTCTGCATTCGCCCGAGTCCGCTGATCTGTGTGTGCACTTCGATGAACGGATGGACGTTGTGGATGCCGCAGTCCGTGCCGGCCGGGCTGAACCACAGGTTCGCCTTGACCGTGAACCGTTCGGGCCGCGACGGAAGCGCCGGCTGGTGGAGCACCGTGCGCCGGTCGATGAGCACCGTTCCGATCACTGCTTGCGGCGACTTCAGCAGAACCGGCCCGCCCTCACCGTAGAAGTCGTGCCAGCCGATGGCGCGCGCACGCCGCTCCTGTTCATCCTCGGATGCCGCCGCGACGGCGAGGATGAGCTCGCCGGTGACCACCCCTTTGACGAGGATCGTCGAACTCAGCGGAGGAAGAGGAGCGAGCTGCGTCGTACCGGTGAATGCATCGGTCTGCGCCAGGTTCACGATCACTGTGCGTTCGGTGATCGGAAAATCGACGGCATCCCGGATGAGCGCGACCGTCGCGAGTTCGCTGTCGAAGTTCAGTTTCTCGGCGATGGTGTTTTCCATGCTGACCCCCCTGAGTCATTTGATGCCAGGCAAGGGCGCTCCTGCCGAACCCCCACTCTGAACAGGAAAAACTGCGGGATGAAGAAGCCGGTTGACTGACCGTGTGGCACTTCCTCGTCCCGCAGTGAGGCAATGACAGCAGTTGCTCAGCCAAAGCATCCACTCCCTGACAGTGACAGGCTGCTTCCGCGTTCCTCTTGACCCAGGTGAGATCTGCGCGCTAGGGACGCGCGCGTTGCACCGCCGTTCTCGCTGCACGACGAGCGCGACGTAACAAATCGATTTCCAGATGATGAAGATTGCCGGAATCTTGTTCCGCAGGATCAACACCGTGCGGCGCATCCTCATGGAGTCGCCTAACGTGAGCGAACCGATCGCAATTCTTTGGGGGAACCTTGCGGGGACGAAACCATCAGCTCCTCACCGCAGCGGCGGGCGTGGTCTGCATCGCAGTGGTCACCGGATTGTCCGCATGTGCCACGCCTGGGGCTGCCTCTGGGCCGGAGCCCGATGCGCTGAGCGCGGCGCGAGCGGAGAACATCCTCGACGCGAACGCCGATCAGGCATGGCAGCTGGTCGCGTCACGCCATCCGGGGCTCGAGCGGCCGGTGGTCGGCCGCGTTCGGACCGTCTCGCACGCCGACTGGGCCCCGACGCAGGAACGCTGCATGACCGCCGCGGGGTTCCCGCAGGCGAAGGCGATGCCCGACGCGAGCCTCGCCTCCGGACAAGTCCCGGCGGAACAGTCCGAGCCGTTCGCGGTCGCCGAGTACACGTGCGGGGTCGAGTACCCCATGGCCGCGAAGTACCAGACTGCCTTCAACGCGTCCCAGCTGGAGTGGCTCTATCGCTACTCCACGGGCGAGCTCACGAAGTGCCTGCAGGACCACGGCATCGCGGTGAAGCGCGGCCCGAGCGAGCAGGAGTTCGTCGACAGCGACGGGGCGTGGTCGCCGTACCGGTCGGTCGATCTGCCGCAGTCCCAGTACTACGAGCTCGTCACCGCCTGCCCGGAGATCCCGGACTCGATCTACGGCTGAGCGGCTCGGAAGAAGGGCCCCGAGACCCCGCTTGTCCGAGCTGCCCACCCAGGGAGCCGAGGAGTGCGACGACGAAGCCGACGATCTGCAGCGGCGACAGCGCCTGGCCGAGGACGACCCACCCGAGCACCGCAGCGGTCAACGGACTGAGGACGCCCAACAACGCGATCCGGGCCGACGGCAGCGCCCGTGCGCCTCGGAACCAGACGCCGTAGGCCAGGGCTCCACCGACCAGCATGAGCCAGGCGTACCCCACGTACCCGGCGGCGGTCGGTTCCCACGGTCCGCTGTCGACGAACGGGAGGAGCGGGGCGATCACCACTCCCCCGGCGATGAGTTGCCATGCGGTCGAGGTCAGGGGGTGCGTGCCCTCCGGGGTGCCCCACCGACGAGTGAGCAGGAGCCCCAACGCCATGGACACCGTCCCGAGCGCCGCCGCCCCGAGCCCGAGCACGTCGAACACCGCATCTCCGCTGAGGGAGACGAGCGCGACGCCCACCAGGGCCACGACGCCCCACACCACGTGGGCGATCGCGGGCCGCCCCCACCGCAGCGCCACGGTCAGTGCCACGACGACGAGCGGCTGGAGCGCACCGACGATGGCCGCCAGGCCTCCCGGCAACCGGTCGGCCGCGACGAACAGCAGCGGGAAGAAGCACCCGATGTTGAGCATGCCGAGCACGAACGTCCGGAGGCGCCAGCCCCGCGGTGGGACTCCCGGCCGGATCGCGAGCAGCAGCAGGCCGGCGGGGAGTGCACGCAGGACGCTCGCAGTCATCGGGTGATCAGCGGGCAGGAGCTCCGTGGTGACCACGTAGGTGGATCCCCAGACGATCGGCGCCACGGCCGCGGTGAGCGTGATGCCGGCCGACGCGGACGTGGATCGGGAGCGGTCGGTCATCTGCACACCGTGTTTCCTTCAGGCTGAACTTCTCAACGTTGAGACATTATGGCCCCGATAGGCTCGCGTCAAACAGTTCAGCGTGAAGGAGTGCTCCGATGGAGGATGCCGTCGATCGAGTCCTGGCCCAGTGGAGCCGGGAGCGACCAGACCTCGACGTCCGCGCGATGGCCGTCATCGGGCGGATCGGGCGCGCCGAAGCGATCCTCGACCGCAGGGTCGGTGCCGTCCTCGCCGAGCACGACCTGCTGCCGGGCGAGTTCGACCTCCTCGCGACCCTCCGACGTGCGGGATCACCGCACCGACTGGCCGTCGGACAGATGCTCGCCTCGACGATGGTGACCTCCGGGGCCGTCACGAACCGCTTGAACCGGCTCGTCGCGAAGGGCTTCGTCACGCGGCAGACCGACCCCGCGAACCGACGCAGCGTGCTGGTCACGTTGACCGATCACGGGCTGACGGTGGTGGACGCAGCGTTGGCCCGGCACGTCGAGAACGAACGGGAGCTCCTCGGCACGCTGAGCAGCGACGAGGAGCAGCAGCTGGCCGGGCTCCTCCGGAAGCTGCTGCTCGGCCTCGGCGACGGGGCGGACTGAGCACAGCCCGCCGTGGCCACCGGCCCCGGAGAGTCGCCTGACGCGCTCCGTCTCAGGCGGCGCCGTGGCCCCGGCCGTGGCCGTGCTTCGTCGCGTTGGCGTTGACGAGGTGCAGTTCGTTGCCGTGGCGCTCCAACATGGGCTTGTACCCGGCGGGCAGGCCGGCGACGCGGACCCTGCTGAAGCTCGAGCCCTTCGCGATCCGGTCCGCCGTGATCAGGACCACGTCGTTGGACACGGCCGTGCCCTTGGCGACGTGCACCCGCAGCGTCCCGCCGAACGACGCCGTGCCGTCGACGCGCATGGCTGGACGGGGCCCGGAGACGCTCAGCGACAGTGCAGCGTGCGAGCGCTGCGTCAGGTTGCCGCCGATTCGGATCACCCTGGTGCTGGCATCGGCGAGCGTGCCGGAGACAGTGGCCACCGACCCCTTGCCCAGGGCAGCAGCGGAGTCCGCCGTCAGCGTCCCACCGCGGACGATGGTGCCCCCGGTGTAGCGGTTCGAGCCGGCGAGGGCGAGGCTGCCGGTACCCCGCTTGGTCAGTGACCCGTTCCCGCCGATGTTGTTGCGCCAGGTGTCGGCGGCGTCCAGGCCCTTCTCGGCGGCGTTCATCGACACCGACACCGCGCTGTCGAACGCTCCGTAGCCGGACGCTGCCGAGAACAGATCGAGTCGCCCCCACCCTTCCGCATCGTCCAGCAGGGGGTAGCCCGACGGCAGCGCGGTCGTCCGGAGCACCTCTCGGATCTGGGCGTCGCTGAGGTACGGCAGGCGGGTCCGCAGGAGCGCTTCAGCACCCTTCGGCACCGTGGCCGGGGTGGTCTTTGCGCCGGTGCGCGCGAACCCGTACGTCAGACGTTTGCGGTAGTTCTTCTTGTCCGCTGCGTAGTCCGCGTACCGATCGACCGCGCTCGGGCCGGCTGCGGCGAGGACCTTCTCCGCCTGCTGGTGCGCCTGCTGCTCGAGCTGCGTGTTGGCCGGGTCGTTCAGGACGGCCGCTGCCAGCGCAGTCGCCAGGACCCGTCCGCCCATGACGTCGAGCGGCGAGTGCATCCCCGCGACGATCCGACTGTTGCCGATCTCCGAGCCGTTGGTGAGGAGCTCGGTGTACTTCTCCGGGTACGCGTACGCGAAGGCCAGAGATGCCAGGTAGCCGGCGTTGGTGTGTCCGCTGGGGAAGCCGCCGTCCGTGGCGGGCGTCGGGGACTTCTCGGGGACGAGCTGCGGCAGCACCTTGACGTCCTGGCTCTGCCGGTACGGCCGCGGGTACTGGTAGTACTTCTTCGCGTTGCTGGCAGAGGAGTAGTCGCCCCGCAGCGTGTTCACCAGCTGGACGACGTCGCCGAGCTCCGAATCGGTGTCCGCCCACGCGCCCTTCGCGTTGCCCTGGTCGGCGTACTGCTTCGTCGTGGCGTCCGCCGGGATCTCGTCGGGGATCGTCGTGCCCGCGTTCGTCGCGGTCCGCACCGCGTCGGACAGGTCACCGAAACCCGCGATGGCCGAGTAACTCTGGTTCCGTCGGTCGATCAGGTACGCCTCGTGCCCCTGCGCATCCGTCCGGGTCTGCGTGGTCCGCGCTGCCTGCGCGATGTTCGAGTCCAGGATCCGCTGCGCTGCAGCGCTGGTGGCGACCCCGTTGTCCCACGACGATCCCGGGCGCCACAGGGTGCCGAACTGCGACAGCACCCCGGTCGCGGCGTTCGTCTCCGGCGTCGTGGCGGCAGGGGTGTTCGTCTTGTAGGTGTCCACGAAGTACCCGTAGGCGCCTGGACGCGGCGCGGTCCGGGATGTCGCCGCAGATGCGCCCGCCGGAGCGATCAAGGACACGGCGCACGCCACCGCCAGGACCCCCATCACCGTGCGGGCCCGACGTCTCGGAACAGCGATCAGGAACCGGCGCATGGCGTTCTCTCCACTCGAAGCGTGGTCACACGATTCGGTGACACAGAGCAGAAGCGTGGCGCAGGCGCGTGAACCGGAAGTGGCAGGTGTGTGAACCACCGCCGTACTCGCGCTGTTGCTCACCACGGACCCCGCCGGGTACGGCGACGACAGGTTCGCACTCATGACCCCTCGACGCGTTGCACTCATGACGCTGGGGCCGCTGGTCATCATCATCGGCTTCGTGTTGATGGCCCACTCGGACGGCAGGCTCGACCGTCTGGCGGCGGTTCTCGTCGTCGTCGGGTTTGCTCTGCTCCTGTTCACAACGGCGCGACCGGGTCAGGCGGCGCTCGTGCGCTACTGGAGCAGGTACGAGAGGAAGTAGCCGCGCACCCGTCACTCCTGCCGGACCGTCGAACTGTCCGTTACCGGACGTGGAGCTCGAGGTAGTCGAGGGCCCGGCGCACCGTCTCTTCAAGCGGGCGGGTGCTGTCGATGACGAGTCGATCGTCCGTGCGGGGCTCGTACTCGTCGGCGGCCCGCTGTACCTCGTCTAACGTCGGCAAGATGAACCCGGGCAGGTCGTTCGCACGCTGCTCCACCCGGCGACGGTGCTCGTTGACGTCCGCACACACGACCTCGATCACGCGCAGCGGAACCCCGGCGGCTTCCGCTGTCGACGCCCATCCAGCCCGAGCGGGTTCGACACCACTCACCGCGTCGGCGATGACCACCTGTCCGCGAAGCAGATTCGGCACCGCGATGGCGTGCATGATCGAGTAGGCGGCGATCCCGGACTGCTCGCGCGGAATCTGGTACTTCCACATCGCGCCCTCGATCGCATCAACGCGAAGCGTCAGTGAAGGCGTCAGCTCCGCGATCGCAGCAGACAGCGTCGACTTCCCTGCACCGGGAAGACCACAAACCTGAACCAGCATCGGCAACTCCTTCGTTCCCCGGAGCTCCTTGTCTATCGGTCCTGGACACGCAGCACCAGCGAAGTGGATACCTTCGTCGCCTTCCGATGACGTGTCCGAATGACGCGCCGTGAAGCCCTCGGACGGGCGAGATCTGCACCGTCGCAGCGGCTGACGCACGTCACGACGCGCGGGGCACGTTCGCGCGCACGTCGTCGGCCTGCGCCTCGTCGAGTACCCAGAATCCGGTGTGCTCCGGGTAACGCTCCCGCAGGTAGGCCCGCACGGCCCGCCCCGGACGAGACTCGTTCGTGTAGCCGAGCTCGGCTGCCAGCTCTCGCGGTGTGTACGTCGTCATCGGTTGCTCTCCCTCTCAGCCGCGCCCGCGCAGCCGCCGAAGCCAGCCGGAGCGCGTAGTGGTCTCGCTACTCGCCTGGGGTGGTGACTCCCCCGCCGCCGGCACGGGCCGAGTCATGGGCGCCGGCGCGCCGATCGTGATGGTCAGCTCGCGCTCCGCAGGGTCCGGGATCGGCGTCATCGGCCAGTCCGACGGCTCGTAGTTGTCCGGAACGACGTACCCGCCGCAGTCGACGACCTCGCCGGCGGCGTTCACCGTGACGTGCTGCACGTACAGCGTCCCGTCGTCGAAGTCGTAGGGGCTGGGCCCGTCCGGTGCGTACGCCGTCTGCTCGCGAAGCCCCTTCGACCAGGAGAGCCGGCCGACGGCGCCTTCGTCCGACGACGCCCACCAGTGGGTCCCTCGCCACTCGACGTGGAGCTCGTCGCCGACGCGGACTGATCCGATGTGCTCGGTGACCGTCGAGTGGTGCAGGCTCGACAGCATCGGCGTTCCTCGGCCGGCGTACACACCTGCCATGAGCCCCGCGACACCGAAGCGACGATCGCCGTTCTTGTGCCTCGAGCCGAGCTGCTGATGACCATCCGCGGCCGCCGGCGGTTCTGCCGTCTGCGCCATCACCCCTCCTCGTGCTCGCTGCTCAGGCTACGAGCCGATCAGGCCGAGAGCCACTGCGATGACCAGCCCGCCACCGACGAGCACCGCCGTGGCGCTCCCGATAATCACGGCGAGTCGTTGGTCCCTGTGCATCCCCATGCGTCGAGCCTAGGAGCCGCGGGCACTCGACCGACCACCGCCGGAGCGATCGACGTCGTCGATGTCCGCAGACAGACGCAGCATCAGGTCACTTCAAAGGGTGGGACTCAAACCAACGCATAGTGCCACCTATCGCAAGTTCCGGAGCCCACGACCGCAACGGAGTCGGGTGTCACCTTCGTCGAGGAGGACGACGGCCACCGAGTAACGGCCCGGAAGTTGCGGTTGCTCACACCTTCCCGGGACAGAGCGAAAGAGCCCCAGATCCCCGTTGTGACGGGGATCTGGGGCTCTTTGCGTTGGCGGGGTCATTTGCAGGTCTTTGCGTTCCGCGTAACGGCGCCGTTCTCGGGCAGCCGGCTCGGCCAATCTAGCTGAGTTTCCCCTGTGCCCGGTTCACGTTTCCCCTTTCGAAAGAAAGCCCTGGTCAGGCGAGACGCACTGTGGGTCACACCCACCGCTCGGCGACTACTCGGATGGTGACGACATGCGTAGAACGCACTTCCCTCGGAGCGGCGCGGCCGCTACCCGGTATACGTGACGTGGGTCCGGCGAAGACTCAACTTGAAGGGGTTCGAGCCTGTCGCCCGTCCGGGGCGCAGACAATGCGGCCACGGCTAGTTACGGTGTCCGCATGGTGTTCGCGCTCGTGCTGTTCCTCGTCGTTTTCATCATCAGCGGACGCCTGTTGGTTCAGCACTTCACCCGTCAGCGCGGTGCAGAGCCAACCACGACGCGCCCGATCGTAACTGTCACGAAGACCGGTCCGGAGGGCGTGAAGCAGCCCGGAGCCATCGCCAGGAGCTCCAGCGACGCTGTTGCGGAAGCGGACGAGCGGAAGCGCCGAGCAACTTCGCGTAATGCTTCGAGGATCGTTCCGGCTTACCTTGACGAGCGACTTTCCCGGATCGACTTGCGTGAGCTGCCGTCGTCGCGATTCCGCATTGTCGGTACGGCGTACTGGCTGCGCGACGACGAACGGGCTCGGTACGGGGGTCAAGAATACGAACTCGTACGTGAACCCGAGAACGAGCATGACGGGAACGCGGTCGCTGTCTACGGCCGAGGACGGAAGGTAGGGCATCTCAGCGCCGCGAAGGCCGCAGCGCTCGCTTCAGATCTCGACCGTCTCGGACCCGCATCCTTCGTCGTATCCGGCGACACCGTCTCGGAAGCGAGCATGAAGATGTGGGTCGACATCCCTCGAGTGCCCGCGCTCCGCACCTTCGAGCGAAACTAGCTCTCACCGCTAAGTAGCGCTTGGCCCTACTGGTGGACCGCTTGCCGTTTGGTGTGTTCGCCCCCGAGGCCGCCGCGGTCCATGGCCTCGTGAAAGTTCGCAGCGGTGATCCCGAGATGCGACTGCGCCTCCTCGAGGCTTGGCATCACAACGCGCATGCTCTCCTTTGTAGCTCCACCACTCCTCGATGCGCGCAGCCGCCGATGCGAGGGTCCGCGCCGAAGTCACCGGTCTCGTCCGGAACGCTGCGTTTGTCAGCGCGACGTGCTGAACTGGTGCCATGGCTGCCCGTGACTATCTGACCGCTGACCTGCTCGCCGCGGAGGTTCCGCCTGCTTCTGGTGACGTTGCGCAGTGGGCGGCGGAGCAGTCGGTGTTCGTGTCGAGTCTGATCCGGGACATGCCCGACGAACGCGCCGCAGCTCGGGCAGCGATCACCGCGTTTGGCGCGCAGCCCGTGATGTTCGAGGACGACCTTGGGGCGCAGGATGTGTCAGCGGAAGCCGCGTACTTGGACGGCCTTGCTCGGTCGAGCATCTATCTCGGGATCTACGGGCACCGATACGGCGTCCCGTTGTCGAGTCGGTACTCGGCGACGCACGAAGAGTTCCAGCATGCCGATGTCGCGAACCTGCGCATGGCGTTGTTTGTCTCAGATCCCTTCGATGATGCAGAGGGCCAGCAGTGGGACTTCGTCGCTGGTGTGCGCACCCGGTACACCACCGCGTCGTACACCGACCCATCCCAACTGCAGGAGCGGATCGAGAAGCGTCTGCAGACGATCGCCCGTGAAGAACTCACTCCGTGGGTGATCGTCGGGGAGACCGCGTTCCGAGCGACGTCCATCGCTCGCAACGGCACCGATATCGCAGTCCGAGCGACTGTGCGGAGCAGTCGGGTCGCGGAGCTGCTCGACAGCTACGCGGAGCGGCGCGACACGATCTCGTTCGCGAGCCCACACGATTCCGGTTCGATGCGCGTCACGGCCGTCAACACGCACACCACATCCACCAACAGCCGGGTCGTTGAGATGACGTTGTCCGCATCCCAGTCTGGTGCGAACAGCTCATTCATGTTCGCCGCGATGAACGGCGTCTCCGCTAAGGATGCATTTGCGAGCGCGTTGCAGGATGCCTTGTGCCACACCAAACAGCCAACGCCGTTCGGCATGACATCGCTGCAGGACCCGCTCGCCGTCCTGCGCGGTGCGGGACTTCCCGATGCCGTTGTCCGGTCACTTGCGAGAGTGCTTGTCAGCGAAACGCTCCGCGAGAACAACGTCCCCGGCGGCGCATCCCGGTTCGTCCTCAGTCCGCAGCGACCCGAAGGTCGACTCCTCGAAGTGTCCTGGTTCCCGAAGAAACAGTACGTCAATGTCCCGGCGCCGGCGGAACGGACGATCACAGGGACGGTTCCGGCCATCTGACCTCGTGACGGCGGCGTCCAGGATTCGCTGTCCGGTGCGCCTCGATCTCCGGCCCAACGTGCAGCAACTACGGAGGCCGCAAGTTTCTGAAGACGACGGCGGACACCACCTCGAAGAACAATCTCGACAACCTGCCGCCGTGCTGATGCACTCTGGACCGCCACGACGTCGTGGCGGTATCTCGCCGGCGGCACCTCGACGACGCCGAAGCGCAGCCCCCGGTCAGGAACCACCTCCAGTCCGCTCGAGCGCTGCCGATAGTCCAAGATGTGGCGTCACGATGACGCCCTGACCTCAGGAGACAAACATGCCCGTCCGCCTTGCCAGCATCACCTACGAACGCCACATCCGCATCTGGCGTCTCCGTCTCGAACCTGACGCGACCGGCGCGGGCGACAAGGCTGGCGATCTCGTCAGGTTTGGCGGGACATCCACGACCCGGACGATGAACTGCGAGTGACGATGCACCTCGCCGCTAGGGGTGTGCGTCCGGAACTCGGCGGCTGGCTGGATGAAGACGGGACGTGGGTCGTACCGGTGGTGCGGCTATCGTGAGCTGCATCGAAAGTTCTTTCTGCGTTGGCTGAACGTGAGGATCTTCAACCCACTAGGGGTGGACTCCACGACTGTGTGCCAGTCTTGGACCAAGCATGCTTCGCGCTTTGGGTCACTCCATATGCCCAGATCCTGCATCGTGGCGCTGCTTCGTCTGGATCGCGCTATCCGTCGTCGACACAGGAGGCGACGAGGAAGTCGACGGAACCTCCGCGCCGACGGCTCGCGCTGACGACGATGTGCTCGAGCACACGAGACGGAAGCCTCCTGGTCGCAAGCCCCCGAGCTGAAGTGTCCGGCTTCTGATGCTCGCAACGCGTCGACTTCTTCGATACCTTCGACGAATGTCGCTCATTGTCGCCGACAGCCTGGTCAAGGAGTTCTCTCGCCCGGTTCGGGTGGAGGGGGCGTTCTCCGGGATCCGGAACCTCTTCACGACGAAGACGGTCACGAACCGTGCGGTGGACGGGGTCTCGCTGACGATCGAGCCGGGGGAGATCGTCGGCTACCTCGGTGCGAACGGCGCTGGGAAGTCGACGACGATCAAGATGCTCACGGGCGTGCTCGTCCCGACCAGCGGCGAGGTCCGGGTGAACGGCGTCGTACCGTGGCGCGACCGGTCTGCGAACGCGCGGACGATCGGCGCCGTGTTCGGGCAGCGGACCCAGCTCTGGTTCGATCTGCCGCTCCGGGATTCCTTCGACGTTCTCGCGAAGCTCTACGGCGTCGCACCGTCGGCGTACCGGCGCACGCTCGCCGAGTTCGTCGACCTGCTCGACCTCGGCTCTTTCATCGACCGGCCGGTCCGGACGCTGAGCCTTGGGCAGCGTATGCGTGGCGACCTCGTGGCCGCGATGCTGCACGAGCCCCCGGTGCTCTACCTTGACGAGCCGACCGTGGGCCTCGACGTCGTCGCGAAGGCCCGGATCCGGGACTTCGTCCGCGAGCGGAACCGGACTTCGGGCACGACGATCATGCTGACCACACACGACATCGGTGACGTCGAGCAGCTCTGCCGACGAGTGGTGATCATCGACGAGGGGCGCATCCTGTTCGACGGCGAGATCGATGCGTTGCGCCGGGCGTATCTGCCGCACCGGACGCTCCGTGTAAAACTGTCCGGCCCGGAACCACGCGACTGGTCGGTCGACGGCGTGCACCGCGCCGGCATCCGGTCACACGGCGCTGCGCAGCTGCTCGACCTGCGCTTCGACCCGGCCAAGGTGTCGACCTCTGCGGCGATCGCCCGCACGACGGCTGCACTCCCGGTGGCGGACCTGACGGTCCGGGAGCCCGAGCTCGAGGACGTCATCACCGAGATCTACACTGCGCGGACGGTGCGTGGTGACGGCTGATGGCGTGCTGAGGGAGGGGCGAGACCGGCCCGCAGGTCCGATCGCGATCCGCCTCGCGCTCGTCGGGCACGGGATGCGGCAGGTGCTCGTTTTCCGCGCCGACGTTATCGTCGGAACGGTGAGCACGGTGAGCCGGGTCGTCCTCGTGATGCTCGTCTGGAACGCCGTGTACGGAGCGCGCGGGACCGTGAGTGGGGTCGACCGGGAGGACGCCGTCGGCTACGCGGCGCTCGGCGCGCTGTTCGCGGTTGTGTTCCAGCCGTGGCACTTCTCGAACCTCAACAGCCGGGTGCGCGACGGAAACGTCGTCTTCGACGTCATGCGGCCGGTGGGTCTGCTTACTCAGACCCTCGCGGCGCAGATCGGCAGCTCCCTGGCGAATGTGCCGAAGGCGGCGGTCGGGCTGGCGCTGGCGCTCTTGCTCGGCGCGATCCCGGGGCCGAGCACGTGGTGGCAGACGGCGGCGTTTGTGCTGAGCGCCTGCCTCGGCCTGGTCATCGCCGTTCAGTGCAACCTCATCGTCGGTCTCACCGCGTTCTGGACCACCGACGTCGGCGGCGCCTACATTATCTACAGCATGGCGGCGGCGTTCTGCTCCGGGTCGCTCATCCCGCTCTGGTTCATGCCCGACGGGTTGGCAGGGGCTCTGCGTGCCTTGCCCTTCAGCGCGCAGATTTTCACACCACTCTCGATTTGGTTCGACCGCGCTCCAGGATGGACCGTCCTCGGCGAACTCGCGCTGCAGGTCGGGTGGATCGCCGTGCTGACGGTGATCGCGCGCGCGGTCTGGTCGCACGCCCTGCGCAGGACGGTGATCAACGGTGGCTGACGTCGGACGCGAGGTTCTCCCGGGCACCGCCACCGCGCTTCCCGGCTGGTTCCGCCAGTGGCAGATCCTGCTCGCCGCAGCGTTCCGCCAATCCCTCATCTATCGAGGCAACCTCATCCTGATGATGGCGGGCAGCGCCGCACTCCAGGGAACGCAGCTGCTGTTCATCGGGGTACTGCTCGATCGGTTCGGGGTGATCGCGGGCTGGTCGACGGCGCAGATCGCGTTCCTGTACGGGCTCCGGCTGACGGCGCACGGCGTCGGGACGGTCTTTTTCGGGCAACACCTCGCAATCGATCAGGTCATCCGCCAGGGCGACTACGACCGGTTCCTGCTCCGACCGACCCCGCCGCTCGTCCAGCTGTTGACACGCTGGTTCAACCTCGGAACGCTCGGGGACCTCGCCCTCGGGCTGGGCATCCTCATCGCCGCGATCACCCTCGCACCGATCGCGTGGACCCCCTGGCTGGTGGTCCTCACTGTCGCCGCTGCGATCGGCGGCGGACTCCTTGAGGCCGGGCTGCAAATCGGGCTCGCCGGCCTCTCGTTCCGGCTCGGCTCGACCCGCGACCTCAAGGTCACCGTCGACAACACGTTCACCGACTTCGGCGCGTACCCGCTGCCGGTCTTCGGTCCGGCCGGCGTCTACGCCCTGACATTCGCATTGCCGCTAGGATTCGTCGCGTACCTGCCAGCCACCGTCGTGCTTGGCAAGACGGGCGAACTGCTCGTGCCTGTGTGGCTCGCCCACGCCGCGCCACTCGCCGGCCCGACGATGCTCGCGCTCGGGTGGTGGTTCTTCATGCGGCAGTCGCGGTACTACACGAGCCCCGGCGCCTGACTCCTCCCTCGATCTCGCATGGACTGCACGTCTGCCGGGAGCGCTACTGCGTTTTGTTCGAATCGCCGGGGAAATTCGGCCGCCCCCTAGACGGGGGTCGGAACCGCGCCTAGCGTGGTGGGACTCGATGATGAGGACCTTGGGGGGAACCATGGCTGCGAACACATGTGCCGTCGGCTACACGCCGGATCGGTGCTCGTCGGTCCAGGCAGTGCTCGACTGGCTCGACGACGCGGCACACTGGGGTCCACTTCGCGTGATGCCTGTGCCGGTGCAACAGTTGCGCGACTGGTCGATGTCCGGCAGCACTGGCGACCTGGCGCACGACCGAGGAGCTTTCTTCTCCATCACCGGCATCGAGGTGGCGGACGGCGACGATATCCTCTGGCAGCAGCCCATCATCGATCAGCCCGAGATCGGCATCCTCGGGTTCATCGCTCGGCAGGGCCCCACTGGCTACGAGTTGCTGACGCAGGCGAAGATCGAACCCGGCAACCCACACGGCGTGCAAATAGCTCCAACTGTCCAGGCGACGGAAAGCAACTTCACCCGCCGACACGGTGGACTCCCGACGCCGTTTCTCGAGCATTTCGACGGCTCGCGCCCATCCCGCGTCCTCGTCGACACTCTCCAGTCGGAACAGGGCGGTCGGTTCCTCGGGAAACGAAATCGCAACGTCGTCGTCGAGTGCAACGAGGAAGTTGATCGCCCGAGAACCCACCGCTGGGTACCAGTAGAGGTTCTCCTCGAGTGCGTCAGGCTGACAGAAGTCGTCAACATGGACGCTCGCAGCGTGCTCGTCACCTTTGCTGCCGCTGAACGGCTGAGGATGTGCGACGAGGCTCACCGGTCCGTGGGAGAGCCATCATCCGGCTCCCTCCCGACCCGGGGATCGAACGGCGACTTCACCGTCCGAAGACTTCCCCTGAAGGAACTGACCGACTGGTCCTTCTTCGATGACTGCATCCGGCATCGGACCGGCCGCTACTTCCGCGTGATCGGTGTGCACGTTGAAGGGGTAAGCCGCGAAGTCCGCTCGTGGGAACAACCGATGCTGCACGCGCCCGTCGGCGGGCTTGTGATTCTTGTCGTGCGTCGCTTCGGTGGCGCTTGGGAAGCACTTGTGCAAGACAAATGGGAAGCAGGCAATCGACGAGGTCGCGCTCTTGCTCCGACGGTGCAGCGTGGGGCTCAGGATTCATCTGTCAGGACAGCCCAGGACATGCTGTGTGAATGGGTCGCAGCGCAGACCTGCGCCGTAATCAGCGACCGACTACTCGCTGAAGAAGGAGGGCGGTTCTTCCGACAAGAGAACCGTTACCGCGTGCTGGAAGTCTGGGACGATCCGCCAGCGACGAACTCCCACCACTGGACACAATTGGACGATCTATTCCGGGCGATGGTTAACGGGGAAGACGTCAACATCGAGGCGAGGAGCGCCCTCCTCTGTTTCCTCGCCAGCAGAAGGGCCGAGGAAACCCAATGACCAGATCACCGTCGCGGCAGGACCTCGTCGCCGATATCTGGCGAGACGTCCTTCATGCGCGCTCGATCGATCCTGCGACGCCGTTCGTCGCGCAGGGCGGATCTTCCGTGCTTGCCGCGATGCTGGCGGCACGGCTGCGGCGAGAGCTCTCCATCACGGCGTCAATCGCAGAGATCCTCGACGGCGTCAGCGTCGTCGATCTGGCCCGGAGGACACGAAGCTCACCCGCGCTGGAGGGCTCGGCTCCAGCTATGCAGCAACGTCCAGCTTCGGCGCCGGAAACCTGGCTGCTCGAGCGCCCCCGGCGCAGTTTCGTAGGGGCGATTTCGGTCCTGCCCGAGAAACTCGCTGCCACCGTCCTGGGTGACGCCGTCCGTTGCGTCGTCGCCTCGCATGCTGCTTTCCGAACACACTTCATGCAGGATGGCGCGACGTGGTTTGCCATGAATTCAGCAGAGCCCACTCAGCTTGAGGTGCTCGGCAGCGGGGGTGCTGCCCCTCGCGAAGTCGCCATGCGCATGGTCCAGCGCTATAAGTCGTGGCCAAGGACTGTACCGATGGCAGCGCTCGTAAAAGGCGACGCTGAGGATGTCTTCTGCTTTGTCGCCGACCACAGTCACCTCGATGGCGAGTCCGTCGGGATGTTCATGGACGCCCTCGCCGACAGCTACGAATCGGGAGCATACCCCGCGCCCGGGTCCGCCTCCCCGGTCTTCGTGCGGGAGGCCTCAGACAATGTCGGACCCGATGTGTACCAGTACTGGGCCGGCGTATTCGACCGGGTCGGCCCATTCCCGCGGCTGAACGACGAGCTGGAGAGCGCCCGGGGTGAGCAGAAATCGGACCAGTTCGACGCTCAGGGTTTCTCCGTTGCCCTCCGTCCTGCCGACCCGCGTCACGTACAGCGACTGCGAGCGCAGGGCACGACCGTGTTCATGCTCTTCGCTGGCTCGCTCCTGGCAGCGCTGAGCCGCATGCCAGGCGCGGGCCGAGGGCCGCTCGGCATCATGACAGCGAGTGCAGGGCGGCATGATCCTCTGGCGGCTCTGGCTCTCGGAAACTTCGCCCACGAGATCACGGTCGAACTGGGAGCTCCTACACGAGACGTCGGCAGAGCCATCCGGCAAGTCCGTGAGAACGTTCGAGCGACGGCACGGTACGACCGCGTGCATCGTTCCGTCCTCCTAGACCGGCTCGGCGGCGCCCCTGCTTCGCGAGGGAAGACGACTGCGTGGCTGACCATCGATGAGCCAGCTCACCGTAGGGCAGGCAGCGGGCCGGCTGGGCCGCTTCGTTCCTTCGAACCGTTGGCCGATGAACACACTCCGAAGCGTGTCTACGCAGGCATCGGATTGCACGTGGACCTCGCCGGCTCTCAGCCCACGTTGCAGGCTTGCTTCTCGGGGGACGGTCCTATTCGCAAGTGGGTTGAAGCGCTCGTGGTCGCCTGGGGTGCTGCTGTCGAGGAGGCGCTCGGATGATCCGCATTCCGGGTGGAATCGTTCGGATCGGTTCGTCCGCGACGGACCTGGACTGGCTCGAATCCGAAGGGCAGGCCTTCCCGCGCGAGTGGTTCAGCGACGAAACACCGCAGATCGACGTAAGGATCGCCGAGTTCGAGATTGACCCACATCCCGTGACGAACGAGGCGTTCGGCGAGTTCGTCGCGGACACGGGCTACCGAACCGACGCCGAACAGCAAGGATGGGGCATGGTCTACGGCGACCGTTACTGGGTGGAGAGCGAGGGCGCTTGCTGGCGCAGCCCAGGCGGACGCGGCACGCACGTCGCCGAGCGCCCGGACCACCCTGCAGTCCACATCTCTTGGCAGGACGCAACCCAGTACGCGTCCTGGGCCGGCAAGCGTCTCCCGACAGAGTTCGAGTGGGAGTACGCAGCGCGGGGCCCCCTACCCCGACGTTGGCCGTGGGGCGATTCCTGGGACCGGAATCGGTGCAACGCCGCGGACTGGCACCTCGGCGAGGATCTATTACACCTCGATGTGTGGCGCGCCTGGTGGGACCGGCAGCGAGAACGCCACGGCGGATTGCCTATGACGACGCCAGTCGGATCGTTTCTCGAGTCACCACCCGCGGCCTTCAACCTGGCAGACGCTTCGGGGAACGTCTACGAGTGGACGGAGTCCCTGTGCAAGCCATACCGCGAAGGTGCGAAACATCCGGTGTACGGCCGACTCGAAGGATTGTTCCGCGTACTGCGCGGAGGTTCGTGGATGAACTTCCGTTACCAGTGCCGTCCCGCGGATCGAATGTACGGCGACCCGTTCGGATGGTCCAACTTCGCTACCGGGTTCAGGTGCGCTCGCGATGTCTGATCTGCTGCACGCGCTAACGGGACACGCTCGACGCAGACCGAACACGGTCGCGGTAGTCGACGGCCGACGCACTCTGACGTACGAGGAACTCTTGACCGGCGGCACGCCACTGATCGAGTCGCTGCAGCGAGCAGGAGTTGCGCGAGGAGTCGTCGTCGCGGTCGACCTGCCTCGTTCGATCGAACTGGTGGAAGCGGTGTTGGCCCTTCAGCGCCTCGGAGCTGTCTACCTGCCACTCCATTCGAGCGAACCGGAAGCGCGAAGGGCATCGATCCTGCGAGACAGCGGCAGCGCTGCGCTCATCGACCGAGGCGGGGTGCATCCCATCGCTCCCAAAGAGATCGTGACGCACCCCAACGCGGCCTACCTCATGTACACCTCAGGTTCCACTGGGCAACCAAAAGGTGTCTTGCACATGCAGCAGGCCCTCGATGAACTGATTGCTTGGCAGTCAGCAGCTGCCAATAGTCGGGGCGCGGGGCGCACAGCCCTCCTCTCCCCGATCGCGTTCGACGTATCTGTGCAAGAGATGCTGGCGACCCTGAGCTCAGGGGGAACGCTCATCTGCATCCCTGAAACGACGAAACGTGATCCTACGCATTTGTGGAGGATGCTCATCGGTTCTGGAGTGCGTCGGATCTTCCTCCCGTTCGTACTTCTGCATCTCCTCGCCGAGGCCGCTGTCGACGAAGACGAGGGCCTGCGACATTTGAGTGCTCTCCGAACGGTTATCGTTTCCGGTGAGCAACTCGTCGCCACCCCGGCGGTCGTGCGGCTCTTCGAAGGTATGCCCCGCTGTCGGCTGGTGAACCAGTACGGCCCCCTCGAGACCCACGTCGTCACGCAGCACGTCCTCGACGCACGACCGAGTGAATGGCCAATGCTTCCCCCGATCGGTCAAAGCGTCCGTGCGGCCAGGATCGCGATCGACGATGGCCAATCTCTGTCGTGGCACGGTGAAGCGGAGGGCGAACTGCTTGTGGCCGGGAATTGCCTGGCCGAACGCTACATCGGCTCCACAGAAGAGTCCGACGCACGCTTCATCCACAGGGAGGGCGTGCGTCTATACCGCACTGGCGACCGTGTGCGGCGTGACAGCGGCGATCGCCTTCAATGGCTCGGTCGCCTCGACGATCAAGTGAAAGTGGACGGCTACCGGATCGATCCGTCCGAGATGGAAGCCCTCATTCTCCAACAGCCCGGAGTCCGTTCCGCGGCGGTCGGTCTGGTTGGTGCTGGTGCATCGAAACGCTTCATCGCTGCTCTCGTGACGGACGACGACGACGCACTCCGAAGAGCATCTCGCCGGATAGCCGCCGAGTATCCCTCGTACGCCTGGCCCACTGAGTTCAGGAAAGTGTCTACTCCCGTCTTGACGGCGAGCGGCAAGACGGCGCGTCGAACGCTGCTCGTCGAAGCGGAGGAATTGGCCACGAACACCAAGGAGCAAAAATGACGACCCTTATCGTTTCACCAGCCTGGAAGACGGACGACACAACGGAGTTCAGGGTGCCCGCCGAGAGCATCGAGTCCATCCTGCTGAACTTCGCCGAACGGTTCCCAGCGAATCGTCGCAGGGTCGTTGGGGAGGACGGCCGTGTCTACGGCTACTTCAGCGTGTTCTTGGACGGCGAACGTGTCCCGCTATCCCAGTGGCACGACACGGTCGTCGGCGATTCCTCGACTGTCGAAGTGCTTCCGCCACTGGTGGGCGGTTGAGTAAGACTGCGGGCTCCGTGCTTATCGTGGGGAGCGGGCCCGTCGGTGCCGCGATGGCGCTTGCTCTCAGTGCTCGGGGCCACGCCGTCACATTGCTGGACCGCGATGCGGAGACACCGCGCTCCGACATCGACGCGTGGGGGCGTTGGCCGAGGCGCTCGGTGCCGCAGTTTCGACAGGTGCACTCGTTCTCCGCGTCGGCGACGGCGTTCCTCCGATCGGAATTGCCCGAAGTCTGGCTAGACCTGCTTTCCCACGGCGCACGCGATCAAGCAGTCGAGCCGTCGCTGGGAGACGGATCAACCGTCCTCCGTTGCCGACGCGTCATCGTCGAGATGACCCTCAGGCGACACCTGCGAGAAGCCGGTGTGGGCATCATCGCGGGAGTAGCTGTCCAGGCAGGTGCAGCCGGCCAACACGGGCATGTCTGCGTGTCTCTCGCGGACAGAGCCCGCATGAGCGCGCAGGTCGTCCTCGACTGCTCCGGGAGACGGAGCCGTCTGCACAAGCGCCGACTCGTGCACCACGTTGCGTTGGACTACATGACGGGGTGGTTCCGCGCACGCGCCGGAGTCGTACCGGTCAGCGGAGTCCGATCCGAGCACTCGGGTCAGCGAATCGTCGTGACAGCCGCCGATGGGCCGTGGTTCTCCGCAACGATCATCCGCCCGACTTCCAGCGCTCGCGCGGATCTCACCCGCGCAGCTTTCGACAAAGCGCTCCTGCGCGATGCCTCGGTCTCCGAGGTACTCAGCGGCTGCCGGGCGGAAGCCGTCGGAGTGCCGCTTCACGCGGGCCGACTGCTGGACTCCTTGGCGACCCGGATGCTCAATAAGACGCCTCCGCGCGTCCTGCCTCTCGGTGATGCGGCTCTCACCACGAACCCGATGTACGCGAGGGGCGTCGGACTTGGATTGGCGCAGGGGCGCATGTTTCTGTCTGAGTTGGACGGTTCGTCGGGAGTCGAAGAGGCAATCCCGCGAATGTGGCCGCGGCTCCGCGCACTCACGACCGGCTGGTTCCGAGAGTCGGCAGCTCACGATGCGCTCCTCGTGGCGAGGTCTCGGTCGGAGGCGGGGGCGGAGGCGGAGGCGGAGGTCACTCTGCCGGAAACTGACCGCGAACTCCTCCAGAGCAGCCGCCGACGCATGGAGGACCGCGCGATGGCGCAGGTTGCTACCAATGACTTAGCTCGAAAGGCGTATCTGCAGTACCTGAACACCACTGCAAGCCCCGACACGCTCGAACGAATCGCTCGCGGGGCGCTGCCCTTGGAAGGACAAACGCAATGATCTTGTTGGTGGGTGCCGGCGGACTCGTCGGACGAAATATCGTGGACCTATGGTCGACCGGGAACGTTGTGGCGCTCGGCCACGAGGAGCTCGACGTCACTGACGCAGTCGCGGTGCGTCACTTGATCGGCGAGCTGCAGCCGAGCGTCGTCATAAACTGCGCAGGCAACAAAGCCGCTGACGCTATGGAGCGCGACCCTACGACGGGCTGGGAAGTCAACGCCGTAGCCCCCGGAATCCTTGCGGCTGCTTGCGAGCTCGTCGGGGCTTTACTGATCCATCTCTCCGCGGACTATGTCTTCGGGGAGGGCTTCTCCGCCCCGATCCCGGTCGACGCCACGGCAACTCCTCTCTCCCGGTACGGAGCTTCCAAGCTTGCCGGCGAACGAGCCGTGCTGGAACATTCTCCGCGCGCATACGTGGTTCGCACCTCATCCGTCTTCTCGGTCAAGGATCCAGGATTCGTCACGACGATGCTCAGGCTGGGACGTGAACGGGACCAGATCGACGTCGTGTCGGATCAGCGCAGTAGCCCGACGTGGGTAAACGATCTGGTCGTCGGCTTGCAGACGCTCGTTCGCGTCAGACCGCCAGGTGGGGTGTTCCATTGCACCAACAGCGGCAACGCGAGTTGGGCAGAACTTGCGACCGCGACCTTCGCGGAGGCTCTAGCGCCAGTGACCGTTCAAGCCACGACCGCGTCGTCCCAGAACCAGATCGCACGTCGCCCCAGCTACAGCGTCCTCAACAACGAGGAATGGCTCGCAGCCGGACTGGGACCGATGCGACATTGGAAAGAAGCCCTGCACGAAGCCTTTGCTGCGCAGGGCGACCCTCGGCTTCCAGCAGAAACTCACGTGAAGGGATCCAGATGAAGAACGCGCCGTCGACGGAGATGGACAATGAAACTCTCGCCAGATACTCACGCCAGATACTCATGCCAGAATTCGGTCGATCCAGCCAATCGGCCCTCACTCGGTCACGGGTCCTCGTGGTCGGCGCAGGTGGTCTCGGATCTCCGGTCATCTCCTACCTCGCCGCAGCAGGCATCGGCACCATTGGCGTCGTTGACGACGACTTCGTGGACGTCACGAATCTTCACCGTCAAATCATCCATGAGGAGCGAGCGGTCGGCACGGCGAAGGTGCTGAGCGCGCAACGATGGGTGCATGAGCACAATTCGAACGTCAACGTCCTCGTTCACCAAACACGACTAAACGAGGTGAACGGCCTGGCGATAGCGGACGACTACGACGTAATCGTCGATGGTTCGGACAACTTCGCAACCCGTTATCTCGTGGGTGACATCAGTGCGATCCAGGGCAAACCTCTCGTCTGGGGCTCCGTCTTCAAGTTCAGCGGACAGACAACTGTCTTCTGGCCCGGGCATGGTCCGACCTACCGGGACGTCTTCCCGGAAATGCCCCCGCCTGGCGCGGTTCCGTCGTGCGCTGAAGCTGGCGTGATCGGTGCTGTCTGCGCCACGATCGGGTCAACGATGGCCCTGGAAGTGGTCAAGCTGATCGCCGGCATCGGGGAGCCTCTGGTCGGACGGCTCCTCACCTTCGACGGCCTGGCGCAGCGATGGCGCGAACTTGACATCTCCGGCGCTGCCGGCTCGACGCCCATTCCCAGCGCCCTCAGCCGCGAACAACCGCCTGCCTGCCTCATCCCGGACGTCGCCGACGTCTCGCTCACCGCGTCGTACGTCGCCGAGATGCTCCGAGATCGAGAAGCGGGGGGTCGACCATTCCGACTGATCGACGTGCGAACGGAGGAAGAACACGTCATCGCCGGGATCGACGGTGCAGAGCTCGTCCCAATGGCGGTACTCGAAGGCGAGGCGAGTGCTTGGAATCCGACAGACTCAATAGTCGTCTTCTGTAAAAGCGGGGTGCGGTCAAATGAGGCTCACCGCTTGCTCGAACAGCGCGGCTTTACCGACGTGCGTACCCTCAAGGGCGGCATCGATGCCTGGTCCGCCACCGTCGATCCGACGCTCGCTCGATACTAGGCACTGATGAAGATCGGAACGATAGCTGCCTGGCACCAGCGCGATCTCGGAGCAATCGTCGAACTCGAGAAGTGGGAGCGTTTCTACCAGCACCAAGGCGTGGAGATCATCCCAATGAGGGGCGGCGGAATCGAGGTTCCAGACGGGACACGCGTCCTCGACGAGCTCGACCCGCGAAATCCTTCGCAGGTCGCGTTCCATCGGGAAGTCCTGCGCTCTTCCCCGGATCCGCGCAGCAACGACGCCCTGTTTCGTGAGGTCGCCCGGCGTGGTCTTGCGGCGTACAAGGCCATCCGCACGATCATCGAATCAGAGCGACTCGATGGGCTGCACGTCGACGCGCTGGCCTCCTACCTCATCTCCCTCCCGGCTGCCTGGGCCGTGGCCGAACTTGCTGCAGAGGGAGTACCGATGGTGCTTCGTTCGCACGACTTCACCTGGGAGCGGGCGTACGCCTCCAACCCGTTTATCGAGTCACTCATCGGGCGGGTCCTTCCGCCGACCGGACCGTCCGTCCTACACGTGGTGAGTACCGAAAGCGCTCGTCGGGCCTTGGCGGAGCACGTGCCGGACGCGAATGCGATCGTCGCGCCGAACCTGTTCCCGGTCCATTCGACCGCAGGCCGAGGGCACCTCTTCCGCCAGGACTTCGGCGTCCCCGCTGACAGGCTTCTCCTCCTTCAACCTACGCGCTTTATCCCCACCAAGGGGATCCACCACAGCGTGCACCTCGCCCACCGACTCACCGTCGCCACCGGTCAGCCCTCCGAGATCCTGGTCACCGGAAGCGCGGCCGGCGGCACCTCTTGGAAGCCCGGAGTCGCGCAGGCCTACGCCGAAGAGGTGACCAGGCTCGCTCAAGCCCTCGGCGTCAGCATCCGAATGCTCGACGGAAAGCTCCGCAGCTATGCAAGCGACGACGGGGCAGCACAAGGAGTGCGCGATGCGTACGCCGCTGCAGACATCGTGACTTATCCGAGCATGGCCGAGGGATTCGGCAATCCTGTCGTCGAGAGCGCACTTGAACGCCGTCCGCTCGTCACCGCGGACTTCGAGGTCATGCTGAAGGAATTCACGCCGCTCGGCTATCGCCCCGCAGCCATCCTCCGCGGCGATGCAACGTCGAATATCTCAAGTGACGGGTGGACTTTCGACATAGCGCTCGATCGAATCGAGGACGAAATGGTCCAAAGAACGCAGGAGGCTCTCAGTATCAAATTCGCCGAGACGGCGAACTCGAACCGCGAGCTCGTCGTGGCGGAGTACGGTGACTCACGCGCGAACCGTAATCGCTACTTCGAACCTGCCGTATCATGGTTCGGACCCACCGGTAGGTCCTAGCAGTTTGCAATCAGACAATTCATGAGGAGAACAACATGCCTGCCCCAAGCACAAAGTTCGTGCGCCGCACAACCAACATCTCAGGTCTCCTGATTTTCGATGTGACCCGAGTTGAGGACGATCGCGGTTGGTTTCAAGAAAAGTATCACCGCGAAAAGCTGCTCGACGCTGGCTTCCCGGCAGACTTCGACGTCGTGCAGACAAGCGTCGCCTTCAATAAAGAAGGCTCGACTCGCGGTCTTCACGCTGAACCATGGGACAAATACATCTCCATCATTGACGGGGAGGCGTATGCCGCATACGTGGACCTGAGAGAAGGGCCGGGCTTCGGGCAGATGGTGACGGTGACCCTCCGACCAGATGTAGCCGTGTTCCTGCCGGCCGGAGTGGCGAACTCCTATCAATGCCTGAGCCCCCTCCACTATCTCTACTCGGTCAACAAGCATTGGACACCCGACGCTTACGATCGTTACTCGTTTGTGAACCTTGCGGACCCCGACCTCGCCATCGACTGGCCAATCCCTCTCAGTGAAGCTCTTCTATCGACAAAGGACCAGCAGCACCCCTTCTTGCGCGATGCGGTGCCTTTCAAGTCAGAGCCCTTTTGAGCTTCGACACCGCACTTTCCCCTGAACTTGAGCTCCCGCTCATAGGATTTGGAACATGGAGGGCCACCGACAGGGCTATTCGAGATGCGTGCGAGCTTTCGTACCAGCTCTTTGACACCGCGCCGACTTACGGCACTGAGGAATCTCTTGGAAGGGCGCTGCGACGAAAGACCGACATTCAGCCGATTGTTTGTACGAAATTGCCCCGCGAATCCATGGGCTTCAAGGGAAGCATCAGGTCCTTCGAGCGTTCCGCTCGCAATCTCGGTCGTGATGTTATCGACATTCTCCTCATTCATTGGCCGCAGCCGGACTTCCGTCTTGTCGCAGACAGTTGGCGGGCGATGGAGGAACTAGCAGAGTCAGGGCGGGTGCGAGCTATCGGGGTATCGAATTTCAACCAGTTCGATCTTGACCGGCTCGAGCGGGTTGCCCGCATTCCTCCCGCGGTGAATCAGATTGAGATGCATCTACACCATCAGCAGACCGAATTGAGGCACGAGTTAGCGCAGCGCAATATCCGCGCCTTTGCCTGGTCCCCCCTTGGGAGAGGTGGGGACCTCCTCCTCAACTCAACGTTGGCATCGGTAGCCGCCGAATCGGGCGCTACTGTATCTCAGGTAGCTCTCGCGTGGTGCCGCAATGAGGGAGCAGTTGCTCTACCTCGATCCAATGATCGACGCAGAATCGAAGAGAATGCCGGTTCGGTGCATATCCGCCTATCCGAACGTCAGATGTCTAGTCTGTCTGAGCTCGATCGCAGACGCCCAGTGGGATAACCTCTCCCTACCATTCGTCCAAGCAGCTGTGACGAAGGACTCGGGCGTCAGGTGTCAGGTGTCAGGTGTCAGGTGTCAGGTGTCAGGCGACGCCAGCACTCTATCCCGTTCGGTCGGGAATGGAAGACGGAGCGAATCCTAGCCGGAAGGGTCGCCACTGCGACAATAAGCTGGGCCGTCACGACAAATATTGAAGAAGTGCCAAGGGCGCCGCTTGTTACTCCGCTAAATGCACTCCCGCCGGCAGATGCAAGCAGGATCATTCTGATACGAGCTCCGAACGCTGCGCCCATCGCCCTGGCGACGTGGCGCGTTCCGTCGCCGAGCCGAGGAGCCCGGCGATCGCTTCCGCCAGACAACACCGCGGTTGCACTAGCGGCTGCCGGAAACCTTGGCCGGCAGCACGTCATGCCAACTACGGTGGCCGGGAGTCGGGCGACTCGACGGATGGCGCGATCAGACAGCCAGCCGCTTGAGAAGGAGACGTGAGTGGGCTGCTGGATGCTCGACCCCACCGATCGGATCGGTCAGGCCCGCAGAACGGTCCGCATGTACAACGGCAAAGCCGCGGCGACGAGCACTACCGATCCCAGTACGCCCAGAACCACGGACGATCCGGCTATTCCGCCGGACGCTCCCGCTACGGCGCTTCCTACGGCCGACGCGAGCAGTGAAACACTGATCCGTACGCCGGACGCAGCACCTATCGCTCCCGACGAGGCGGCGCCTTCAGTCGCCGCGGCTAGCAGCACTGCAACGGGACCCGACGCAGCGCCGATGCCGAACAGCAGGATCGCGAACGCCCACGGCGCACCGGTGGTGAAAGTGCATACGATCAGCATCAGCCCCGTAGCGGCCACTACTGCTGCCAATTGAGCCACCTGTCCGAGCGGCCAACGAATCATCCCGTAGACGACAGCTCCGAGTACCTCGCCGACCGCGAGTGACGCGAAGAGTAGGCCAGACAGTTCGATGGAGCCGGCAGCTGCCAGCACACGAGGGATGACGAGCGTCATCACACCGCCGACAGCTCCGACAACGGCGGCGACTCCGAGAATTGCCATCATCGGCCCATGCAGGACGGCGCGATCCGGCGGCATGCCTCTTCCCGCTGCCTTCGTCGCGATCGACGGCGTCGCGCTGGGGTGTGTGACCCGGAGGAACCAACCTGCGGCCACGATCGCGAGGAGGGTGATCGCCACGAGAGTTCCTGTGCCCCCAACCCAGGGCACCGCAGCCGTGACGAGAAGGGGACCGAAGACCAGTCCCGTCTGGAAGCAGGCGCCGAGAAGCGAGTAGCTGGCGACGCGCTGGGCTGACGACAACGTGGAACGGGCGAGCCACACGCGAACCGCCGTGGTGATCTCGGGCAGTGACGCCCCGGCGACGGCGGCGAGGGCGACCAGTGCCGACACGGACCGGACTGCCGTTGCTTCGCCGACGACCACGAACGCGATCGACGCAGCGACGAACACCGCGGTGGCGGAGACCACGGTGCTGCGCGTTCCAAGCCGATCTATCAGGTGCCCCTGCGCAGTAAGCCCGACGGCACTTCCACTGGTGAACGCTGCGCTCACCCAACCGGCCACCGCGAACGAGTCGGTCCAGCTGTGGACCGCCAGCACGATCGTGATCGGGAACATACCGAGCGGAACGGTCGCGATGAGAACCGACGCGAGTTGCCCGCGCAACTCACGATTTCGCAGGAGGACGCGATAGGTGACAGCAGCGCCCTCGTCGGTTCCTGCATTCAAGACCGGTACCGGGTGAACTGGACAACCGTAAAGTTGCCGCTTGGACAACTCCCGCTGACACCGCCCGTGGAAACATCTGTCGATGCAGCCATCAAGCCCACTCCTTGCGTTTCGTTCGCGGGTGCTGAACCGACCCTTGCTGACACGTTGCATCGAGTGTAGCCTTCGAGGCGATGTAACGAGGGGGTTACTTTGGTCGACGCCTCATCGCCGGTTTCCGTGGCGATTTTCTGTGGATCCTCTATGGGATCGCGTCAGCTTTTCAGGAGCACCGCGGAAGAGGTTGGTCAGGAATGCGCGTCGCGCGGAATTAGGTTAGTTTTCGGGGGCTCGGACGTCGGCCTCATGGGAGCACTATCCGCCGCCGCCGCCGACGCCGGCGGCGAGGTCATTGGTGTTTCACCCTCCGTTCTGATCGACTTGGAACCGCCTTCGCATGGTATCGAGATCGAGATCGTCAGTTCACTCGGAGAACGTAAGCGCCGATTCATGGAGCTGAGTGACGCCGTCCTCGTCCTTCCCGGTGGTATCGGGAGCCTCGATGAGGCATTCGAGGCGATGACAGCGAGACAACTCGGCCTCACCTCGGCACAAGTGATATTCCTCAACGTCGGGGGGTTTTGGGATCCACTCAAGGTCCTCCTGGATCATCTACGGCATAACGGCTTCGTCGCGGAGGACCGCCGTTTCGAGTTCCCCGAAGACGTGATGTCGGCCTTCGACATCATCGAAAGGGAGACGAATTCGTGACATCACCGCTGCTGCTCTCCTACTTGAACGTCAGCAACGCATCCAACCTCGAAGCCGACAGCGGGTTCGTCTTCCAGGAGGCCCTGCTCGCCAGTCTTCGACAGCTCGGGTGGAAGACGGTCCTCATCGGCCCGCCGGGCATCTCGTCGGTGTCGGGCTCCGACACCATCGAAGTGCCCTACCCGGAATCGAAGTACGGAGCCAGGTTCGGCTTCCCGTGGGACGCCCTCGCCAACGAGCTGCAGCGGGTAGGCGCCGTCGATGCGCTACTCGTCAACCAGCCGGAACTCACCGTGCCGTTGCAAGCATTAGTCGCTTCGACGTCCGGGACGCGACCACGCACGGGCGTGTACTTCCACTACATCCCCGTAGAGAGGATCACCGAGGCGGGAGTTGAATGGGACCCGAGTTTGAACCAGCACGACCTCGCGAACCCCATCTGGTCGAGACAGGTCGAAGCGGCAGTTTGCGCGGACGTCGCAATGATTGGCAGCCAGTGGGGCGCGTCCTGGTTCCAGCGGGCCGCCAAGAGCACCGGAACTGAGGCGGTGGACTTGGAGGTAGTACCTCCACCGGTGACGGTTCTGCAGCAGCCCGAGGAGCGCTCAAGCCTCGTATCCGTCGTCTACAACCACCGTCTTTACGACCACTACGGCACACCTGAGATGCTGGATTGGCTTGAGGTACTCCACTCTCGACGCCCCGGTCGATTTGAAGTCGTCTTCACGAACCCGACCGGTGAGCGGTCTCTCGAGCGGCGTCGTCTCGACCCAAGCATCGATAAGGCTGTTGAGCGGATCAATGCCCTCCCGTTCGCCCGGGTATCGGAGGCCAAGTCGCGGGAGGAGTACGCAGGCCTGCTCAGGCAGTCGCATGTCGGCCTTGGTCCGCTGCGCAACAACGCACTCTGGAACATGTCGATCGTCGACGTTATGGGCGCTGGGAGGCCCGTCGCAGCACCAGCGCGAGGAGCGTTCTCGGAGATCGTCGGGGACTCGGACCTCCTCTTCGACGACCTCGACTCGTTTCTCGAGGTCATGAAGAGGTTGATCGACGACCGCGAGCACCGATTGGACAAAGGGCAGGCAGCCCTCGAGCGAGCGGCACGCTGGTCGCCCGCCGAGATCGCGGACCGCGTTCATCATCTTCTCGACCCGCGTATCGGGCACTGACCTGCGCGGCCGGCGAACGCTCCGAGCGGTGAACCGACGCGGCGCTGACCGCCGCTCGCGGCGTCACGATGACGCCCCGACCCCAGGAGGTAACCATGCCTGTCCTCCTTGCGTGCATCATCTACGAGCGTCACGCTCGAGTGTGATGTCTCCGTCTCGACCCGGACGCGGAGCGGCGGGTGTGGCGGTTGTGCTCGCTGTTCCGCCCCGGGTTTAGTGGAGGCTCGGTAGTGCCGCTTCGACGGTAGTCGGAGCGGGGTTGTGCCGGTAGTAATCGTGCTCGTGCTCGTACTCGACGGGTGGGACCATGCCGAGTTCGCCGTGGAGGCGTCGGTGGTTGAACCAGTCGATGTACTCCACCGTCGCGATCTCGAGGTCGTCGATGCCGCGCCACGGCCCCTTGTTGCGGATCAGTTCGGCTTTGAAGATCGAGTTCATGGCCTCTGCGAGAGCGTTGTCGTAGCTGTCACCCTTGGACCCGACGGACGCGACCGCGCCGGCTTCCGCGAGCCGGTCCGTGTAGCGAATGGCTCGGTATTGGACTCCGCGGTCGCTGTGATGGATCAGGTTCGATAGGTCGTGGCCTTCACGTTGGCGGGTCCAGATGCCCATCTCGAGGGCGTCGAGGGCGAGGTCGGTGCGCATGTTCTTCGACAGCTGCCAGCCCACGATGCGGCGGGAGAACACGTCCGTGACAAACGCTGCGTAGACCCAGCCGGAGAACGTGCGGATGTAGGTGATGTCGGCAACCCAGAGCTGGTCCGGGCCGGTCGCGGTGAACGCTCGCTGCACCAGATCCGCTGGCCGGTCGCCGGCCGGACCGGGAACCGTCGTTTTCGGCCCCTTCCGCTTGGAAACACCCTGCAGCCCGGTGGCTCGCATCAGTCGTTCGACGGTGCAGCGCGCCATCTGATGGCCCTCACGCCGCAGTTGCGCGTGGACCTTCCGGGCGCCATAGACGCCGTAGTTGGTCCGGTGCACCCGCTCCACCTCGACGGTGCGGGCGGCGTCGCTGGCCGACCTGGCCGACGGCGGACGCGCCTTCGCGGCGTAGTTGCTCGACGGGGCGATCTGCAACGTTCTACAGACCGGCTCGACCCCGAACTCGTGCTTGTGGTCGTCGATGAATGTGATCATCTGCTGGACAGGCGGTCGAGCTCCGCCGCGAAGAAAGCCGATGCCGACTTCAGAATCGCTTTCGCCCGCCGCAATTCCCGAACCTCGCGCTCCAGTTCCGCGATCCGGCGGCCGTCATCCGTCGTCACGCCGGGCACATCGCCAGCATCGATCTCGGCTTGCTTCACCCAGTTCCGCAACGTCTCTGGGTTGATGCCCAACTGGCCGCTGATCCGAATCAGCGCACCCCGTCGGGTCTCAGGGTCACGGCGCGCTTCCACCGCGAGCCGAACCGCACGCTCCCGAAGCTCCTCCGGGTACTTCCTCGGTGCTCCCATGACTCTCATCCTCCCGTGGATTGAGAGCCTCCATCAGACCCGGGGCGGAACAATTCGCCGATGTCGCGGCGACCGTTGTCGCCGGCATCGCGGGTCTCCCCGTCATCGCCCACAACGCGAAGTTCGACCTCGCGTTCCTTCGTGCGGAACTGACTGCGGCGGGCTGGGATGCGCCGTGGGTCGCGTCGTACTGCACCCTCGAGGCCAGCTACGCCTACCTGCCGCAAATGGACCGCCGCCGGCTCGTTGACTGCTGCTGGGCGACTGGAGTCACCCTCGACAACGCCCATTCCGCGCTCGGTGACGCCCGGGCTACCGCCGGACTGGTCCGCGCGTACATTGCTACGAACGGCGGACCCGACGCTGTCCTCCTCGAAGCACAGGCCACCGCGCAGGCGACCGCCTGGCCGTCGGGTCCTTCCCGCACACCCGACACCGTCACGGAGCGGCAAGCACGTTCGTCTGTTCGTTCCGCACCGCTGCGGATCACGCCCGGTCGTCCGGCCACGCCACCGCTGCTGGCGCAGGTGAGCGCCATGTCGCTGTTGGAGGTCATCGAGGAAGGCGCCCCCGTCGGCACGACGGCATACCTGGAGCAGCTGTTCGAAGCACTCGAGGATGGCGACATCTCCGAGGATGAGTCGGTTGCTCTCCAGGAGCTCTGCGCTGCGTACGAACTCTCCCCCGCCGACATCGCCGCGGCGCACGAAGCGTTCCTGTTGGCTCTGGCGCACCGGGCGGTCGACGACGGACACGTCTCCCACGCTGAACGCCGCGAGCTGAAGAGCATCGCTTCACTACTCAGCGTTGCCGACGCAAGGGTTTCTGAAGGCGGGAGGCGACTCGCGTCGGACGGAGCGGAGAAGAGCATCTCGACGCGCCTGTCCGGCGGGACCGACCACCGTCGCGATGATGCCGCCCGTTCGAGAACGCCGTTCAATCGGCGGACCAGCCCCAACGGCGCCAGTCAAAGCGTCCGGTCGCCGAATGCGGAGTGCTGAGCCGACTCGATGATCGACTCCGTGACGCCAGACCATCCGAAGCGTCTCAGCAGGTTCATACTCGGCGCGGCAGCAAGCTGCCGAGCATCCAATGCACCATCTGGCTCATCAGGTACCGTGACGGACCGCTCCCAAAGGTTGCTACCGAGTCGGTAGTCGCCGTGGAAAGGACCACGACGCGGGTCGCCGGCGACAAGGAGCCATCCTTTCGCGCCAACGAGCCGCAAGCGCACCGTCATCGGCCCGGAGAAACCGATCGTTCGCCGGTACCGGACGGCGAAGCTGAACACCTCAGTGAACTGCGCCACCGGCAGCCAAACCGGGAAGTAGCCCGCCGGCTCCTCAGCGCCGGAGCGATTCGACCAGTCGGGTCCGGCGTCCACCGGCAGCTGATGCCACGACGCGAACTGGCCGCTTTCAAACGCCGCCCACGCTTCGCGTTCCCTGACCTGGTTGCCCTCCGACACCCACCGCTCACCGAGCTCGGGGCGTTCAACGAAGGGATACGGCCAGCCGCGGGCCCTGACGGTCGCCGCTCGCACTGCCGGCACAAGAGAGGTGTACTCAACCCGTTCCTCCTCATACGTCAACGGGCAGATGGCGTACTCGAAGCGCGGCAACTGGACGACGTCATCGACTCCGATGCTGACCAACGCCGCTTCAGCTTCGTGGACATACCGGTCCGCGTCGGTGGGTCCAGCGACATCGAGACCAGCGCCGCGCGCAGTCTGCAGGAACCGACGCAGCTGCTTTTGTGTCGCCAGATCCAGCACCTCCCGGAGCTCGTTCTGCGTATGCGTCGGAGAGCTCTCCGGCTTACGTTTCGACCTCGTGTACAAGTAACCACGCCGGATGACGTTTTTCGGTGAATCCGTCGCAGCAAGGACCGGGACCTCATCGAACTCGGCGACCTCGAGGACGACGACATCCTCACCAGTTGGCAGCTGGCGCTGGTCGCGACCGAGCCGAACTGGCGGGTCGGCGTAACGGTTGATCTTGTCAACCACCGTGTCGTAGTCCATCCAACCCGCCAGCTGCTCTTCACTCAGGCCGGAGCGCTCCGGGTCCGCCTCGTCGACACCGACGATCACCCATCCACCATCACGCTGATTCGCGAGCGAGATGACAGCGCGGGCGACTTTCGCAACGAACTCCGGATCCCGGACTGAGCCGGGCCCCTTGAACTCGACCGCACGCACCTCGTACCCGGACTCAATGAACGCGGTGATCTCTTCGTTGGTCAGCACACGCTCACGGTATGCGCAATGACCACTGCAAGTGAGCAGCAGCAGCACAGATCATCAGCCATCGTCAGGATGGCACCAGCCCGATCCTTTCGCACGCACGTACGCACGGCGAGGCTTCCAGACCGTCAGCGAGCGCTCTCTGCGAGAGCCCTCCCTGTCACCGCGACGTGCGCGGCCGGATCACCCTGCTTCTCGCAGGTTTGAAAAGAGGACCACTCTCACCAGTATCAACCTGAACTTAGGTCAGGATCCGTGAGATTCTGGAAGCGATGACAGATGCAACACTCACGGACGAGCTTGACGTCGCAACGCCGGCGGAGAAGAGCGTCGACGGCACCGAGCTCCGCGACACCGACCTGCTCAACGTATATGCGCACACCCACGGGCCGGTCGCTTTCGTAGACGAAAGCTACCGGCTGCCCGGACAAGCGCACGGGCCCGGCTACTACTACGTTGCCGCTGTCATCGTTGATCGTGGGGTCATCACGACGGTTCGGACAGCGCTCACGACAATCGCCGGCGGCCTCACATGGCACACGACGGACGAAGCGCGCGACACTGCCGGCCAGGCCCGCATCATCACGTTCAACGACTACGTCGCTGCGAACGCCGTCAGCGTCGTCGCCGTGGAGACCGTGGTCGGCAACGACGACCTTAACGGCGACAAGGCCCGCGAAGCGTGCTTGTTGGCGCTCCTGCGATGCCTCAGCGCGGAACACCTCAGCCCAAGCGGCCTGGTCGTCTACGACCGCCGTCAGACGGCAGCGCAACAAGCCGACGATGTTCGGATGTTCAAACGGATCCGCCAGGACGCCGACGTGGCGACCAAACTTGAGACCTACGCCGGCCGACAGGGTAGCGAACCGATGCTGTGGTCGGCCGACGCTGTCGCCTGGACAACAAGACGCGCCCTCGCTATGAACGACGGCGCCTACATCCAGCCGTTCCTGCGACGGAAGACGCTGGAAATCATCACGTCCGCAAAATGAAGCAACCCCCGTCTGCCGCGGCGAGATCGAGGGTCCATCCGCCGATCGAGCCGAAACCAGAGGGGCAAATGTTTGCTACCCCAACGTTAGCAGCCGCGCCCTCCTCGAGCAAGGCAATGCGGCGCGTCAGCCCTGCGCCAACGCGGTTCTGATTTGTCCACTCGGCCGGGCCACGGCAGAAGTTGCGTCACTCGGTGAAGCCCATCTCATCCGACAACGCCGTGATCTGCTCCATCCCACGCAGCTTCCGCTCCCGTTGGCTTTGACGGAAGTCAGCCATCGCCTCCTCCATGACCCGGTCGCCAGCGTCGGTGTACTCAACTCTCAGATCGCCGCGGCCCACTACCTTCTGGAAGTTCGCAGCGCTCAATCCAAGACATGACCCTGGCTCTTCGACGGTGAGGGTCGCCAAGCGCATGGGCCGATTACAGTTCGCACAGCTCCTGTATGCGCGACGGGACCTACCGCTACTGCAACTGGATGTGGGCAACGATGAGACGAACTCGTAGGAGCCCAGGCCGCCGAACTGGTCGCCGCATCTATACGAACGTGCACCGCTTGACTCTCAAGAAAACGACGAAGGCCCTCAGGGAGTCCCTGGGGGCCTTCGTTCGGGCTTCACGAGTTCCGTGAATCTCTTCATCTAGATCCGTGAAACGCCCCTTGGCGGTACCGGTGGGATTTGAACCCACGGTGGAGTTGCCCCCACACATGTTTTCGAGACATGATCCTTCGGCCGCTCGGACACGGTACCGGGAAAGAGTTTACACGATCCGGGAGGCCCGTGATGACACCCCGGGTCGGCTCCCCCTCCACAGGCGGTCCCCTGCAGGGCTCTCCCCACACCCACAGGTCCTCCTCGTCTCCGGCAAGACCGGCGGGCGTACCGTCCACGGCATGAGATCCCGCACGCTCATCGCACTCCTCACCTCCGTCATCGGCAGCCTCGGCGTCGTCGGCGCCGCAGCCGTCGGTGCCCGCGCTGGCGTGAAGGGCCAACGGGCAGCGGCGCAACGGGTCGTCGACATGCTCCCGATCCACGCCGACTGGTGGCGGGAACGACAGCAGCACGAGGGGCAGCTGCTCTACGTGGCGATCGGTGACTCTGCGGCACAGGGGGTCGGCGCGACCGCCCCCGGCCGTGGCTACGTGGGGCTCCTGACCCGGCGCATCCGGCACCGCTCGCACATGTCCGTGCGGGTGGTGAACCTCAGCGTCTCCGGTTCGACCACGTGGGGCGCGAAGCGTGATCAGCTACCGAAGCTCCGGCACTACGCGCCCGACATCTGCACGGTGTCGATCGGGGCGAACGACATCGCCGACTTCGACCCGGACAAGTTCGAGCGGAACATCCGGGCGATCTACGGCGCGGTCCCCTCGCACGCCGTGGTGGCCGAGTTGCCGTGCATGTTCGTGCCGGACCGGGAGCGCAAGGTGGCGGTGGCGAACGAGATCGTGCACCGGGTGGCCGACGAGTTCGGGCTGACGGTGGCGCCGCTGCACACCATCACGAAGCGCGTCGGTGTCCGCCGCACCTTCTTCAACAGCTACGGCGACCTCTTCCACCCGAACGACCGCGGCTACGAGGTCTGGGCGAGTGCGTTCGAGCCTGCGGTCGACGCCCGGGTCGACACCGTGGCGGCGATCCGGCACTACCTGTCCGTGCGCGAGGCCGAGAACCTCGGTCGTGAAGCCGGGGCGGTGGCGAACGCCCGCGCCGAGCAGGACACCGACGGCGCCGAGGCGCTCGACCACGCCTCACGGCAGGCTCCGGGACCGGTCGAGCGCCTGCGCCACCGGATGACGGGGTCGATCGCGGTCCCCGAAGACGGCGACGAGTCGGGCGGACACGGCGGACCGGACGAGCCGGGCGACCGCGCCGGTGATGTCGGCCGTACGGCCTAGCCTCGACGACATGGCGCGCCCGCAGTCCCTCTACCGTTGCACCGAGTGCGGCTGGACCAGCATCAAGTGGGTCGGCCGGTGCGGTGAGTGCCAGACCTGGGGCACCGTCGAAGACAGCTCTGCGGCGTCGGCGAGCACCCGGGGCACGTCCGCGGTCGCCGTCACCGGTGCCCGGGCCGCACGACCGATCACCGAAGCCCGCGGCACCTCGGTGCAGCGTTGGCAGACCGGCATCGGCGAGTTCGACCGCGTCCTCGGCGGCGGCGTGGTGCCGGGTGCGGCCGTCCTGCTGAGCGGCGAGCCGGGTGTCGGCAAGTCGACCCTGCTGCTCGAGGTGGCCTCGCGAGCCGCGGCCTCGGGCAAGCGCGTCCTCTACGTCAGCGCCGAAGAGTCCGTCGACCAGGTCCGGCTCCGTGCTGAACGCACCGGGGCGATGCACGACGACCTGTACCTGGCGAGCGAGGTCGACCTCGGCGTCATCATCGGCCAGATCGACCAGGTGCAGCCCGACCTGCTCATCGCCGACTCCGTGCAGACCATCTCGTCGAGCTCGATCGACGGCATCGCGGGTGGCACGTCCCAGGTGCGCGAGGTCGCCTCGACCCTGATCCGCATCGCGAAGGACCGCGCCCTGCCCGTCCTCATCGTCGGCCACGTCACGAAGGACGGCACGATCGCCGGCCCGCGGCTGCTCGAGCACCTGGTCGACGTCGTCTGCCACTTCGAGGGCGACCGGCAGACTGCCCTGCGCTTCGTCCGGGCGCTCAAGAACCGCTTCGGCCCCACGGACGAGGTCGGGTGCTTCGACATGGGCGGCGACGGCATCCACGAGGTCCCCGACCCCAGCGGCCTGTTCATGTCGAAGAACACCACCCCGGTGTCCGGCACCTGCGTCACCGTCGCACTCGAAGGGCGTCGAGCGCTGCCGGTCGAGGTGCAGGCCCTCATCGTCCCGAGTTCCGCGCCGCAGCCACGCCGGGTCGTGAACGGTGTCGATGCCTCGCGCGTGGCGATGCTGCTCGCGGTCCTCGAACGACGCGCCGGCCTCAAGCTGTCCGACGCCGATGTCTACGTGTCCACGGTGGGCGGCATGAAGCTCACCGAGCCCGGCGCCGACCTGGCGATCGCGCTGGCCCTCGCGAGCGCCGCACGAGACCGTCCGTACCCGCACACGCTCGCAGCCGTGGGCGAGATCAGCCTCGCCGGCGAGATCCGTCCGGCCACCGGCACGAAGCAGCGCGTCAACGAGGCAACCCGCCTCGGGTTCACCACGGTGCTCGGCTCGGACTCCGGGCACCTGCGCGAGGCCCTGCGGGTGGCCTTCTCGATGACGCAGTCCCCGCGGGAACGCGAGCTCGACCGCGCGTTCTGAGGCGCTACGCGCGCAAAGCGGCCAGCAGGTCCGCCGGTGCGGCCTGCATGGTGTGCGGGCCGGCGATGTCGAAGAACACGCCCTCGAGCATGTCGAGGTGGGCGGCCAGGAACTCCTCCAGCCGCGGCCCGTCGTAGACCATCACCTGCCGGATCTTCTCGTCCGGCACCATCGCCGTGTAGGCGTCCGCCGACGAGAACAGCAGCAGGATGCGCTTGTCCGACCCCTCACGGCCGAACACCCGCACCTGCATGTCCTTCTTGCCGGTGACGAGCCGGGGGACGATCACGATGTCGTGGCGGAGCGCGAACGCCACCGCGGCGACGTCCTGCTTCGCGAGGGCTTCCTCGAGCTGTTCGCTGCGGAAGCGCTGTTCCTTGTCTGCCATCAGCTCAATTCCACCAGATTTTCGACGTTCCGGGACGCACGGGTAGCCAGTCGGCCCAGAGCACGCTAGCCTGATGGAACCGCTTCGGCGGCGCTCAACGTCCGGGCGAGGTGGTTTGCCCCTCAACCCGGGCCCCAGGGTCACTGGCCGACAGGCCTGACCCCGAACCCGTCCCGCCGGCACCTGCCCGCGTGGCGCATTACCCCCGTCGACGTACGTCGGGGTCTCCGTCGGTGCATCTGCACCTTGGCGGAAGCAAGAAAGCTAAGGAAACGCCATCATGGCATCTACCGGTACCGTCAAGTGGTTCAACAACGAAAAGGGCTTCGGCTTCATCGCCCCGGACGACGGCAGCGCTGACGTCTTCGCGCACTTCTCTGCGATTGCTGGCAACGGCTACAAGTCGCTCGAGGAGAACCAGAAGGTGGAGTTCGACATCACCGAGGGCCGCAAGGGCCCGCAGGCGGAGAACATCACCGTCCTCGGCTGATCACATCAGCTTGAACAGGCCCCGTCGTCTTCGGACGACGGGGCCTGTTGCTGTTCCCGGCGCCCCTGATCGGCACAGCGCAGCCGGAAGGGAACGGATCGGAATCGCGAATCGCGAACCGCGAACCGCGAACCCGCCGCCTACTGCAGGATGAACTGCACCGAGGTCTTCGACTCGAGGTTCCCGACGGCGACCTGCAGGTGGTAGCTCGCTCCCCCGGCGGTGACGGCCGGCCGTGACGAGTCGCACGTCGACGTGGACGAGCGGGTGCGGTCCCACGCGATCGCGGGGGTCGTGAGCGTCTGCCCGGACTTGATCGTGACGTCCTGGTTCGTGCCGCCGGTCTGGCAGTCCTTCGACGACCAGTACTGCTCCTGGCCGGAGCTGATCGTCAGCACCTGCTGCGCCGAACCGAGGTCCAGGTGGCAGGAGTTCGTGCCGGAGTTCTTGATCGACATCGCGATCTTCGGGTCCTCGGTGGGGCCGTACGCCGACTTGTCGAGCACCGGGGTCAGGACGATCTGGTCCTTCGTGCAGGTCGAGCCGTCGGCAGCAGCGGGCTTCGTCGCAGCAGCCGAGGCGGACGGCTTCGGCGCCGCAGACCGCGAGGACCCAGAACCGGAACCGGCAGACCCGGCAGACGACGCACCGGCACCAGACCCGGCGCCGGCAGAGGCCGACGCGCTCGGCGCCGCCGACGTGGCCCCGTTCCCCCGCCCGACGACGATGAGCACCACGACCAGGACGACGACCAGCAGCGCCCCGAGCACGAGCGCCCGGCGACGCCAGTAGACGACCGGCTTCTCGGGTCCGACGGGGTGACGCAACGACGACATGCGCACAGGGTAGACAACGGCGCGGGCCACGCACGGCCACCCCGCCGGGCGGCACGAGAAAGCGTCAGAGGTTCTTCAGCATCCGGGTGTTGCCGAGGGTGTTCGGCTTGACCCGGGCGAGGTCGAGGAACTCCGCGACCCCTTCGTCCGACGAGCGGACCAGTTCGGCGTAGACCTCGGGCGGGACGACGCTCTCGCCGATCTCCAGGTACCCGTGCTTCGTGAAGAAGTCGACCTCGAAGGTCAGGCAGAAGATCCGGGCGACGCCGAGTTCGCGGGCGTCGTGTTCGAGCGCTTCGAGCATCCGATGCCCGACGCGCTTGTGGATCCACTGCTCGTCGAGGGCCAGGGTGCGGACCTCGGCGATGTCGTCCCAGAAGACGGCGAGCGCACCGCACCCGATGGGGGTGCCGTCGGGGCCTTCGGCGATCCGGAACTGCTGGATCGACCCGTACAGGGCGACGTTCTCCTTGCCGAGCAGGATGCGCCGGTCGACGTAGGGGGCGATGAGTCGCTGGATGTGCGGGACGTCCGAGGCGAGCGCCGGACGCACGAGGATCCCGTGGTCGTCGCGCTCGTGGAACGCGTGCTTCCCGTGCTCTGTCATCCGCCCCACACTACTGGTGTCGCAGGGGGACAGCGCTGCTGAGTGCCGCCCAGGTCGATCGGCCTACCGTCCGGTACATGCCTCAGATCATCGAAACCGTCGACGTCAACGTCCCCGTCCGCCCGGCCTACGACCAGTGGACCCGCTTCGAGGAGTTCCCGCACTTCCTCGACGAGGTCGAGAAGATCGTCCAGGTGGACGACAAGACCACCGACTGGACCGTGAAGGTCGCCGGCCAGGAGCGCGAGTTCCGTGCCGTGATCACCGAGCAGCACCCCGACGAGCGTGTCGCGTGGACCGTGAAGGACGGCGAGACCGACCACGCCGGTGTCGTCACCTTCCACAAGCTCTCGGACGACGAGACGCGCGTCACCGTGCAGATCGACTGGGAGCCCTCCGGCTTCCTCGAGAAGCTCGGCTCCGCCGTGGGCGTCGGCGGCCACGCCGTCAAGAAGGACCTGCAGAACTACAAGGAGCGCGTCGAGAACGCGCCGACCCAGCCGGGCTGGCGCGGCGACGTGCAGGCGTAGTCCGCACCACACGACGAACGGGAGGCGCGGTGCCAGCTGGCACCGCGCCTCCCGTTCGTCGTCCCCCGTTCGGCATCCCCCCATCGAAATGCCGACCTGACGAGCGAGCGCGAGCCTGGCAGAGTGGTGACACCGGCTGACGCGCTGGATCAGTTTTATCATGTCTGAGACAGATGTGAGAGTGGGGACACGTGATCGAGTACAACGACGACGACGCACACCGTCGGGAACTGTCGCGCAAACTGCAGCTCCTGATGGACGTCGTCGAGGCCAACTCGGGCCAGCGACCCCCGTACAAGGAGATCGCCGCCGAGATCGAGGCGCAGGGTGCGTCGATGAGCCGACCGCGCTGGGGCTACATGCTCGGCGGCAACGGTCCGGCCGTCCGTGACCAGCGACTCCTGGCGGCCCTGGCGGCCTACTTCGGCGTCCCGGCGGAGTACCTGGCCGACGCCGCCGGCAACACGGACGTGCCCGAGCGGGTGCAGGCGCAGCTCGAACTCGTGCTCGAACTGCGCAAGCGCGAGGTCGTGGCGTTCGCCACCCGGCGTCTGGGCGAGTTCGCCTCGGCGGACGAGATCCGCGACTTCACCGACCACCTGCGTCGGCTCGACGAGTCGGGCGGCACCCCGTGAGCGGGTACCGCGACCGGTTCGGCGCCCTGCGCCGGCAGACCGAGGCCCGTCGTCGCGTGCAGCGTCTCGGGCTCCCCCGCCGGCTGACCCTGCCGGAACTGACCGCGCGGGCCGAGGCGGCGCTCGGCAAGCCCATCCACGTGCGCACCACCGAGCTGCCGGGCGACCTGTCCGCGCGGCTCATCCAGCGCACCGACCACGCCCTGCTCGAGACCCGCCCCGGGCTGTCCGAGCGCTCCCGGGTCGCCTGCGTGCTGCACGAGCTCGCCCACGTGTTCATGGACGACACCGGCTGCGACCACCAGGCGTACACGGGGCTGCTCACCGGCCGGACGGCGTTCACCCGTTCGCTGGACACCCCGCACGAGCAGGCCGTCGAACTCGTCGCCGACCAGCTCGCGCTGCGGATCGGGCTGCTCGACCCCGAGGGTCAGCCCGGGATCTTCCGGTGATGCGATGACACTGCACGTCTGGGGATCGATCCCGGTCTGGCTCATCCTGGCGGTCCTGGTCGTCCGGCTGTTCCTCGTGCGCACCCAGTCGGCCAGCGTCACCTGGCTGATGGTCTGCTGCAGCTGTGTCGCGGTGGGGCTCACGATCAACCAGCCCGACGTCACCACGTTCCTCGCCGGCGTGACGAACGTGCCGAACATCGCCGACCTGATCGGCCGCTGCCTGATGGTGTGCGGCATGTTCGCCCTCGCGCAGTCGGTCGAGGCAGCGGCGCGCTCCGCCAAGCTCCTGCGCGCCAGCCGCATCATCGGCTGCGTGCTCGTGCTCGTCGCCCTCGTCGTGCTGTTCAGTCGCATCGACGCACCGACCCCGACGGCACAGTTCATGGTGGTCTACGGCGACCAGCTGCCGACCGCGCTGTACTCCGCCGTCGAGATGACCTACATCGCCATCGTCATCGCCCGGTCCGCCGTCGCCGTGCTGCGCGGGTTCCGGAGCGGGGACGGACTCGGCCGCCTGTACTGGCTCTTCGTCGTCGGGGCAGCCGGTCTGGTGCTCCTCGCCGGCATCGCGATCGCCCTGGACGCCGTGCACGTCGCCGGTGCCGACGGCGCGGTCGGGGTGCTGTCGAAGCTCTACACGCCGGTGTTCCTCGGCTCGATGGTCCTGCTCGCCATCGGTGCGGCCGGCGGTGTGCTGCCCGACGCCGCTCGGGAGTTCCGCGACTGGCGGGCCGCCCGACGCCGGTTCCGCGCCCTCGAGCCGGAACTCCGTCGGCTCGAGATGGCTTCGGGCAACACCGGGCTCTACTTCACGATCGTGTGGCAGCGTCGCCAGTGGCGGAGCCGGCAGCACCGGCTCTCCGTCGAGATCGAAGACCGCGCGCGCGAGGCCGGGCAGGCAGTGCCGGCCGCTGCGACGCTCACCACGGCACGACTCAGGGAGATCACATGACCGGCGCACGCATCACGGCACTCGGCACCGCAGCGGGGGCGGTCGGCACGCTCGGCCTCAGCGCCTTCGTCGCACGGCGGCTGCTGTTCCCCACGCCCTACACGGCGACCGCCACGGTCCGCCGTGCCACGGACACCGAGGTCGAGCTCACCGCCACCCGCGACACCCGCCTGCCGGGCACCTACGACCTGCAGCGGGACGGTACCCGGGTGCAGGTCGGCGCGATCACCACCGCGAGCACCCAGGACGGGGCCAGCGGCGACGGCGACACCGTCCGACGCAGTGTGACCGGCCCCGTGCCGACCGGTGAATGGGCCTGGGACGCCATGCGGTACGACGGGCCGGACGAGGTGCCCGGCACCGAGCCCGAGGCGCCCACGACCCACGTGGTCCACGTACACGGACAGTCCCTCGGCCCGCGCCAGGTGCTGCGGGGCGTCGGGGTCTGGCGTTCGCTCGGTGCGTCGTCCCAGGTCATCGACACCACCGACCTGCCGCTCCGCTCCCTCGATGCCGGGGCCGCCGAGCGCATCGTCGCCGCCGTCCGCGCCGCCCGTGCCCGCGGTGCCCGGCGCGTCGTCCTGCAGGGCTGGTCCGCCGGAGCCCTCGCCTGCTCCGTCGCCGCCGGCCGGGTGGACGTCGACGGGATCGTCGCCGTCTCCCCGCTGCTCGACGTCGCCTCGGCACTCCGCGGCGCCGTCCGTGGTGCACGCCTGCCCGCCTTCGTCGGGACCGTCGCCGGCCGGATCGCGACCACGAACGTGCTGTCCCGTCTCGCCGGGGCCTCGACGCCCGTCACGACGACGACCTGGCAGGACTCCGCGACGCCGACGCTGCTGATCCACTCCGAGGCGGACGCCCTGGTCGCCGCCGACGACGTCGCCACGGTGGCTGCACGGTCGGGTGCCACCACCCTCGCCTTCCGCACGGCTCCGCACACGCTGGAGTGGAACGAGGACCCGGAGCGCTGGGAGCGCGCCGTCCGCGACTTCGCCGCACAGCTGCCCGACGCCGCCTGACGCGGCGGACGCCCGCCCGCACGCACGGCCGACCGCAGGCACCACCGACCGGAGGCACCACCCCTGAAACGTGCAACGGCCCCGGTCTGCGAACAGACCGGGGCCGGCTGCGTCTCGACCCGTTGGGGGGAACCGGTCGAGCGCGACGCGCGAGGAGTTGGGGGGAACGTCTCGCGCGTTGCCACAACAGTACCCCCGGACGGGGGCCGATGGGCGCACGACGCGCAGATCGGCGGGTGGAGATCTGGACGCGACCCGAGAACGGACAGGAGGCCCGGTGCCAGCTGGCACCGAGCCTCCTGTTCGTGGAGTGTCAGGTCCTAGGACTCGATCTCGCCCTGGGGCGTGTCGGTCGCGGCCTCGACCGCGGCTGCACCGGCGAGGACCTCTTCGCGGCCCGGCTGACGCCCGGTCTCGAAGTGGAACGCACCGTCGACGAAGTCGACCTTCACGTGGTCACCGGCGTTGAGCTCACCCTGCAGGATGTGCTCGGACAGCTGGTCCTCGACCTCGTGCTGCATCGCGCGACGCAGGGGCCGAGCACCGAGGGACGGGTCGAACCCGACCTTGATGAGCTGCTCCTTGGCCGGCAGCGTGAGCTCGACGGTCATGTCGCGGTCGAGCAGGCGGTCGGCCAGACGCTTCACGAACAGGTCCACGATCTGCAGCAGCTCGGGCTGCGACAGCTGCGGGAACACGATCGTGTCGTCGACACGGTTCAGGAACTCGGGCTTGAAGTGCTTCTTGAGCTCCTCGTTGACCTTGCCGCGCATGCGGTCGTAGCCGACGGCCGAGTCACCCTCGACCTGGAAGCCCACCGGGCCACCGGCGATGCCCTGCGAACCGAGGTTCGTGGTCATGATGATGACGGTGTTCTTGAAGTCGACCACGCGGCCCTGACCGTCGGTGAGACGGCCTTCCTCGAGCACCTGCAGCAGCGAGTTGAAGATGTCCGGGTGGGCCTTCTCGATCTCGTCGAACAGGACCACGGAGAACGGCTTGCGGCGCACCTTCTCGGTGAGCTGGCCGCCTTCTTCGAACCCGACGAACCCGGGAGGGGCGCCGAACAGGCGGGACACGGTGTGCTTCTCACCGAACTCCGACATGTCGAGGGAGATCAGCGCGCCCTCGTCGTCGAACAGGAACTCGGCGAGTGCCTTGGCGAGCTCGGTCTTCCCGACGCCCGTGGGGCCGGCGAAGATGAACGAGCCGGAGGGACGGTTCGGGTCCTTCAGGCCGGCACGGGTACGGCGGATGGTCTTGGACAGGGCCGAGATGGCCTCTTCCTGACCGATGACGCGCTCGTGCAGTGCCTTCTCCATGAAGACGAGACGCGAGGTCTCCTCTTCGGTGAGCTTGAACACCGGGATGCCCGTGGCCTGGGCCAGGACCTCGGCGATGATGCCCTCGTCGACGGTGCCGGACGCGGCGACGTCACCGGCACGCCACTGCTTCTCGAGGCGGAGACGCTCGCCGAGGAGCTTCTTCTCCTCGTCGCGCAGGCTCGCGGCCTTCTCGAAGTCCTGCTCCTCGATGGCGGCTTCCTTCGACCCGCGGACCGTCGAGATCTTCTCGTCGAACTCACGGAGCTCCGGCGGCGCCGACAGGATCGACAGGCGCAGGCGGGCGCCGGCCTCGTCGATCAGGTCGATGGCCTTGTCGGGCAGGAAGCGGTCCTGCACGTAGCGGTCCGCCAGGTTCGCCGCGGCGACGATCGCACCGTCGGTGATGGACACCTTGTGGAACGCCTCGTACTTGTCGCGCAGACCCTTGAGGATGTTGATCGCGTGGGGCAGCGACGGCTCGTTGACCTGCACCGGCTGGAAGCGACGCTCGAGTGCGGCGTCCTTCTCGAAGTGCTTGCGGTACTCGTCGAGCGTGGTGGCACCGATGGTCTGGAGCTCTCCGCGGGCGAGGAGCGGCTTGAGGATCGACGCGGCGTCGATCGCGCCCTCGGCTGCACCGGCACCGACGAGCGTGTGGATCTCGTCGATGAAGACGATGATGTCGCCGCGGGTGCGGATCTCCTTCGTGACCTTCTTCAGGCGCTCCTCGAAGTCACCGCGGTAGCGGGACCCGGCGATGAGCGACCCGAGGTCGAGCGAGTAGAGCTGCTTGTCCTTCAGCGTCTCGGGCACGTCGCCCTTGACGATCGCCTGGGCGAGGCCCTCGACGACAGCGGTCTTGCCGACGCCGGGCTCACCGATCAGGACGGGGTTGTTCTTGGAGCGGCGGGAGAGGATCTGCATGACCCGCTCCATCTCCTTCTCGCGCCCGATGACGGGGTCGAGCTTGCCGTCGCGCGCGGCCTGAGTGAGGTTGCGACCGAACTGGTCGAGGACCTGCGAACCCTGCTGCGCGTTCTGCTGCTGCTCGCCGCCGACGGCGACCGCTTCCTTGCCCTGGTAGCCGGACAGGAGCTGGATGACCTGCTGGCGCACCCGGTTCAGGTCGGCGCCGAGCTTCACGAGGACCTGGGCTGCGACACCCTCGCCCTCGCGGATCAGGCCGAGCAGGATGTGCTCCGTGCCGATGTAGTTGTGGCCGAGCTGCAGCGCCTCGCGCAGGGACAGCTCGAGCACCTTCTTGGCGCGCGGCGTGAACGGGATGTGCCCGGTCGGCTGCTGCTGGCCCTGCCCGATGATGTCCTGGACCTGCTCGCGCACGGCGTCGAGCGAGATGCCCAGCGACTCCAGCGCCTTGGCAGCGACGCCCTCGCCCTCGTGGATGAGGCCGAGGAGGATGTGCTCGGTGCCGATGTAGTTGTGGTTGAGCATCTTCGCTTCTTCTTGAGCGAGGACGACAACACGACGGGCCCGGTCGGTGAATCTCTCGAACATGTGCTCTCCCTTGGCCCCTGATGAGCGGAGCCGACGCTGTGCCGGTCTCGTGTGAGTCCGGCCAAGTACTTCGAGAGTAACCAGCGCTCCCCCCGCGGGCTGCCCCTGTTCGCCGTGGGCGTGACCGACGTGCGTCTTGTGCGCAGTGAGCGAACGACGAGACGGACCGGGCCCCTCCGCCGGTACCGGACCGACGCGCCAGCGGCGGGTCCGCCGTGCGGACGGGAGGCCCGTGGCGATCCCGCCACGGGCCTCCCGTGTGCGCTGTGGTCGCGCTGGGTCAGGCGCGCCGCACCGCGCGACGCAGGTCGCGTCGGAAGCGACGCGGGTCGACGCCGAGGGCGTCGAGGACGTCGTGCGCCGATCCGGCGAGCGGGTCGTCGACGGCGTCGAGCACGGCGAGCACGACGTGCGGCGGCCAGATGCGTTCCGATCGACCGGCGATCGTCGCGGCTCGGGCGAGCACGCGCATCGCGGCGGGCGTGCAGGCGACCCGGTCGTGCTCGCCGGGGCAGGTGGTGTGCGCCCCGACGAACGCGCGGATGCTCGCCCGGACGGCGTCGGGCGAGACCCGGTGGGCGTCGAAGACCGGCCGGAAGCGGGGCATGCCGGCACACAGGGTGACGGCCGCGAGGAGCAGGTGCTCGGCGTCGACGAAGCCGAAGCCGGACTCGTGGGATTCGAGGTCGGCGAGCAGCACGATCTCGCGGCCGTGCCGGACGGAAGGGAGGGCGACGGAGAGCTGAGCGGTCTGCATGTATTCAGAATATCGCATACCGGTTCGATCGACCAGCCCGCATCAGAGGTCCGCTCGGTACGATCCCCTCATGGAGCAGCCCGTCGTCGGCCTCGTCGTCCACCCGACCAAGAACGTGCAGGAGTCCGTCACGACCCTGCAGCGCTGGAATGCGTCCGGCCAGGGCGAACTGCTCGCCCGCCGCGCGGACGCCCAGCGCATCGGTGGCGGGGTCGAGGTGGTCGACGACGACGACTTCACCGACCGCGTCGACCTGGTCGTGGCGCTCGGCGGCGACGGCACCATGCTCGGCGCGATGCGGCTCGTGGCGAGCCGCCCCGTGCCCGTCCTCGGCGTGAACTACGGCAACGTCGGGTTCCTGGTCGAGATCGAACCGCCCGAACTCGAGAGCGCGCTCGACCGGTTGTCCGCCGGCGAGTACCAGCTCGAGCCGCACCACGCGCTCGAGGCCCGGCTGTCCTGGGGCGGCGCCCGCACCGACTACCTGGCGTTCAACGACCTGACCATCGTGCGGCGGCCCGGCTCCGGGCAGGTCTCGGCCGACCTGAGCGTCGGCGGCCTCGGGTACGGGTACTACCGCGCCGACGCCATCGTGGCCGCCACTCCGGCGGGCTCCACCGCGTACAACTACGCCGCCGGCGGCCCGGTGCTCTCCCCCGCACTCTCCGGCTCCGTGGTGACCCCGGTCGCGCCGATGGCGGGGATCGACCGCTCCGTGGTGCTCTCCGCGCGCGAGCGCTACCGGTTCGACATCGCCGAGGGCACCAGGAGCGCAGCGCTCGAGGTCGACGGGCTCGTGGTCGGCGAGGTCGCGACCGGGGCGCAGATCGACATGCGGCTCCGCAAGGACGCCGGCAGCGTGGTGCGCCTCGACGCCGAGCGGCACGGGCGCACCGGCCGCGTGAAGCTCAGCCTGCTCGACCTGCCGGTGCGGCCCGACCAGCTGGTCGAGCTCATCCCGAGCGACCTGCGGCAGAAGCTCCGGCGCGAGATCGACGACTGACACCGCGGGCGGGTGCCCCGGGAACGTGAATGGCCCGCTCGAGCAGTGCTCGAGCGGGCCGTCCCATCACCCCACCGGATCGTCTTCCCACAGAACGACCCGGTTTCCCCGCGCCGACACGGGTGAGCGTGCCGGCCGAAGTCCACTGACCTAGTCGGTCAGGTACAGCTGCATGTCCTGCGAGACCGCCTTGGCGAACAGGCGGAGCTTGGCGCGCGACTCCACCCGGCTGACCGCCTGGCGGGTCGTGTGCACGATCTTCGAGATCTCGTCGAGCGTCATCGGCTTGTCGTCGTCCAGGCCGTAGCGCATGCGGATGACGTTGGCCTCGTCGCTCGGCAGCTCGGAGACGATGGAGCGGATGTCGCGGTGCAGCAGCGTCGTCTCGGTGAGCTCGTTCGGGCTGGCGGCGTCCTCGTCCTCGATGAAGTCACCGAGTTCGCTGTCGTCCGAGTCGCCGACGACCGTGTGGATCGAGACCGGCTCGTGCGAGCGGCCCTTGAGGTCGACGAGTTCCTCGACGCTCATGCTCAGCTCGGCCGCGACCTCTTCCGGCATCGGCGCGCGGCCGAGGTCGACGGTCAGGTCACGCTCGGTGCGCGAGATCTTGTTGATGAGCTCGACGGTGTGCACCGGGATGCGGATCGTGCGCGCCTTGTCGGCGAGACCACGCGAGATCGCCTGGCGGATCCACCAGGTGGCGTAGGTCGAGAACTTGTAGCCCTGCGTGAAGTCGAACTTCTCGACCGCGCGGACCAGGCCGAGGTTGCCTTCCTGGATGACGTCCATGAAGGGCAGGCCGCGCTGCGAGTACCGCTTGGCGATGCTCACGACGAGACGGAGGTTCGAGGTGATCATGCGCTCCTTGGCGCGCTCACCGTCGCGGACGAGCCAGCGGAGTTCACGCTGCAGGGTCTTCGCCAGACCCTTCTCGGTGGCGAGCTTCTCTTCGGCGAAGAGCCCGACCTCGATGCGGCGGGCGATCTGCGCTTCTTCCTCGGCGGTGAGGAGCGAGAGACGGCCGATGTGACGGAGGTAGTCGCCGACCTGGTCGACCGAGGCACCGCGGACACCGGCGAGCTGCTCGTCGGCCTCGACCTCGGTGTCGAGGGAGGTGGTGGCGGACTCGGCGGTCGCGGTCTTCGATGCCGATGCCTTCTTGGTGGCGGTGCGGCGGGTGGTGCTGGGTGCAGCCGTTGCGATCGTCATGGTGTTTCTCCCTGCGTTCGACGGTGATGGCTTCGTGGGGTGGTACCGGGGGGTGCTGATGAGTAAAGCGGCCCGGAGGTGTACCCCACAAATCGTTCGGAGCGATTCTCAGGGATCTCCGTGCTTCACCCTCGGCAGCATCCCCAGCGGGGTACAGCACACCGCCAGTCTGGTCCCCCATCAGGCCCCGGATCAAGCCGGAACTGCCGTGTTTCCGGCGTTGCAGACGTGTTTCACCAGCGTTTCCAACCGTGTACCCCGAGGGACTGCGTACTCCGGACATGCAAAAGGGGTACGTGCGACCCGATCAGTGTGATCTGGTCGTCGTACCCCGAACAAGGGATGGGTGGGGGTCACCAGGAGGGTTCGAGCCACCCGTCCCGGCGCTTGGACACCTCGAGGTCGGCGTCTCGGTCGAACTCGTCGTACTCGCTCTCGATGTCCCCGACGAGGCTGCGGCCCGTGAAGGGATGTGCGGTGGTTGCCATGCGGACGATGCTCACCCCGGCACGCGTCGGCGAGGTGAACGGTGTGTGACGGTCGGTCGGCGCTCAGACGTCGAGGTCGTCGACGTCGCCCTCGTCGTCGAGGGCTCCACCGTCGGCGACGCCGGTGGCTCCGCCGGGTCCGTCCGTGCCGTTCGGCGCGCCGGACGTGCCCGACACCCGGTGGCCGAAGGCGTCCTCCACGTCGAGGTCGTCGAGGTCGTCGACGGGATCGGGGGAGGTCGGCATGCGCGACAGGATCACACCGCGCGGTGAACACGGGGTGAAGTGGATCGTGCGCGGGCGGCTACTCGCCGGGCGTCGGAGCCGGCGCGGGACGACCGTGCTCGCGCTCGAAGCGGGCGCGCTCTTCGGCCTCGACCTTGGCGTACGCGGCACGCTCGGTCCGGTCGGCACGCATGATCGCGCGCATCACGAACCAGAAGATCAGGCCGACGACGATGGTCGGCGTCAGGGCGAAGACGATCCCGCTTACGACTCCATCAGGCACCCGAGCATCGTACCCCGGTGGACTCGGAGTTATTTGACCAGCGGGAACAGGATCGTCTCGCGGATGCCGAGACCCGTGATGGCCATCAGCAGGCGGTCGATCCCCATGCCCATGCCGCCCGACGGGGGCATCGCGTGCTCGAGCGCCCGCAGGAAGTCCTCGTCCACACGCATCGCCTCGAGGTCGCCGCCGGCCGCGAGCTTCGCCTGCTCGACGAAGCGCTCCCGCTGCACGACCGGGTCGACGAGCTCGGAGTACGCCGTGCCGAGCTCGAAGCCACGGACGTACAGGTCCCACTTCTCGACGACGCCCGGACGGGTGCGGTGCTGCCGGGTGAGCGGCGAGGTGTCGACCGGGAAGTTCATCACGAAGGTCGGACGGTCGAGCGAGTCGATGACGAAGTGCTCCCAGAGCTCCTCGACGTACTTGCCGTGCGTGGCGTGGGCGACCTCGACGCCCTCGGCCTCGGCGAGCGCCTGCAGCTCGGACAGCGGGGTCTCCGGGCTGATCTCGCGCCCGGCGGCCTCGGACAGCGAGCCGTACATGTCGATGCGGGGCCACTCGCCACCCAGGTCGTAGGTGCTGCCGTCGGGCAGGGTGACCTCGAGCGCACCACCGGTGACGGCGCGGGTCGCGTTCTGCACGAGCTCCTGGGTCAGGTCGGCCATCTGCTCGTAGTTGCCGTACGCCTGGTACGCCTCGACCATCGCGAACTCGGGCGAGTGCGACGAGTCGGCACCCTCGTTCCGGAAGTTGCGGTTGATCTCGAACACCCGGTCGATGCCACCGACGACGGCCCGCTTCAGGAACAGCTCGGGGGCGATGCGCAGGAACAGCTCGGTGTCGAAGGCGTTCGAGTGCGTCACGAACGGTCGGGCCGAGGCGCCGCCGTGCTGGGTCTGCAGCATCGGGGTCTCGACCTCGAGGTACTCGTGGGCGGTGAAGGTCTGGCGGAGCGACGCCATCACGGCAGCTCGGGCACGCACGGTGGCGCGGGCTTCGTCGCGGACGATGAGGTCGAGGTAGCGCTGGCGGACCCGCGTCTCCTCGTTGAGCTCGTTGTGCAGGTTCGGCAGCGGCAGGATCGCCTTCGCCGCGATCGCCCAGTCGTCGACCATGATCGACAGCTCGCCGCGGCGCGAGGAGATCACGCGGCCGTGCACGAACACGTGGTCACCGAGGTCGACGAACTCCTTCCAGCGGGCGAGGGAGTCGTCCCCCACCTCGGCCAGGGAGACCATCGCCTGGATGCGTGCGCCGTCGCCGGACTGCAGCGACGCGAAGCAGAGCTTGCCGGTGTTGCGCGAGAACACGACACGGCCGGCGATGCCGACGACGTCCTGGGTCTCCTCGCCGGTCTCCAGGTGCGCGTACTGCTCGCGCACGGCCGGGATCGTCGTGGTGAGGGGGAGCTCGGCGGGGTACGCCTCGATGCCCGACTCCAGCAGCTTCGCCCGCTTGTCGAGCCGGACCTGTCGCTGCTCGCTGGTCTCCTGCTCGGCCAGTGCGGCGGCGTCGGTGATCGCGGTGTCGGGGGTGACGGTCTCGTCGGTCATGCGGGTGCGGCTCCGATGGTCGTGGGGGTCGGGGGAAATGCTACCCGCGCCACGCTCCCGCCCCGGAACCGTGCCCGCCGGACCAGGAGCCGAGGCCGCGGTCACAACACCCCGCACGCGTCACGCCCGCCGGTCACGATCTGTCGGCCGGAGCGCTCGCAACCGACAGGTCGTGACCACTCGGGGGAACTGAGCGGGGAGTCATGACCGACCGCCGACCGACCGCGACCCCGACCCCGACCCCGACCCCGACCTACAGCTTCGACTGCCCGTCGGCCGCGGTCAGCGCGTTGTCGACGGCGGAGCGGACGAGCGCCCCGAGGACGCGACCCGGGTGTTCGACGCCGATGCCGGACAGGGTGCCTGCGGACTGGTCGACGATAGCCGTCGAGAAGCTCACGGCCGCCCGCACCGCATCGGCGTACGCGGGCCGGTCGCCCTCCGCCACGACGAACGGCTCGGCGCCCATCTCGACCACCAGTGCCTGCGCGATGGGGAGCACGGGTGCCGGGGCGGTCACCGCGCAGTACGCGTCACGGAGCCGTGACAGGTCGACGCTGGTGCCCGTGAACGCCATCGCGGGGTGGATCGCGAGCGGGATCGCGCCGGCCGCCATCGCCGGGGCGAGGATGCCGACGCCGTGGTCCGGGCTGGTGTGCACGACGAGCTGCCCGGGCTGCCAGATGCCGGCGTCGGCCAACCCCTGCACGAGCGAGGCGAGCTGGTCGTCCGGCACCGCGAGCAGGACGAGTTCGCTGCGCTCGACCAGGTCGGGCGTCGCGAGCACCGGGGCGCCGGGCAGCATCGCCTCGGCACGGTCGCGGCCCTCTTCCGACACGGCGGTCACGCCGACGACGGCGTGCTCCGCGTTCGCCAGGGCTGCTCCGAGGACGGGTCCGACCCGTCCGGCGCCGACGATGCCGACCCCGAGACGCCCGGCCCTCATCGTGCGGCTCCGGTGGGCGGGACGTCGCCCCGCCCCGGGCCGGGAGGCGCGGCGTCCTGCCGGTGGGCCGCGGCGGGCCCGGCAGGGGCTCCGGACCCGGGCCACGGTGCGTCCGCAGCGTGTGTGGCGGACGCGGGGCGGGCCTCCCGTTCGCGCCAGCGGTGGGTCGTGTCGACGGCGGCGGCATCGACGGCGCGCTGGGTGGTCTCGGACCAGAAGCGCTGCGCGTCACGCGCGTCGATCGCGCCGATGCGTGCCGAGACCGGACCGGCGACGGTGTGGACGTGGACGGTCGCGACCCGCAGGGCACGCTCGAGCGGTCCCTGCTCGACCTTGACGCTCTGCACGCGGGGCAGCGGCACGATGACGAGCGACCGCCAGACGGCGCCGAGCCGCAGCAGCACCGCGCCCTGCACGAACCGGTAGCCGTTGCGCCGGAACGCGAACGGGCGGAGCCACGCGCCTCGCCGTGGGGAGTGCACGAAGCCGCCGCGGTCACCCGAGGTGGTGAGGCTGTCGTCGACGACGTCCACGGCTTCGGCCGCGCCCTCGCGCAGGGCTTCCGGCGAGGCCTCGGGGCCGGCGACGACGGTGCCGACGAGCCCCGGCAGGATGATGTCGAGGACCTCGCGGACGTCCGCCGTCGTGCCCACGGGCAGCACGATCGAGGACACCTGCTGGTTGCTGGACGCCCCGTTGCCGGCGCTCGTCGCACGGTTGATGCGGATGTCCCACCAGCCGAACGGGCGCCACAGCAGCGGCTGCGCGACGCTCACGGCGTGGATGCGCCCGGGCGGCAGCGTCTCGTTCGACGTCGAGACCAGCCCGAAGCCGATCCGGATGCCGTCACGCGTCTCGGCGATCGTGTACTGCAACGAGCGGGAGAACTTGCGGACGTAGTACCCGCCGGCACCGAGGACGGCGGGGAACAGCCCGAACAGCACCGCGAACTCGCCGGTGAGGGCGACGCTGACGATCATGCCGGCGATGACGAGCAGCAGGAACAGCGTCGTGCCGGACAGCAGCATCGACACGATCAGCCGCCCCGGGCGCACCTTGACGATGCGGGTGGCGTGCACGGCCGCCGGGTCGAGCTCGGGCGAGAACATCTCGTCGACGCGGTCCTGCAGTGCGCCGTGCGACTGCCGCGACGGACCACCGTGGCCGTCGTCGTCCTTGGCGCCGGACGCCAGCACCAGGATCCGCTGCCGCAGGTCGTCGGCGGCGCGGACCCCGAGGTAGGCGAGCTGCACGTTGGCGTCGTTGCCGGCCTGCGCGATCTCGAGCTTGGCGGTACCGAACACCCGGGGCACGAGCGGCCGCTGGATGTTGATGCCCTGGATCCGGTCGAGCCGGGCCTTGCGGTGGTTCCGGAACAGCACGCCGGAGCGCACCTCGACGATCTCGCCGGTGACGCGGAACTCGTGCATGCGCCAGGACAGGTAGAACAGCCCGATCAGCACCAGGAGCAGCACCACGATGCCGAGCAGGACCCAGCCGACGACGCCGTGCTCGTACACGTACCGGACCGGGTCACCGTCCTCCTGCTGGTCGCCGGGGATGAAGAACTCGACGAGCTGGTCCCGCAGGCTGTTCAGCACGTAGCCGAGGACGACGATGAGGAAGATCCCGCCCTTGAGCAGCGGGGTGAGCGGGTGCAGGCGGTGCCACTCGCCGTCGGTCAGGGGTGCCGCGGCGGCCGCGTTGCCCCCGGTGGGCGGCGCGGGCGGAGCGGGCGGCGGGGTGCCGGGTCGGAAGGTCACGAACGGCCCCTACAGTCCGGCGCGACGGGACTCGGCGAGCTCGACGAGGCGGTCGCGCAGCTCGTCGGCGTCCGCTGCCGGCACACCGGGGATCCGCACGTTGGTCGCGGCGGCGGCGGTGACGAACTTCAGCTCGCTCATGCCGAGCGCCCGGTCGAGCGGGCCCCGGGCGACGTCGACGAGCTGCATCCGGCCGTAGGGCACGGCCGTGAAGCGCTGCCACATCAGCCCGCGGCGCACGACCAGGTCGTCGTCGCGGAGCGCGTAGCCGATGGCCCGGACCCGTCGGGGCGTGAGCGCGGCGGTGATCGCCGTGGTGACCGCGACCGCGATGCCGACGGAGAGCCAGACGGTGCCGGCCCCGGAACCGAAGCCGTCGTTGACGACCCCGATGAGCACGAAGCCCGCGGTGAGCACGACACCGATCACGAGCGTGGCGATGAGTTCGGTCCACACGAGCTTCGTGGACACCCGGTGCCAGGAGATCCCACCGAGGCCGAGGCCCGGCTCGTCGAGTCGTTCACGCGGCATCGCGGCCTCCTGGGGTTGCTCGGTCAGTTCACCGTCGTCGAGCCGTTGCGGGGATCGTCACGGTCGTCGTCGTCACCCGGGGGTGCGACGCACATCCGTTCCGCGACCAGTGCGCAGACCGTCAGGACGATCCCGCCCCCGACGGCGATCACGTTCGGCAGGGTCGAGCCTAGCGAAGGCGTCGCGGAACGGGTCAGCAGGTACAGCACCAGGCCCAGGGCGAACCCACCGAGCAGCGTGCCGCAGATGCTGGACGCCTTCGCGAGCACGACGACCCGCGTCGCGTAGAGCGGGTCGACGGGCCGCTGCCGCCCGGCGCCCTCGCGTGCGTGGCGGCGCACCGGCCTGGCCATCAGCACGACGGCGACGCCGATGAACGCGAGCGTGATGCCGAGCGGGAGCGAGAACAGGAACGTCGGCAGCTGGCGCGACGCCAGGACGGCGTCGAGGGCGAACCCGGCGGCCACCGTCACGACGGCGATGCTGAGCAGCGTGGAGGCGCGGGTGGGCTTCATGCGCTGGTCGCGCTCCTCGCCGGTCTGGAGGCCCGTGCCGGCTCCGCGAACAGGCGCGGCTCGTCGACGCGCTCGGTGTCGTCCCCCACGGCGGCGAGCAGGTCGGCCACCGGTCCGGCGCCGGGCAGGACGGCCTCGGGGTCGGCGTCGAGCCAGGGGGCGAGCACGAACGCGCGCTCCGCTGCCCGGGGGTGCGGCACGACCAGGGTGTCCGTGGCGATCCGCAGGTCGTCCACGGCGACGACGTCGAGGTCGAGGGTGCGGTCGCCCCACCGGACCTCGCGCGTGCGGCCGTGGGCGTCCTCGATGCCGTGCAGGGCGTCGAGGAAGGGCTGCGGCTCGAGGTCGGTGTCGACGACCACGACGGCGTTCCGGTACCGGGGCTTCGAGGTGTCGAGCCCGTCCAGGGTCACGGCGACCGACTCGACCTCGCGGCTCGAGGCCACCGGCACCACCCCGGGCAGGGCGGCGATCGCGGTGGCCGCCGCGCGGAGGGTGCTCCCCCGGTCACCGAGGTTCGCACCGAGGGCGACGACGACCCGGTGGGTCATTCTTCTTCCTCGTCCGGCACCGTGGCGCCGCGGCTGCGGTGGATGGTGATCGAGACGTCGGTGAACGGCACGGTGATCGGTGCCTGCGGCTTGTGCACCGTGACCTCGGTCGCCAGCGCGGCACGGTGGGTGAGCACGGCCGCGGCGATGCGCTCGGCCAGCGTCTCGATCAGGTCGACGGGGTCGCGTTCGATCTCGGCGACGACCTGCTCGGCGAGCACGCCGTAGTGCACGGTGGCGTCGAGGTCGTCGCTGCCCGAGGCCGCACGGGCGTCGAGCTCCACGGCGACGTCGACGACGAAGTCCTGGCCGTCCTCGCGCTCGTGGTCGAAGACGCCGTGGTGTCCGCGGGCGCGGACCCCGGTGAGTCGGATGGTGTCGTTCACGATCGAGCTGCCCTCCAGGCGTCCCAGACGTCGAGCACGGCACGGGTCGGTGCCGGGTCGTGCACGCGCACACCCCACGCGCCGCGTTCGGCGGCGAGCAGGCTGATGGCGGCGGTGGCGAGGTCGCGCTCCCTGGGAGGAGCGCCCTCGGGGCTCCCGACACCGTCGAGGAACCGCTTGCGTGAGGCGGCGACGAGCACCGGCAGGCCGATGGAGGCGAAGCGCTCGTAGCCGGCCAGGATCTCCCAGTTCTGCACGCCGTGCTTGGCGAAGCCGAGGCCCGGGTCGATGACGACCTGCTCCTGCCGGACGCCGAGCACGATGAGCTCGGCGACGCGGAGCTCGACCTCGCGACGGACTTCTTCGACGGCGTGGGTGTACTCGGCGTTGCGGTACATCCGGTCGCTGTGTCCCCGCCAGTGCATGACGACGAAGCCGACGCCCGTGGACGCCACGACGCGGGCCATGTCCGGGTCGGCGAGGCCACCGGAGACGTCGTTGACGATGGCGGCACCGAGGTCGACGGCACGCTCGGCCGTCGCGGCGTTCATCGTGTCGACACTGACCGGGATTCCCTCGGCGACGAGCTGCTGCACGACCGGCAGCACGCGTTCCTGCTCGACGGGCACGGGCACGCGCTCGGACCCGGGCCGGGTGGACTCGCCACCGACGTCGATGACGTCGGCACCGGCGGCGACGAGGTCACGTGCGTGCTGCACGGCGGCGTCGTAGGCCTGGTGCAGACCGCCGTCGCTGAACGAGTCGGGGGTGACGTTGAGGATGCCGAGCACCCGGGTGCGCTCCTCGGCCGGACCACCGCGGTCACGGCGACGGCCGGTCACGACCTCGGGCACCGGCTGGGGTGCACGGAGGTCGATCGCGACCGTCGCCGGTTCGGCGGCGGCGGCGCGGGCACGACTCACCTCGGCGAGTCGACGCTCTCGTCGCGTCGGCAGCTCGGACATGCGGGCCTACGCGGGGGCGATACCCGGGTTGCCGAACGGGCGACGACGGGTCTTCGAGGTCGACTCGGAGTCCGTCGGGTCCGCTGCGGTCGCGGCGGCCTTGCCGGGCACGTCGATCGCGGGCAGGTTGCTGACCGGGCGCTTGTCGCTCGAGAGCCACTGCGGGCGCTCGGGCAGCTTGCGGACGTCCTTGAAGATCTCCACGAGCTCCGGGGCGTCGAGCGTCTCCTTCTCGAGGAGCTCACCGGCCAGGCGGTCGAGGATGTCGCGGTTGTCGTTGAGCACCTGGTAGGCCTCGTCGTGCGCGGCCTCGAGCAGGGCGCGGGTCTCGGCGTCGACCGTCTGGGCGATGTTCTCCGAGTAGTCCCGACCGGTGCCACCGCTCATGTCACGGCCGACGAACGGCTCGCTGGACCCGGAACCGAGCTTCACGGACCCGACGGCCTGGCTCATGCCGTACTCCGTCACCATCTTGCGTGCGGTGCCGGTGGCCTTCTCGATGTCGTTCGAGGCGCCCGTGGTCGGGTCGTGGAACACGATCTCCTCGGCGACGCGACCACCCATGGCGTAGGTGAGCTGGTCGAGGAGCTCGTTGCGGGTGACCGAGTACTTGTCCTCGAGCGGGAGCACCATCGTGTAGCCGAGGGCACGGCCGCGGGGCAGGATCGTGATCTTCGTGACCGGGTCGGTGTGCCGCATCGCCGCTGCCGCCAGGGCGTGGCCGCCCTCGTGGTACGCGGTGATCAGGCGTTCCTGGTCGGACATGATCCGGGTGCGGCGCTGCGGGCCGGCCATCACGCGGTCGACGGCCTCGTCGAGGGCACGGTTGTCGATGAGCTGCGCGTTCGAGCGGGCGGTCAGCAGGGCCGCCTCGTTCAGGACGTTCGCCAGGTCGGCGCCGGTGAAGCCCGGCGTCTTGCGGGCGAGCAGCTCGAGGTCGACGCTCGCGGCGAGCGGCTTGCCCTTCGCGTGCACCTCGAGGATCTGCTTGCGGCCGGCGAGGCCCGGGGCGTCGACGCCGATCTGACGGTCGAAGCGGCCGGGGCGCAGGAGCGCGGGGTCGAGCACGTCGGGACGGTTCGTCGCGGCGATGAGGATGACGTTCGTCTTGCCGTCGAAGCCGTCCATCTCGACCAGGAGCTGGTTCAGCGTCTGCTCGCGCTCGTCGTTGCCACCGCCGATGCCGGCACCACGGTGACGACCCACGGCGTCGATCTCGTCGATGAAGACGATGGCCGGCGAGTTCGCCTTGGCCTGCTCGAAGAGGTCACGGACACGGCTCGCACCGACACCGACGAACATCTCGACGAAGTCCGAACCGGAGATCGAGTAGAACGGCACACCGGCTTCACCCGCGACGGCGCGGGCGAGCAGGGTCTTGCCGGTTCCGGGAGGGCCGTAGAGCAGCACGCCCTTCGGGATCTTCGCCCCGACGGCCTGGAACTTCGCGGGCTCCTTGAGGAACTCCTTGATCTCGTGGAGTTCCTCGATCGCCTCGTCGGCACCCGCGACGTCGGCGAACGACACCTGCGGGTTCTCCTTGTTGTTGATCTTGGCCTTCGACTTGCCGAACTGCATCACCTTCGAGCCGCCGCCCTGGGCGCTCGAGAGCAGGAACCAGAACAGGGCACCGATGATCAGGAACGGCAGCAGGATGCCGAGCAGCGACAGGAACCAGTTGCCCTGCTGCACGGTGTCGTTGTAGCCCTTGGGCAGGTTGGAGTCGTTCACCGCCTGGATGACCTCTTCGCCGCGGGGCGTGGAGTAGTAGAACTGCTCCTGCTTGTCGCCGTCCTTGAGGACGAGGTCGACCCGCTGCTCCGTGGAGTTGACGGTCACGGACGAGACCTTGTCGTCGGCGAGCTGCTCGAGACCCTTCTGGGTGTTGATCTCTTGCGTGCTGCCCTGGCTGATGACGCTCCAGCCGATGAAGATGCCCGCCAGCGCGATCAGCACGTAGAGGTACGGGCCGCGGAAGATGCGCTTGAAGTTCATGTGATCCGGGCGCGAGTGCCCGACACCTTTCTCTGCCGAAGTTGCGTGCAGGTCAGCATACGGCCGCGATTCTGTGGCGAGAATGGGTGTCCTCTGCGGGCGAACTCACCCCCGGGCCGGAGTCGGCCGAGTGCGACCCGCGCGCAGCGGGTCGCTCGTCGGTCAGGAGTAGACGTGCGGGGCGAGGACGCCGACGCCGCGCAGGTTGCGGTAGCGCTCGTCGTAGTCCAGGCCGTACCCGACGACGAACGCGTCGGGGATGTCGAAGCCCACGTACTTCACGTCGACCTCGACCTTGGCTGCCTCGGGCTTGCGCAGCAGGGCGACGATCTCGACGCTCGCGGCACCACGCGACTGCAGGTTCTGCTTGAGCCACGACAGGGTCAGGCCGGAGTCGATGATGTCCTCGACGATCAGGACGTCGCGCCCGTGCAGATCGGTGTCGAGGTCCTTGAGGATCCGCACCACGCCGGACGACTTCGTGCCGGAGCCGTACGACGACACCGCCATCCAGTCCATCCGCGCCTGCATCTTGAGGTGGCGCGAGAAGTCCGCCATCACCATGACGGCACCCTTGAGCACCCCGACGAGCAGCGGGTCGCGGCCCGCGTAGTCGGCGTCGACGACCGCCGCGAGCTCGGCGAGCTTCTCGTCGATCTGCTCGGGGGTGAAGAGCACTTCGGACAGGTCTGCCTGGACGTCGGAGAGTTCCACCACGCCAGCCTAACCGGCGCTGAACTCGATGCGGTCGCCGGTCCGCGTGGCACGGACGCCCGGCAGGTCGATCGGGCCCTGTCCGCTCCAGTCCGTGACGAGCCGGCAGACCTCGAGCGTCTGCACGCGGGACAGCGTCACCCCGAACTCGCTCTCCACCGCCAGGCGCACGAGCCGCTGCCGGAGTGCCGGCGGGTTCGCCCCGAGCGCCCGCACCGACAGCGAGATGCCCGCCTCGGAGTGCTCGGCGATGTCCTCCGCGATCTCCTCGGCGAAGTGGTCGAGTGCCGCGGAGTCCTCGCGCAGCTGGTCGGCCGTCCGGGCCAGGGCCTCGGGGACCCCGGCGCCGAGCTCCCGTTCGAGCACCGGCAGCAGGGTGTTCCGCACCCGCACCCGTGCGTACGCGGGGTCGTCGTTCTGCGGGTCGTGCCAGGGCGCCAGCCCCGCTGCGGCGCACGCCTGCCGGGTCGCGTGCCGCCGGACGGTCAGCAGCGGACGGCCGTAGGCCGGACCGGCGTCACGCCGGGCGAGCGGCTGCATGCCGGACAGGCTGTCCGGTCCGCTGCCGCGCAGCAGGCCGAGCAGCACCGTCTCGGCCTGGTCGTCCAGGGTGTGCCCCAGCAGCACCAGGGGTGACCCGGTGGCGGCCGCGACCTCGGCGATCGACGCGTGTCGGGCCTCCCGGGCGGCGCCTTCCGGGCCACCGTCGGAGCCGACCGCGACCCTGCGGACCGTCACCGGGTCGAGTCCCAGCTCGGATGCCTGCCGGGAGGCGCGGCTCGCGACCGCCTCGGAGCCCGCCTGGAGCGCGTGGTCGACGACCACCGCCCCGGCCCGGAGACCCTGCTTGCCCGCCTCGAACGCGGTGGCCGCGGCGAGGGCGAGGGAGTCCGGTCCGCCGCTCAGTGCGACGAGGACCAGGTCGCCTTCGGCGACCACGCCGTCGTCGACGGCTGCGGCGAGCAGGTCACGGACGGCCAGACGGGTCTCGGCGACGGCGGGGTCGAGCCGGGGACGCGGAGAGTTCACCCGGTAACGTTAGCCGCGCTTTCGCAACACACGACAGTCCCCGAAGCAGACACAGGAGCGCAACATGGCCGCGTACGACGTCGTCGTCGAGATCCCCAAGGGCAGCCGCAACAAGTACGAGGTGGACCACGAGACCGGTCGCGTCTACCTCGACCGCGTGCTGTTCACCTCGTTCGTCTACCCCACCGACTACGGGTTCTTCGAGAAGACCCTGGCCGACGACGGTGACCCCGTGGACGCCCTGCTGCTGCTCGAGTTCCCGACGTTCCCCGGCGTGGGCGTCAAGGTCCGCCCCGTCGGCGTCTTCAAGATGAGCGACGAGGCCGGCATCGACGAGAAGGTCCTCGTCGTCCCCGCCAAGGACCCGCGCTGGGCGCACATCCAGGACATCGCGGACGTGCCGGAGCAGACGAAGGCCGAGATCGCGCACTTCTTCGAGCACTACAAGGACCTCGAGCCGAACAAGTGGGTCAAGGCCGAGGGCTGGGGCGACGCCGCCGAGGCCGAGCGCATCGTGCAGGCTGGTCAGGCCGCGTACGTGCCCGGTTCGCACTGACGATCCCCTGACGACGAACGGCGCCCGCTCTCCATCCGGAGGGCGGGCGCCGTTCTGTGCTGGTGCTTGCTCACGCAGCCGCTCTGGGAGGGAACGGGCACACCGGGAGCTGGCTACAGGGAGCCGCTCGGGCGGGCGACGTACGGCATGAGCTGGTTCGGCAGCCAGATCGCTCGCTCGACGACGCCGACGCCGGGCCGTGCAGCCTCGACCATGGTGCCGTAGCTCGTCACGATCGAGTCGTGGTACGCCCCCGACGACGTGCCGTTCGACGAGTAGAACAGGATGTCGCCGGGCTGGCGCTGGGACAGCGGGACGAGGCGACCGATCGACTTGAAGTAGTTGTACTGCCAGACGACGTTGTGCCCGCCGGTCGCGATGCCCTGCGAGCTGTAGGCCATCATCACCAGGCCGGAGCAGTCCCAGGTGTTCGGGCCGGCGCCGTTCAGCACGTACGGCTTGCCGAGCTGTCCGCGGGCGAACGCGATCGCACCGGCGGCCTTCGAGGGGCTGCTGGGCGCGGGCGCCGGGGCGGGGGCTGGAGCAGGAGCGGGAGCCGGGGCCGGTGCAGGGGCGGGGTTGCTCGGCCGCGTCGGGGTGCTGGGCTTGCTCGGGGTGCCGGGGTTCGACGGGGTGCTGGGCTGGGCCGGAGTGGAGGTGCCGCCGGTGGTGCCGGAGTTGCTGCCACCGCCGGTGCTGCCGGTGCCGCCGGTGGTGCCGGAGTTGCTGCCGCCGCCGGTGCTGCCGGTGCCGCCGGAGGAGCTGCCGGTGTTGCCGCCACCGGGGTTGCGCGTCTGCTTCGCGATGGCCGCCGCGGCTGCCTTCGCCTGCTGGGCGCTCCAGTACGCGGTCTCCGTCGCGACGCTCGTGCCCTTCAGGTACGCGAGCTGGCGCAGGACCTCGCCCTGCTGCTCCTGCTGCTTCTGCACCCGTTCCTGGGCGCCGGCAGCGGCGGCGTTGGCCGTCGCGAAGGTGGTCTTCGTCGCCTTCGTCGCCTTGCTCAGGGCCTTCTCGGCGGCGGACTGATGGGCTGCCAGGGACTCCACGGTCTTCTGGTCGGCGCGGGCCTCGGCCAGGACCGTCGCGGAGCGCTCGGACAGGTGCGACATCGTGCCGACCCGGTAGAGCAGGTCCTTGGAGTCCGACGAGTCCATGAGCATCGTCGTCGACAGGTCGCCGCCACCGGTGCGGGACAGCTCGACCACGAGCCCGGCCACCTGGCCGGCGGAGTCGTCCGCCCGGGCCTTCGCGCGCTTCGACTGCGCGGACAGGTCGGCGAGGTCGTCCTTCGCCTCCTGCTGCTGCGACGCGGCAAGGGCGTACGCCTGCCCGGCCTGCTGCTCGGCGACGCCCGCCTGGTCGGCGGCATCCTGCAGCGTGCTGAGCCGGTCGCTCAGCTCGTCGACCGTCTGCTGGGCGTCGGCCGCGTCGGACTTGGCGGCCTTGACGTCGTCCCAGGAGGGGCCCGAGGGCGCGGCCTGGGCCGGTCCGGCGATGAGGACCGACAGGCCGATGCCGAGCACGGCGATGGTCGCGATCCCGCAGGAGAACGAGCGAGCGGAGGTGGTCATGACGTGGGACGACTCGTTCCGGTGGCGCTGATGCTCATACCGAGATCCCCCGCGCTGCCATGAAGGGGACCGGGTCGACGGCAGCGCCGTTGATCCGGGTCTCGAAGTGGAGGTGGCACCCGGTCGACCAACCGGTCGAACCGATCTTGGCGATCTGCTGCCCCGCGGTGACGTGCTGGCCGGCGGTGACCATGATCCCGCCGTCGACGACGTGGCCGTACGCGGTCGAGATGCCGCCGCCGTTGTCGAGGATGACCTCGTTGCCGTACCCGCCACCGTTGCCGGCGAAGGTGACGGTGCCGTCGTGTGCCGCGTAGATCGGGGCGTAGCAGGCCGGGGCCAGGTCGACACCCGCGTGCAGGGCGCTGATGTGCGTGTACGGGTCGACGCGGTAGCCGTACGGGCTCGTCTGGAACCCTCCGGCGGGGCGGACCCACCCGGCGGGGTTGGCGCTGCCGCCGCCGGTGCCGCCCTGGCTGGTCGCCGCGGCCTTGGCTGCTGCCTTCGCGGCGGCTGCGGCGAGGCGGGCCTGGCGGGCCTTCTCGGCGGCGACGCCCTTGCGGTAGTCGGCCTCGACGCCGCGCTGCTTCGAGGTGAGCGCGGTCAGCTGCGCCTCGAGCCGGGATTCGTTGTCGTTCTGGGCGTCGACCGCGGTCTGTGCGGCGTCGGCTGCGCCCTGGGCCTGCTGCATCTTCGACTGCGCGGCGTCGGCGAGGTCCCCGAGGGCCTGCTTGGCACGATCGGCCTTGTCAGCGAGCCCCTGGGCCACGCCACGGTCCTGCGAGGCCTGTGCGTAGATGCCCTCGGACTGCTCGCTGAGCTTCGACATGGCGCCGAGCTCGTACAGCAGGTCTCCGGAGTCGGACGGGTGCGTGAGGATGTCCGTCGTCACGTCGTCGCCGCTGGTGCGCCCGAGCTGGGCGGCGAGCTGGCCGGCCTGCGCCTCGGACTGCGCGGCGGTCTGCTTCGCATCGTCGGCCTGCGACTGGAACTTCTTCTGCTTGAGCGTCGCCTCGTCGTACTTGTTCTGCGCTGCCTGGTACGCCTCACCGGCGGCCTGCGCGGCCTTCTGCTTGGCGGCGGCCTCGCTCTTCAGTGACGAGATGAGCGACTTGATCTCACTGACCTTCGCCTGCTGGGCGCTGGTCGACGACTTCGCCTGCTGCACCTCGTCCCAGCTGGGGTAGCTCGCAGCGCTGGCGGACGACGTCGGGGCGATGGCCGCGAGCGTGCCGGCCGTGAGCGCGACGGCGACCGCGGCGGCGATCAGGCGGCTGCGGGTGCTGAGGGAGAGCGGAGTGGAGGTCGACATGTATCTCGATTTCGTAACAGCGCGGCAAGGCTCACGCACGTAACACTGTTAACAGTTGCAACAGTAACAACACCGGTCGCAGGCGCGACAGCCCCTCGGACGAGGGGCGCGACCGCCGTCGATGCTCGCACCGACCGCTTCGGAGACCCGTGCACGGACGGCGCGACACGCCGGGGATGCACGGTTGGCGAGGTCGGATTTGTGAAACCCCGAGGGCATCCGTATGCTTGTCCATCGGTAGCGCGATGCACTGCTTGCGGCCCTATCGTTTAGTGGCCTAGGACACCGCCCTTTCACGGCGGCAGCACGGGTTCGAATCCCGTTGGGGTCACTCCTTGAGTGAGCGAGCAAGTAGTACTGAGCAACACCACAGCAATTCAATATGGCCCTGTAGCGCAGCTGGTTAGCGTGCCGCCCTGTCACGGCGGAGGTCGCGGGTTCAAGTCCCGTCAGGGTCGCCACGGCTGGATAGCTCAGTTGGTAGAGCGTTCGACTGAAAATCGAAAGGTCCACGGATCGATGCCGTGTCCAGCCACCGGTGAAGGCCCCCTGCTTCGGCAGGGGGCCTTTTCCGTTGTCTGGCCGGTGTGACCTGCTCGCAAAACACCGGTGTTCGCGCATCGAGCCGCGGCATGCGCGTGTTCAACGGGCGAACACCGGTGTTTTACGGACTGACTACGCCTCGCGCGTCTTCGGGCTGCTGTCGTTCGTCTTCGCGGGGTCGCGCTCGACCACGGCGCCCAGGGCATCGTCGATCCGCGACATGAGCTCCGCCGGGATCGTGACGCCGGCAGCGCCCGCGTTGTCGTGGACCTGCTCCGGGCGCGATGCCCCGATGATCGCCGAGGCGACGTTCTCGTTCTGCAGGACCCAGGCGACCGCGAGCTGCGCCATCGACAGGTCGAGCTCCTTCGCGATCGGCTCGAGCTCCTGCACCGAGGACAGCACCTCGTCGCGCATGAAGCGCTTGATCATGTCCGCGCCGCCCTTGTCATCGGTTGCACGGGAACCCTCGGGCAGCGGCTGACCCGGCTTGTACTTGCCGGTGAGCACACCCTGGGCGATCGGGGACCAGACGATCTGCGAGATGCCGAGCTCCTTCGACGTGGGGACGACCTCGTCCTCGATGACCCGCCACAGTGCCGAGTACTGCGGCTGGTTCGAGATGAGCTGGAAGCCGAGGTCCTTCGCGAGCGCAGCACCGGCCCGCAGCTGGTCCGCGGTCCACTCGCTGACGCCGACGTACAGGACCTTGCCCTGGCGCACGATGTCGGCGAAGGCCTGCATCGTCTCTTCGAGCGGAGTCTCGTGGTCGTAGCGGTGCGCCTGGTACAGGTCGACGTAGTCCGTCTGCAACCGCTGCAGCGAACCGTCGATCGACTCGAGGATGTGCTTGCGGGACAGCCCGGTGTCGTTGTGGCCCTTCGGACCGGTCGGACCGAACACCTTCGTGGCGATCTCGAGGGACTGGCGCCGCTCCCCCTTGAGCGCCTCTCCGAGGACCGTCTCCGCGCCGGTGTTGGCGTAGACGTCGGCGGTGTCGAACGTCGAGATGCCGACCTCGAGGGCCGCCTTGACGCAGGCGATCGCCGCGTCGTTCTCGACCTGGGATGCGTGGGTGAGCCAGTTGCCGTAGGTGATCTCGGAGACCTTGAGGCCCGAGTTGCCGAGGTAGCGGTACTCCATGTGCGTGTCACTCCTGTCGTGGGGCGCGTCGGTGCGACCCGAACCGTGACGGTAGTCGGCTCGGACGGTGCAGGATCACATGGGACGACGGCGCGACGCTGCGCCGCATCGAAGCGAGGGAGCATCCATGACCGGAGCGAGCGTGTTGTTCATCGGCGGGAGCGGCGTCATCAGCGCCGCCTGCGTCCGGGAAGCCGTCGAGCAGGGGTTCGACGTGACCGTGCTCAACCGGGGGACCACCGGGGGCAGGCCGATCCCGGAGGGTGTGACGCGCCTCCAGGCCGATGTGTCGGACCGCAGCGCCCTGGCGGACGCACTCGGCGACCAGCGGTTCGACGTGGTCGTGAACTGGATCGCCTTCACGCCGGACCAGGTGCAGGCCGACGTGGACTTCTTCGCCGGGCGGACGCGGCAGTACGTCTTCATCAGCTCGGCCTCCGCGTACCAGACGCCGGCGACGCACCTGCCGATCACGGAGTCGACGCCGCTGAAGAACCCGTACTGGCAGTACTCGCGCGACAAGATCGCGTGCGAGGAACTGCTGATGCAGGCGTACCGGGAGCAGGACTTCCCGGTGACGATCGTGCGGCCGTCGCACACCTACGACGAGACGAAGCTGCCGCTGACGGGCGGCTGGACCGCTGTCGCTCGGATGCGTGCCGGCAAGCCGGTCGTCATCACCGGCGACGGCACGTCGCTGTGGACGCTGACCCACAGCCGCGACTTCGCGGTCGGGTTCACGGGGCTGCTCGACCGGGCCGAGGCGATCGGTGAGCCCTTCACGATCACGAGCGACGAGGCCCCGACGTGGAACGCCATCGCGCACGAGATCGCGGCTGCGGCCGGGGTCGAGGACCTGCGGATCGTGCACGTGCCGGCGGACGCGATCAACGCGGTAGACCCCGAGTGGGGCGCGGCGCTGCTCGGCGACAAGGCGAACTCGTCGGTGTTCGACAACAGCAAGATCCGGTCGCTCGTGCCGTGGTACCGGCCGCGCACGACCTACCGGCAGGGTGTGCGCGAGGTCATCGCCTGGTACGAGGCGCACCCCGAGGAGCAGGTGATCGACGAGCGGCTCGATGCCCTGATGGACGAGCTGGTGGCGCGCTGGGCGGTGTGAGCCGCACTTGGTGACGCGCGCCGGCGCACGCAAGACACCGGTGTTCGCGCTCCGCACCGCGGCATGCGGGGGTTCAACGCGCGAACACCGGTGTTTTGCGGATCAGGTCAGGCGCGCGCGGCGAGCACCTCGGCCAGGGTTCCGATCGCGAAGCGCACCTCGTCGTCGGTGACGACCAGGGGCGGTGCGAAGCGGATCGTCGACCCGTGGGTGTCCTTCACCAGGAGCCCGCGGTCGGCGAGGTCCTTCGAGATCTCCTTGCCGGTGCCGAGTGCGGAATCGATGTCGATCCCGGCCCAGAGTCCGGCGACCCGGTGCGAGACGACACCCTTGCCGAGCAGGTCGTCGAGTAGGCCGCGCAACAGCGGTTCGCCGTCGAGGGCCCGCTGCTGGAACGTGCCCTCGCCGAGCATCGCCACGACCTCGGCACCGACGGCCGCCGCGAGCGGGTTGCCGCCGAAGGTCGATCCGTGCTCGCCGGGGCGCAGGACGCCCAGGACATCGCGCGAGCCCACCACCGCGGACACCGGCACGATACCACCACCCAGGGCCTTGCCGAGTGTGATCAGGTCGGGACGCACCCCGACGCGCTGCACCGCGAGCGTGTGCCCCGTGCGACCGAGGCCGGACTGGATCTCGTCCGCGATGAACAGCGCACCGAACTCGTCGCAGACCGCGCGGACGTCAGGAAGGTACGACTCCGGCGGGATGACCACGCCGCCCTCGCCCTGGATCGGCTCGAGCAGCACGGCGACGACGGTCTCGTCCATCGCCTCGCGCAGCGCCGCAGCGTCGCCGTACGGCACCGTGCGGAAGCCGGGCGTGAACGGCCCGAAGTCGTCGTGGGCCGACGGGTCGTCGGAGAACGAGATGATCGTCGTGGTGCGCCCGTGGAAGTTGCCGGACGCGACGATGACCGTCGCCCGCTCGGCCGGCACGCCCTTGACGCGGTAGCCCCAGGCGCGGGACACCTTGATCGCGGACTCGACGGCCTCGGCACCGGTGTTCATCGGCAGGACCATCTCGGTCTCCGTCAACGCCGCCAGTGCTGCCGCGAACGGCCCGAGCTGGTCGTTCACGAACGCGCGGCTGGTCAGCGTCACGCGGTCGAGCTGCGCCCGCGCGGCGTCGAGCAGTCGCGGGTTGCCGTGGCCGAAGTTCACCGCCGAGTACGCGGCCAGGCCGTCCAGGTACCGCTTGCCGTCGACGTCGGTGACGGTCGCTCCCTGACCCGACGCGATGACGACGGGCAGTGGACTGTAGTTGTGCGCGAGGGCGCGGTCCTCGACGGCGAGCGCCGCCGCGGTGTTGCCCCCGAGCGACGCTGCCGCAGACATCAGCTGACCCCGAGCGAACGCGCGACCGAGGTGCCGGTGCCGACCGGGTGCAGATCGAGGGTGCAGCACTTCACGCCACCACCGCCGAGCAGCAGCTCGGACAGGTCGACGCCGATCGGGTTGTAGCCCTTCTCGCGCAGCTGCTCGGCGAACCGAACGGCCCGGGCGGCGATCACGACGTTGTACCCGTCGGAGTACGAGTTCAGGCCGAGGATCGCGGCGTCTTCTTCGGTGGCGATGATCGCGTCCGGGAAGCGCTCGCGCAGGATCGCCAGCGACGGCTCGTCGAAGGCGCTCTCCAGGTAGGCGATGTTGCTCGTCCCGTCGACGGCGGGCTCGGGGTCGAGCACGGCGATGGCGGTGTCGAGGTGGTAGAAGCTCGGGTTGATGAGCTTCAGCGTGACGACCTCGCGGCCGTAGATCGTCGCGAGCTCGTCGTGCGAGGTGCTGTCCGACCGGAAACCGGTGCCGGCGAAGATGGTGTCACCGATGAGCAGGAAGTCGCCCTCGCCCTCGTTGGTCTGCTCAGGCTCGGCGACGGTCAGGCCGGCCTGGCGGAACCAGTCCATGTACGCGGGGCCCTCGGGCTGGCGCTCGGGGTACTGGAACTTCGCGCCGTACGCGATGCCGTCGAGGACGAACCCGCCGTTGGCCGCGTAGACCATGTCCGGCAGGCCGTCGATCGGGTCGATGTACGAGATGTCGAAGCCGAGCTGCTCGTAGACGGCGACGAGCGACTCCCACTGCTCGACGGCCTTCGACGTGTCGGTCGGCTCCTCCGGGTGCATCCACGGGTTGATCCGGTAGCTCACGGTGTAGAAGTCCGGCTTGCACATCAGGATCGTGCGCTTCGTGGCGACACGGGCCGGGGTGGCGACGGACTCGGGGGCGGGTGCGGTGTTCGACATCAGTCCTCCTGGAAGGGACCGGGGCCCGAGCCTGCCAGGAACCGAAACGGAACGAGGAGAAGAGCTCCGGTGAGATGCAGGCTCACTCACCGCAGCGGACCAGGTCGACGCCACTCCGATCCTGACACACACCGTCCAGCAAGTGCAGTACGGGGGCCCCGACGGCGTGACACCCGTTCGGGTGACGCACGTTTCGTGCGCGAGACCCACCGGCCTCGCAACAAGTCCGCGTACGATAGGGGACAAATGGACACGCTCGACCACCGCATCCTGGATCAGCTCCGGGACAACGCCCGCGCCGGCTACGGCGACATCGGGTCGGTGGTCGGACTCTCGGCCTCGGCCGTCAAGCGCCGTGTCGACCGGCTGGTCGGTGACGGCGTCATCCAGGGCTTCACGATCAAGGTCGACCCCGCCGTCGAGGACCGCGGCACCGAGGCCTGGGTCGAGCTCTACTGCCGCGGCACCGTCTCGCCCGACGAGCTGCGTGCCCTGCTCGACACCGTCCCCGAGGTCATCGACGCCGGCACGGTCACCGGCAGCGCCGACGCCGTCGTGCACATGCGCTCGAAGGACCTGTCCGCGCTCGAGGAGGCGCTCGACAAGGTCCGCCTCGCACCCCAGGTCGACCACACCCGCTCCGCGATCGTGCTCTCCAAGCTCGTCAGTCGAGAGACCGCGTAGCGTCCCACGCATGGGACGGAAGACGGCCGGGAGGCGCGGATCACCGCCCACGGGATCGCGTCCGGCCCGGCAGCTGGTCACCGCTGCGGGCCTCGCCTACGTCGCGAACTGCCTGTGGGGCACCGCGGTCGCCGTGCGGCTGATCCGCACGAAGAAGCTCCGTGTCGTGCACCACGGCCTGTTCGTCGCGACCGCGACCCTGACCGGCGTCGCCGCGACGACCCCCGCGTGGACCCGCGACCGGACCGCACTGTTCCTGCTGCCGGCACTCGTGCCCCTGGCGGTCGCTCCACGCACCAACCCGCGCTCCGGAGCACACTGGAAGGTCGCGGTCGCCGCCGCACCGTCCTACCTGGGGGCCGTGCTCGCCCGCAGGCGATCAGAGAGGTGAGCAGTGGAGCTGTTCGAGGCCATCCGACGACGACGCACGACGAACGGGCCGTTCCTGCCCGATCCGGTGTCGGACGAGCACCAGCGGCTGCTCATGGAGCTCGCCGGCCGGGCGCCGTCGCAGCTCAACAGTCAGCCGTGGCGCTTCGTGCTGATCGAGGAGCGCCAGACGATCGACCGTGTCGCCGAGATCAGCGGCAGCTCGATGACCCGCACCATGGCCGAGGGAACGTTCTTCGAGCGGTACAAGCCGTACTTCCGGTTCTCGAAGGCAGAGATGGACGAGCGACGCGACGGGATGCTGTTCGACAAGCTCCCCGGGCCGCTTCGGCCGTTCACGAAGCAGGTGTTCACGAAGCGCGGGCAGCTGCTCATGAACACGCTCCGGGTGCCGCAGACCCTGGGTGAGGAGAACCGGAAGCTCGTCGCCGGGTCGCCGCTGCTGCTCGGCGTGATGCTCGACCGCCACGAGTACCGGAAGGAGGAGCTGTCCGGCTTCTACTCGGTGTTCAGCATGGGCGCGGCGATGGAGAACATCTGGCTCGCGACGACCGAGCTCGGCCTGGGGATCCAGTTCGTGTCCTTCCCGATGGAGACCCCCGGCGCGTGGGAGGAGATCGAGGGACTGCTCCGCGTGCCCGAGTCGCTCGAGCTGATGGCCGTCTACCGGATCGGGTACCTGCCCCCGGAACGACGACGGCCGGCCATCGACTGGACGTCGAGCGAGCGGAAGCGTCCCTCGCAGTACGTGTTCCGCGGCACCTGCGACACCCCGCAGCGCGGGTGGGACGACGCACCCGTCGCAGCCCACATCGAACCGGAGGCGACCACATCGTGACCGACACCCGACCCACCCAGAGCGCCCCGGGCCTCCAGCCCGTCGCCCCCGGCCTGCCGGGCCGTCCCTGGATCTCGCAGGACTGGCTCGACGTCGTCTTCGTGCACTGGCGCGTCGACGTGTCGGCGGTGGCGCCGCTGCTACCGGCCGGCACACGGCCCGACACGATGGCGCTCGACGGCACCGACGACGGCGTGACCACCTGGGTGGGCCTCATCGCGTTCCGGTTCGAGGACACCCGGTTCCCGCCGTTCTCGACCGGGAGCATCGGCGACTTCGTCGAGCTGAACGTCCGCGTCTACACGGTCGACGAGCAGGGACAGCGCGGGGTGGTGTTCCTGTCGCTCGACGCCGGCAAGCTCCTGCCGACCATCGGGGCGCGCGTCGCGACGGGCCTGCCGTACCGGTGGGCGGTCGCCGAGTCGCGCAGCGGTGACGGCCGCGTCGGGTACGCGATGCGTCGGCACGGCACCCACCTGCGGTCGATGCTCGACATCCGGGTGGGCGAGGCACTCGACGAGCCAGGGGCCCTCGAGACGTTCCTGACGGCGCGGTGGGGCATGCACGTGCACCGGGCCAGACGGACGCGCTTCTGGCCGAACGAGCACGAGCCGTGGCCGTTGCACCGGGCCTCGGTGGTGTCGCTGCGGGACGACCTGGTCGGGGCGGCCGGGCTGCCCTTCGGGCTGACCGAGCTCGAGCCGGACTCGGTGCTCTACTCGCCGGGGGTCACGACGCGGTTCGGTCGGGGGCGCTGAGCGGATCGGTGCCCGGCTCCGGTCCCGGTCGCTGACCCTCGACGGCCTCCGCCCCGTCGAGGTCGGGCTGGGCCGTCCTCGACGCGGCTCGCCAGTTCAGCACCGCGACGACGACGGCGACCGGGATGACCAGGACGCTCCACCCGATCCACAGCGATGCGTGCGCTTCGTCGACGACCGGGACCGTCAACGCCACGACCGCGAACACGGCCGCCACCACCGCGACGGCCGCCGACGCCACCGCACGACCGCGCCGCTCGAACCGCGTCGGGTCGTCGCGTCGCATCGTGTACAGGCCCGTCGCGACGACCAGGTACCCGATCAGGAGCGTCCGTGCTCCCACCGCGAAGGCGAACACCGACAACGCGACGCCGACCACGTTCCACACGAGGACCTGTGTGCGATGCAAGTGCCAAGCCTCCGCCCGACTCGGGTACCAGTACGCACGCCGCCCGGCGACCGCGAGCACGAACGCACCGACCAGCACCACGGCGCCGACCGGGATCACGACGGGCAGGGCGGGACGCTGCAACCAGATGCCGATCGCCACGATCGCCATCACCCCGACTGCCAGAGCCGTCGGCGGACCCCACCACTGCTCGGGGACGATCGGCGTCCGGCGGATCCAGCGCGGCTGCGGCTCCGCGTCCGGCTCCGGTTCCACGGGGTCGTCTCGCGTGTCCACACCACCATCATGCTCGGCCACCATCCGGAGGCACGGGTCGTCGGGGGACAGCGGCTGAGTGGTGCACGGGCGACCGCAGGTACAAGGGAGCCATGACTCGAGTGGCAGTGGTGACCGGTGGATCCGCAGGACTGGGACGGGCGACCGTCCGGGAGCTCGCCGCACGGGGGTGGGACGTGGCCGTGCTGGCCCGCGGGCAGGAGGGCGTCGACGCCGCCGTCGCCGAGGTCGAGGCCGCCGGGCGACGCGGGCTGGCCCTGGTCGCCGACGTCTCCGACCGCGACGCCGTCGAGGCCGCGGCCGACCGGGCCGAGCGGGAGCTCGGACCGATCGACCTGTGGGTGAACGGCGTGATGGTCGGGGTGTTCGGGAAGTTCCTCGACACCGCCCCGGAGGACTTCGAGCGGGCGCTGCACGTGACCTACCTCGGCTTCGTGAACGGCACCCGGTCTGCACTGTCGCGGATGGTCCCCCGCGGTCGTGGGCACGTGATCCAGGTCGGTTCGGCGCTCGGGTTCCGCGGGATCCCCCTGCAGGCCGCGTACTGCGGCGCGAAGCACGCGATCGTCGGGTTCACCGAGTCCGTCGTCTCCGAGCTGCGCGAACAGGGCAGCAAGGTCAAGGTGTCCCGCGTGGACATGCCGGCGCTCAACACGATCCAGTTCCAGTGGGTGAAGTCGAAGCTGCCGCACCACCCGCAGCCCGTCGCCCCGATCTACCAGCCCGAGGTCGGTGCCCGGGCCATCGCCGCGGTGGCCGAGCGGCCGCGCAGCCGCACCTGGGTGGGCGAGTCCACGGTCTACACGATCCTCGGCAACCGGATCAGCGGACGCTTCGCCGACTGGTACGCCGCCAAGACCCTGGTCGACGGGCAGCAGGCTCCGGACAAGGACGGCCTCGAGATGCGGGACAACCTGTACGAGCCGGTGCCGGGCGACCACGGTGCACACGGGGTCTTCGACGAGTCCGCGCACGCCTGGTCGCCGCAGACCTGGTGGGTGGAGCACCGCCGGGTCGGCAACGGGATCATCGGGGCGGTGCTCGGTGCCGCCGGGGCCGTCGCACTCGTCGCGGGACGCCGACGATGAGCCGCCGGTCGTCGACCGTGTCCGGAGCAGCCGTCGTCGAGCTGGCCCGAGCTGGGCTCGGCCTGTGGCACCTGAGCCGTGCGGCCCGAGGGTCGGACCAGGCGGCGCTGCACGGCGTGCTCGGGATCCGACAGCTCGGACAGGCCGTGCTCGTCGCGCGGGCGGGTTCCGGCAACGCGCACACCCTGAGCGCCGTCGTGGACACCCTGCACGGCGTGACGATGGTGCCGCTGGCCGTCGCCGATCCCCGTCGCCGCCGGTTCGCGCTCGACCAGCTCTGGATCGCCGCCGCCCTGGCGATCGCCGAGGCAGCGGTCGTCGGTCGCGGCAGTCGGCGCTGAGTGCTGTCGGGGGTGCTCGGTAGCGTCCCCGGCATGAGCACGATCTACTCCGTCGCATCCTCGCTGGACGGCTTCGTCGCCGCGCCCGACGACGACCTCGACTGGCTGCTGCAGTTCGGCTTCGAACCGTTCCAGGAGCACCACGACCGGTTCTACGCGGGCGTCGGCGCGATCGCGATGGGGTCGACGACGTACGAGTGGCTGCTCGAGCACGACGACACGTGGGCGTACCCGGACCTGGCGACGTGGGTGTTCACGACGCGAGACCTGCCGGTGCCGGACGGTGCCGACGTGCGCTTCGTCTCCGGCGAGGTCGGCGACCACCAGGCCGACCTCGAGAGCGTGGCCGACGGCCGTGACGTCTGGGTCGTCGGCGGCGGACTGCTCGCGGCGCAGTACCAGCAGGCGGGCATCCTCGACGAGCTGCGGGTCACCGTGATGCCGGTCGCGCTCGGTGCCGGAGCACCCCTGCTGCCGGTCGCCGCACCGACCCCGGTGTTCGAGCTCGTCGGCACCACGCGGTTCGACGGCGGGGCGGTCGAGCTCCACTACCGTTCCGCAGCAACCGCGGCGTAGCGTCCGGAGCATGAGCGACAACGAGCAGACCGAGCCCGTCATGGACGGTGCCACCGATGCCACGAACCACGAGAAGCTGCAGGGTCTGATCGAGCAGGTCGACCACGACCACGCCGGTGAAGGTGCCGGCGCGATGGCAGACCACCTGCGGGACCGCATGGCCGAGACCGGCGTCGAGGACGAAGAAGCGGGTGACGCCGAGGACTGATCCCCGGGGCACTTCGTGAGCAGAAGAGGTCGGGTCCCGTCTGGGGATCCGACCTCTTCTGCTCACGAAGCGAAACGCAACGCGCGGAACTGCTCAGACGCGCAGCTCGGAGAACTCGCTGTCGACGTCGCCGAACCGGTGCGCGGTGATCGACACCGACTGCTCGCGCAGGTACGGCAGCATCTCGATCACGCCGGCCTCGACCACGGGGGCGTCGTGGATCGCGACGTCGATGCTCGCGCCCAGTGCTTCTTCGAGGGCCTGGGAGTCGCCGCCGAGCAGCCGGATGCGGGCCCCGGGACCACCGAACGCCGTGTGTGCCGGGCGGTCCTGCCCCTGTGACAGCACGGCCTCGAGCGCGTCGACGGGCTCGTCGTCCTGACCGCTGGACCAGTCCGCCTGGAACACCGCCCCCGACGACGCGCGGGCGTGGAACTCCTGGTCGGACTCGACCAGGTGGTCGACGACGTCGAGCGGCGACCGGTTCCCCGCCAGCAGCTGGGTGAGGGGGCCGGGCAGCGGCCGAGCCGTGCTCAGCAGGACGTGCGCCCGTGCCGAGGTCGCCGCGACGAGCGTCCGGACGAGGTCCACGGTCGAGGCGTTCTCGGCCTGGCGCACGATGACGGACTGGGGACGGTGACGCAGCACGTTCCGCTGCACCACGAGTCCCGCCAGGTCCTGCGAGCGGAACAGGGTCTCGCGTGCACGGACGTCGCTCAGGGCACCGGCGCGCACACGGTCGAACTCCTCGAACGACAGCCCGCTGCGTGCGGCCTCGATCACCGCGGTCACGCGCGGGGGCAGGCCGTGCAGCTGGATGCTCCGGTGCACCGTGCGGGGCGTGGGCAGCCACCTGCCGAGCGTCGCGACGTACATCGGACCGCCGGCCTTGGTGCCGGTACCGACCGACGAACCCTTCCAGCCGCCGAACGGCTGGCGCCCGACGACGGCACCGGTGGTGCCGCGGTTGACGGAGAGGTTGCCGGCGCGGACACGGGCGAGCCACTCGGACACCTCGTCGACGTCGAGCGAGTGGATGCCCGCCGTCAGCCCGAAGTCGGTGCCGTTCTGGATCGCGATGGCCTGCTCGAGGGTCTCGGCCCGCATGATGCCGAGCACCGGGCCCGAGTACACGGTCTGGTGGAAGTCGCTGCCGGGGCGGACACCGTCGCGGATGCCCGGCGACCAGAGCCGACCGGAGTCGTCGACCGCCTCGGGCTGCACGAGCCAGGACTCCCCCGGGCCGAGCTCGGTCAGACCCTGACGGAGGGCGCCCTGCGGCTCCGTGATGAGCGGGCCGACCTGCGCCGTGGGGTCGTCGGGCCACGCCACCCGGAGCGTGCGGGTGGCGTCGACGAGCTGCCGCTGGAAGCGCTCGCTCTCGCCCACCGACCCGACCAGGATCACCAGCGACGCCGCCGAGCACTGCTGTCCGGCGTGCCCGAAGGCGGACCGCACGATGTCCTGCACCGCCAGGTCCAGGTCGGCGCTCGGCGTGACGACGATGGCGTTCTTGCCGCTCGTCTCGGCGTTGAGCGGCAGCCCGGCGCGCCACCAGCGGAACGAGCGGGCGGTGTCGGACGAGCCGGTCAGGATGATGCGGTCGACCGTGGGGTGGCCGACGAGGTCGCGGCCGAGTTCGTCCTCGGCCAGGTCGACGAGCTGCAGCAGCGAGTGCGGCACCCCGGCGTCCCAGAGCACGTCGGCGAGCACGGCCCCCGAGCGCTTCGCTTCGGGTGCGGGCTTGAACACGACACCGCTGCCCGCGGCGAGCGCGGCCAGCACGCCCCCGGCGGGGACCGCGACGGGGGAGCTCCACGGTGACACGACGACGGTCAACCGTGGCGGCACGTACTGCGCGCCCTCGACGTCCCCGAGGCGCCGAGCGCGCTCGGCGTAGTAGTGGGCGGCGTCGACGGCGTCGGTCACCTCGGTGTCGGCCTCGGTGAAGGTCTTGCCGGTCTCGGCGGCCATGACCTCGATCAGGTCGGCGCGGCGGGTCTCGAGTTCGTGTCCGATGAGGTCGAGGAGCTCGGCGCGGTCGGACGGGTCCTGTCGGCCCCAGTTCACGCCGGCCTGGGCGGTCCGGGCCATGATCCGCTCGAGCTTGGAGCGGTCGGCGACCTTCGCCCCACGGATCGTCTGCGCACCGAGCTGCGAGCGCGGCACCCGGCGCAGGACGTCGAGTGCCCAGGCCCGGTTCGCGGCGACGGACGGGTCGGTGTCGGGGGCGTTCCGGAACGCGTCCCGCAGGACCGGTTCACCGAGCGCGCGGTGGCGGTCCTGGGTGCGGTGGCTGGCGGGGACGGGTTCGTCGAGTGCGGCGACGGATGCCAGGAACCGGCTGTGCTCCCGCTCGAACACGCTGGCGTCGTGGTCGATGTCGGACGCGGCGGCGAGGAAGTTCTCGGGGCTGGCGCTCTCCTGCAGGCGGCGCGCCAGGTACGCGATGGCGGAGTCGAACTCGTCGGGCTGGACGACGGGCGTGTAGAGCAGGATCTGCCCGACGTCGGCGCGGACGGCCTGCGCGTGGGTCGACGCCATGCCGAGCAGCATCTCGACGTCGACGGCGTCGGTCACCCCGCGCCGATGGGCGAGCACCCACGCGGTGGCGAGGTCGAACAGGTTGTGCCCGGCGACCCCGATCCGCACGGCGTCGGTGCGTTCCGGCGTCAGCGCGGCGTCGAGCATCCGGAGGTAGGCGGTGTCGGTCTCGCGCTTGCTGCCCCAGGTGGCGAGGGGCCACCCGTGCACGATCGCGTCGACGTGTTCCATCGCGAGGTTCGCGCCCTTGACGAGCCGCACCGTGATCGGGGCTCCGCCGCGCGACCGGCGTTCCTGCGCCCACTCGGTCAGCGCGTCGAGCGCTCCGGCGGCGTCGGGCAGGTAGGCCTGCAGCACGATGCCGGCCTGCAGGTCGGCGAACTCGTCACGGTCGAGCAGCGTCCGGAACACGGCGAGGGTGACGTCGAGGTCGCGGTACTCCTCGATGTCGAGGTTGATGAACTTGGCGGGGCGTCCGGCGGCCGTCGGCGCCGCGGCCAGGCGGTACAGCGGGACGAGCCGGTCGACGACGCGCTCGACGGTCTGGTCGAAGGCCCACGGCGAGGTCTGCGGCACGACGGCGCTCACCTTGATCGACACGTGGTCGACGTCGTCGCGGGCGAGCAGGTCCATCGTGCCCTGCAGGCGTCGGTCGCTCTCGCCGCTGCCGAGGACGGCTTCGCCGAGCAGGTTCACGTTGAGGCGGGTGCCCGGTCCGCGGAGCTTGGCGAGCGCGGGACCGAGCTTGCTCGTGCTCGCGTCGATCACCAGGTGCCCGGTCATCCGGCGCAGGATCCGGCGCGCGGTGGGGATCACGGCCCACGGCGCCATGGTGGCGAACCCGCCACCCAGCGTCACCGCACCGCGCAGGTACCAGGCGAGGAAGTCGGGGACGTCACGGCTCAGCTGCTCGAGGTTGCGCGCGGCGACCCGGGGGTCTTCGGGACGGACGACCTTGTCGACGAAACCACGGGTGAAGTCGAGGCCCTGCTCGTCGCGCAGGACCTGGGCCAGACGGGCCGCACCCGGGTCGGGCTTCACCCCGGCGGACGCCGCCAGCCACCGGCGCACGAGCGCGACGGCGTCATCGGTGGTGTCCTGGAGGCGAGCACTCGGCATCCCCCGATCGTATGCCGCACGTCCGACGCGGCCTCGGAGCACGCCGTACGTCGGCCAGGAGTCATCCGAGCGGATGAAAGCACCCGTGGCGCGGTCCGATGCCCCGCCCGGTGGATACGCTGGTCGGCATGTCGACGGAGGGCAACGGTGGCCACGACTGGGTCACCTGGGACGCGTACCACGACGCCTGGCGACGGCTCGACCGGGCGCTCGACCGGGCCGTCCAGGCGGGAGCCGGCATCTCGGTCCCCGAGTTCGAGATCCTGATCGGCCTGCACCGCGACCCCGACCACCGTCTGCGCGTCCGGGACATCGCCACGGGGATCGGCTGGGAGAAGTCGCGCGTGAGCCACCAGGTCACGCGGATGGTGGCCCGCGGCCTGGTCGAGCGCGCCGACTGCCCGAGCGACGCGCGCGGCAGCTGGGTGGTGATGACCGCGGACGGTCGTCGAGCGGTGCTCGCCGGCATCCGCGCGCACACCGGTGCGCTGGAGGACCTGTTCTGGAGGCCCGTGGGGACCGACGCCGAGACGCTGCGGTCCGTCAGCGCGCGCGTCCAGGACGCCGTCGGCCCCGACGACGCTGCGGACGAGGCCGACGCCGGCTAGAGCGTGACGACGGCGAGCGCGCCGCGCTCACCGCGCAGCCGCACCTGGACGCTCCTGATGTCGTCGCGCGGGATGTCCGTCGAGGCCGACAGTCCGCGCGCATCCGCACCGGCAGCCGTCCACGAGCCGACGGTCTGCGTCGTGCCGTCGTTCCGGACGACGACGAGGTCGTAGAGGATCGACCCGTCGGGGGACCACGCCTTGCCGCCGTACGAGCACCCCCAGTCGAAGCGGGTGCCCCACTGCTCGCCGCTGACGGCCAGCTTGACGTCGAAGCCCTGCACGCCGCTCATGTCGTACCGGTCGGCGGTGGCCGCAGCGGTCGGCGCGGAGCCGGCCTGCACCGTGGTGCGCTCCCCCGCTGCCCCGACCGCGAGCCCGCCCAGGACGGCGGCGACCACCGCGAGCCCCGCGGTGGCGGCGACCCAGACCCGGCGACGGCGGCGACGGTGTCGGACGCGGTGCGCGACGGAGGCGAGGTCGCTCTCGGAACGGGTGTCGGGCCTCCCGTCCGGTTCCGCGATCTCGATCGCCTGGTCGGCCGGCAGCTTGCCGAGCAGACCCGGCAGACCGACCAGCTCGGCGACGGCGGCCGCACAGCGGTCGCAGTTCTCGATGTGTCGCTCGTACTCCAGGCGCTCGCTCGCCGGGAGCGACCCGAGGACGTACGCCGCATCCCACTCTGCGTACTTGTCGTCGCTCATCGGGTCACTCCTCGTTCCTGCAGTGCGAGCCGGAGGGCTCGCAGCCCGTAGTGCAGCCGCGACTTGGCGGTGCCCTCCGGGATGTCGTGTCGTCGTGCGATCTCCGGCACCGTGTGCCCGAGCCAGTACGCGTCGACCACCACGCGGCGGTGGTCCGGGGTCAGCGACGCGAGTGCGTCGGCGACCACGATCCGGTCCAGCACGGCGTCCGTGCTGTCCGACTCGATCCGTTCCACCTGGTGTTCGGTGCCGTGCTCGCGCCGGTTGTGTGCGGAGCGCGCCTCGTCCACGACCAGGTTGCGCGCCACCGTGAACAACCACGCCCGTGCGCTGTCGGGTGCCCGTTCGAGCACGGCCGGGCGCTGCCAGGCGCGGACCATCGCCTCCTGCACGACGTCCTCGACCGTCGAGCCGTCCCGCGTGAGGTGCCGGACGTACCGCGTGAGCGCGTCACCGTGCTCGCGGTACAGCGTCGCGAGCAACTCGTCCGCGGAACGGCTCGTCACGGTCACTTCCCGAGGTCGAGGGAGAACTCGACGGAGCCCTTCCCGTCCACGGTGACGAAGCCGAGCGAGGGGGCCTTCACGCCGTAGTCGGCGAAGGTGATCGGCACGGTGCCGGCGACCTGGACGGTGCCGCCCTTGCCGACCGCGACCTGCGCGTCGGCCGTGACCGGCTTCTCGACGCCGTGCAGCTCCATCGTGCCGGTCAGGGTGACGTCCTGCGTGGAGCCGTCGAGCGCCTTCGTGACGTCGACGGGCTTGGTGAGCTCGAACGTCGCCGTCGGGTACTTGTCGGTCTGCAGTGCGGTGGAGCGGAAGTACTCGTCGCGTGCGGCTTCGGGGGTGCTGATCTTGCCGACCTGCACGGTGACGGACGCCTTGGTGAGCGAGCCGCCGTCGACGACGGCGGTGCCCTTGACGTCCTTCGTGCGACCGACCACGTTCACATCATTCCCCTGCAGGACCTCGTGCACCCGGTACCCGGCGTACGAGCTGCTCTTGCTGGTCCAGGTGCCGTCGGCGTCCTTCGCGTCGAGGGTGCCGGACGAGGACGCCGACAGCGAGGGTGCTGCCGCGGCCTGGCCGTTGACGGTGTTCGCGTAGATGACCGGGCCGGCGATGACGGCTGCTGCCGCCACGACGACGACGCCGGCGGAGATCCCGATGATGACCTTGGTGCGTTTGCGGAGTGCCATACCCAGACAACGAGAGAGCGGAGCGGATCGTTCAAACGGGTTTTCAGTCGGAGGTCCGGGCGGGGTCCTGGTCGGCTCGGTCCTGGTCGATCTCGGCTGCGCCGTCGTCGGTCGCGGGGGTCTCGTCGCGCATGCGCACGAGGCTCGCCAGCGTCGACACGGCCATCGCGGCGACGATCACGAGCAGGGACACCCACGTGTTGATCTCCGGTGCCCACTCGATGTGGTGGCCGCCGTTCAGGAACGGCAGCTCGTTGTCGTGCAGCGCGTGCAGGACGAGCTTCACACCGATGAAGGCCAGGATCACGGCGATGCCGTACTTCAGGTAGACCAGGCGCTCGAGCAGGCCGCCGAGCAGGAAGTAGAGCTGCCGCAGGCCCATCAGGGCGAAGACGTTCGCGGTGAACACGATGAAGGGACTCTCGGTGATGCCGAAGATCGCCGGGATCGAGTCGAGCGCGAACAGCAGGTCGGTGGTGCCGATCGCGATGAGCACGACGAGCAGCGGCGTGAAGTGCCGGACGCCGTCGTGGTGGGTGCGGAACTTCATGCCGTCGAACGTGTCGGTGAGGCGGACCCGGCGGCGCAGCAGCCGGACGATGAAGCTGTCCTTCTGGTCGTCCTCGTCCTCGCCGCGGAGCTGCTGGATCGCCGTCCAGATCAGCCAGGCACCGAAGATGTAGAAGATCCACGAGAAGTTCTCGATGAGCTGCGCGCCGACCAGGATGAAGATCCCGCGGAGCACGAGCGCGATGATGATGCCGAGCAGCAGCACCTCTTGCTGGATCTTCTTCGGCACCGAGAAGCGCGCCATGATGATGACGAACACGAACAGGTTGTCGATGCTCAGGCTGTACTCGGTCAGCCAGCCCGCCAGGAACTGCCCGGCCGAGTCGCCGCCGGCGAAGACCAGCATGAGCACCGCGAAGACCAGCGCCAGCCCGACGTAGACGCCCACCCAGATGCCGGATTCGCGCAGCGTCGGCACGTGCGGGCGACGCGCGACGATGAGCAGGTCGGCGAGCAGGATCGCGACCAGGGCGATCATCGAGCCGACTTCGAACACGACGGGGAGCTCGGGCATGCGGAGCCTTCCTTGCTGGTGGTGGGGCGGGCCGCTTCGTGAGTGGCCCGGACCAGTCTCCGGCATGATCCGGGCGGTGGCGAACCCCGGGGCTGCGTGCGGCGGACAGTGCTGTGCACCTCGCGGGGGTCCGCAGCTGTTCACCTCGCAGGGTCCGCACGGACCGGGAGCGGCCCTAGCCTGGGCACGTGGGGACTCCGCGAGCGATCGGCTTCGACCTGGACGGCACGCTGTTCGACCACCACGGGTCGGCTCGGGCGGGCGTGACCCGGTTCCTGCAGGGCTTCGGCGTCGAGGCCACGGAGGCGGTCCTCCGCGACTGGTTCACGGCCGAGGACGAGCAGTTCGAGCGTTGGCGGTCCGGGGCGATCAGCTTCCAGGAACAGCGACGCGCACGGCTCCGCACGGTCCTGCCGCCGCTGGGTGTCGTGGTCGCCGAGGACGACGCCGGCCTGGACGCGGTGTTCGACGACTACTCGGGTGCGTACCGGGACGCGTGGCGGCTCTTCCCCGAGAGCCTGCCGCTGCTGCACGAGCTGCGCGAGCACGGACACCGCCTCGGGCTCCTGACGAACGGCACGGAGACCCAGCAACGCGACAAGCTCGCACGGACCGGGCTGGCCGACGCGTTCGACGTCGTCTGCACCTCGGAACGCATCGGGTTCCAGAAGCCGGACGTCCGCGCGTTCGGAACCCTGGCGCGGGAGCTCGGCGTGGACCCGGCGGACTGTCTCTTCGTGGGCGACGACCCCGAGCGCGACGTGGTCGGTGCCAGGGCGGCCGGGATGCGGGCGGTGCTGGTCGACCACGGGCAGCCGGAGCGCCCCGGCATCCGGGAGCTCGTGCTGTCAGCGCTCTGACGTCACCGCCGGTCAGCGCTCTGACGTCACCGCGTCCGCGACGGCGCGGGCGACCTCGCTGGCCGGGGTGTCGGTCGCGTCGATGACCTCGGCCTCGGCGTGCAGCCAGCCGCGCGCCGCTTCGGCGTAGGCGTCGACGTACGCGAACCGGAACGTCGACGGGCCCACGATCGGGTCGTGCTGGATCCGGTCGCGGAGCGTCGGCTCGTCGACGTGCAGCACGAAGTGCCGGACCGGGATGCCGTGGGCGGCGAGTCCCGCGGCGATCTCGCGCCAGTAGGCCTCGACCAGGACCGTCATCGGCATGATGAGCGGTCCGCCCACGTAGTCGTGCACCCGGCGGGCGGTCTCGACCACGAGCGGCCGCCACGGGTCCCAGTGCTGGAAGTTGTCACTGGCCGGCAGCCCCGGCGTGACGTCCATCAGCACCTCGCCGACCTTCTCGGCATCGAGGACCCGCGAGCCGGGCAGCAGCGGCTGGAGCAGTCGGCTCGTCGTCGTCTTGCCCGCCCCGTGTGTTCCGTTCAACCAGACGATCACACCAGGACCCTAGCCGCCGACCACCCCGTGGGGCGGTCGGCGGCCGGTTGTCGATCGACGAACGATCAGCGACCGCTGAGGTCGTACGGGCTCATCGTCGAGTCGACCGTCGTCATGTACCCACCCCCGGCGAGCGCCGTGGGCAGCGTGATGGTGCGGAGCACGGACGGCGTCGCACCGGCGGTGTCGATCTGGGTGATCTTCCCCTCGTCGCCCCGCGTCACGAACACACTGCGGCCGTCGTCGGTCGCGGCGGTGAACCGCACCGACGCCCCGGTGGCGGGCTGTCCGGCGACGGGGCCCTTGCGCAGCGGCGTGAGCGCGACCGAGGTCGTCCGGCCGGAGTAGACGCCGTCGGCCTGCTTGCGCACCAGGACGAGCGAGTCGCCGGTGCCCGACGTCAGCGCGACGGCGGCGAACCGCGCGGTCACGGCGACCCGGGTGAAGGAACCGGTGCCGAGGTCGACGCTGCTGATCCTTCCCGACGACGTCGACGAGGTGGTCAGGTAGGCGGGGACGGCGTTCCACGGGGTCCCCGCGGCCGTGGTGCCGGCCTGGGTGCCGACCACGGTCGTGCCGTCCGGTGCCATGCGGGGCCGGTAGCTCTGCACGCTCGGCTTCGGGTAGGCGACGGACCGGGAGCCCGTGAAGCCGGTCCGTGTCACCCGGACGGTCTGCACGCCGGCGGCCAGGTCGGAGCCGATCACCGTCCCGGTGGCGTTGACGATCGGGCCGTGCGGGTAGGCGCCGAGGGGCGTGGTCGCGACGGGGCGCGGGTGGGTCGCACCCTGCATGATCGCGGACACGGAGTAGGCGTCGAGTCGTCCGCCCGCGGTGACCACCAGGCGCAGGGGGCTGCCGACCAGGAACGTCTCGACCTCTTCGGTGCCGCGCTTGCCCGTCGTGGCGAGCTGCACGGCCGAGGTGTCGATCCGAGCGGTGTGCTCCGTCTTCCGCCGCAGGTCGATCACCGTGACCCGCTGGCGCTCGGAGCCGTCGAAGTCGGACCCGACCGCCAGGTGACGCCGCGCCGTGTCGGTGGACAGCCAGCCGGCGCGCTCCCACCGGCCGTCGCCGTTCGGGATCGCGTAGTGCTGCGCGATGCGGGCCGTACCGCGGGGGCCGATGGCCAGGACGTCGAGCTGCGGCTTCGACTCGTCCATGAACGCGATCTGCCCGTGGCCGAGCTGCACCGAGCCCGCGTGGGTGCCGAACTCGATCCCGCTCAGGGTGGCGGTCCGCCTGCCGGTCACGGCGTCGTTGACGTACACGCGCTTCGCGGTCGGGTCGGCCGTGACGAGCCAGCTGTGGTGGGCGGTCCGGGTCACGGTGGGTGCAGCCGAGGCGGGGACGGCGATCGCGGTGGCGACGAGCGGGACGAGCCCCGCGATGACGAGTGCCGGGAGGAGACGTGGAGGTCGAGCGGACATGGAGCTCCTGAGTGCGGTGCGGATGAGGGTCATCTAGACGATAACCGTTCTCATCTAGGCGAGACACTCCAGAACTGTACGAAGACGCTCAGCATCCCGACGAAGGGGATGGCACCCACGGCCACCGACAGGGCAGCGAAGCAGATCGCCGGCGTCCTGGCTTCGAGTCCGCGGAGCCGCACCGCAGCGACGAGCGCGCCGACCGCGAACGGGAACGTCCCGAGCACGGCGTACAGCGGCCACGACAACGGCGCCCACGACGCAGCGCTCTCCCCCACGGCTCCGACGGAGACGATCGAGCCGGCGACGACGAGCGCGATCTCGACGAACGGGGGCACGGCGATCGCCACGTCACGCACCACCCGTCGCCGCTGCCGCCCCATGCGCCGACCCTAGTGATCCGTGATGTGCGCGCCTCCCCGCCTTCCACCAACCGGCCGTGCCAGTGTCGAGCCGTGCAGAACTCCACGACAGTCGTCATCGCCGGATGCGGCGACCTCGGGACCGAAGCCGGCCTGCGCTTCGCCGACCAGGGCCACCGCGTGATCGGACTCCGCCGCCGCGCCGAGCTGGTCCCCGCGCCGATCACCGGCCGGAGCGTCGACCTGCGCCACGAGGTCCCCGCGATCCCGGCCGACACGAGCGTCGTCGTCGTGGCCTTCGCCGCCGGCAGCCGCGACGTCGACGAGTACCGCGCCACCTACGTCGACGGTCTGCGCAACGTGCTCGACGGCATCGACGCCTCGGACGCCGACCCCCGGGTGCTCGTCGTGTCCTCGACCGCGGTCTACGACGTCGCCGACGGCAGCGAGGTCACCGAGGAGACCCCGGCGCGTGGTGCGACCCCGACCGCCGAGGTCCTGGTCGAGGCCGAGGTCCTGCTGCGCGAACGGTCTCCCGGCGCCGTGCTGGTCCGGCTGTCGGGCGTCTACGGCCCCGGCCGCGAGCGACTCATCGACCAGGTCCGGTCCGGGTCCGCGCGACTGGCGCCGGGCACCTCACCGCACACGAACCGCATCCACCGCGACGACGCTGCCGCCGCACTCGTGCACCTGGCGGCGCTGCCCGACCCGGCACCGCTCTACCTGGGTACCGACGACGAGCCGAGCCGACTGGACGACGTGCTGCGGTTCCTGGCCGACGAGCTCCACGTCGCCGAGCCGTCCACCGGCGAGGGCGACGCACGGCAGGCCGGCGGCGACAAGCGCCTGTCCAACACGCTGCTCCGGTCGACGGGGTGGACACCGCAGTACCCGACGTTCCGCGAGGGCTACCGCGCCGTCCTGGCCGGCGAGGGCACCCGCCACCCCTGACACCCTGCGAGACACCGGTGTTCACGCTCCGAACACGCGCGTGCCGGTGTGCGACGCGCGAACACCGGTGTTCTGCGGACGACCGCTCAGCGGCCGCGGTGGTCCTGGATCGTGATCCGCGGCCCGAACGACGGCTTCCGGAACCCCGAGCCGGCGATCAGGCGCACGATGCGCTCCCGGTGCCCGCGCCAGGGCTCGAGCAGCTCGAGCATCCCGTCGTCGTCGACCGGCGAACCGGTCAGCGCCCAGCCGACGAGCGCCGGCACGTGGAAGTCCCCCACGCTCGGTGCGTCCGGGTCGCCGTGGGATCGCTGCGCGGTCTCGGCGGCGGTCCACCGGCCGACCCCGGGGATCGACTGCAGCTTCGTGGACACGGCCTCGCCGCCGCGGCCGTGCGCCAGGGTCCGCTCGAGTGCCGGCGCGAGCTGCACGGCGCGCATCACGGTCGCCGAGCGCCCCGGTTCGATGCCGGCCCGGTGCCACTCCCAGCTCGGGATCCGAGCCCACGTCCGGGCGTCGGGCGGCACCATCATGCCCGCGGGTGCCGGGCCGGGCGCCGGGGTGCCGTGCCGACGGAGCAGGTACCGCCACGCGCCCCACGCCTGACGCGAGGTCACCTTCTGCTCCATGATCGCCGGCACGAGCATCGCGACGACGGTGTTCGTGCGGAGCAGCCGGAGCCCGGGCTGCCGGTGTCGTGCCGCGGCCAGGAACTCGTTGCCGGAGACGTCGAACGACGACCAGTCGTCGCCGCGACCGAGCAGCTCAGGAGCGTGGGAAACGGCCCAGGGCGCTCCGCTCCCCCACGCCGAGACCGCGATGGTGTCGCCGGCCCGCCGGATCGCGACGGAAGCGGGGCCGGAGGGCGTCTGCAGCGCGAGCCACACGACACCGCCGGCCACCTGGAAGGCCGGGTCGCCGGAGCCGCGCTGCAGGGGCCGCAGGGTCGACGCGACGTCCACCGCGCCTCCAGGCCGGTACACCGTGTCGACGCGCGACGCGTCACCGGACGCACCAGCGTCGTCGACGGCGGCGGCGGAAGCGAGCAGGGACACACGGGGATGGTAATGCTGAACCACCGTCAGTCATGATGGGCAGTGATCCCCACCACCCGACGACGGAGTTCACCATGCGCATCGGCATCCTCACCTCCGGAGGCGACTGCCCCGGCCTGAACGCGGTCATCCGCGCGATCGTCCTCAAGGGCATCGCCATCTACGGCCACGACTTCGTCGGCTTCCGCGACGGGTGGCGCGGCGTGGTCGACGGCGACATCGTCCCGCTCGGCCGCAAGGACATCCAGGGCATCGCGAAGCAGGGCGGCACCATCCTCGGCACCAGCCGCACGAACCCGTTCGAGGGCCCCAACGGCGGGGTCGAGAACATCGAGCGGATGCTCGAGAAGCACGGCATCGACGCCATCGTCGCGATCGGCGGCGAGGGCACCCTGGCCGCCGCGAAGCGCCTCACCGACGCCGGGCTGAAGATCGTTGGCGTGCCGAAGACCGTCGACAACGACCTGGGTGCGACCGACTACACGTTCGGCTTCGACACCGCCGTCGCCATCGCGACCGAGGCCATGGACCGCCTGCGCACCACGGGCGAGTCGCACTCGCGCTGCATGGTCGCCGAGGTGATGGGCCGGCACGTGGGCTGGATCGCGCTGCACTCCGGCATGGCAGCGGGCGCGCACGCGATCCTCATCCCCGAGCAGAAGACGAGCATGGAACAGATCGCGAAGTGGGTGCGGGCCGCCTACGACCGCGGTCGTGCCCCGCTCGTGGTGGTGGCCGAGGGCTTCGTCCCCGACCACGAGGACACCGCGCACACCGAGCGTGGCCTCGACGCCTTCGGGCGCCCGCGGCTCGGTGGCATCGGCGAGCGCCTCGCGCCGCTCATCGAGGAGATGACGGGCATCGAGACGCGGGCCACGACCCTGGGGCACATCCAGCGCGGCGGCACGCCGACGGCGTACGACCGGGTGCTGTCGACCCGGCTCGGCCTGGCGGCGATCGACTCCGTGGTCGAGGAGCGCTGGGGCCGGATGGTGGCGCTCCGGGGCACCGAGATCGAGCACGTCTCGTTCGAGGAGGCGCTCGGCGAGCTCAAGACGGTGCCGCAGGCGCGCTTCGACGAGGCCGCCATCATGTTCGGCTGAGCGGGCTGGGCCGGGCTGGGGGCTGGGGGCTGTTTCGGGCGCACCTGGTCGAATCGGGCGTACCCCGTCGGTTGTTCCGCCCCGGTACGCCCGATCCCACCAGCCATCGCGCACGTTCTGGGAAAGAGCGGGCAGACCGCCGGGCGCGACCGGCTCGGCGATGACGCGCCAGCGGCATGCCGGGCGCGCCGACCGAGCCTGCGAGGGAGGGGGGTAGCGTCCGGCGCATGACCCGCGCCGTCCTCGTGTCCAGTGCAACCCCGCCCACCGTCACCGACGTCGACCTGCCGGATCCGGCCGAGGGCGAGGTCCTGGTCGACGTCACGTACTCGAGCGTCAACTACAAGGACGGGCTGGCCCTGGCGCGGAACCCCGGTGTCGCTCGGCTCGACCCGCTCGTTCCGGGGATCGACGTCGTGGGCACGGTGTCCGGGCTCGGTCCCGGCGTGCACGAGGTGGCGATCGGCGACCGGGTGGTGCTGAACGGTGCCGGCCTGGGTGAGAGCAGGCACGGGGGCTGGGCGGCGCAGGCGGTCGTGCCGTCCGGATCGCTCGTCGTGCTGCCCGAGACGATCGACGACTCGTTCGCGGCGGCCATCGGCACGGCGGGGTTCACCGCGATGCTCAGCGTGCTGGCGCTCGAGCGCTTCGTCGCGCCGGACGACGGGCCGGTGCTCGTGACCGGCGCGTCCGGCGGGGTCGGCACCGTGGCGATCGCCCTGCTCGCGGCCCGCGGGTACCGGGTGACGGCGTCGACGGGTCGCTCGGCCAACACGGACTCGCTCCGCCGGCTCGGTGCCACCGAGGTCATCGAACGCGGCACACTGTCCGAGCCGGGCAAGCCGATGCAGCGTGCCACGTGGGCCGGAGCGGTGGACAGCGTCGGCGGGGCCACCCTGGCGAACGTGCTGGCCTCGACCCGGTGGGGTGGCGCGGTGACGGCCTGCGGGCTGGCGCAGGACTCCGCGCTGCCGACGACCGTGCTGCCGTTCATCCTGCGGTCGGTCTCGTTGCTCGGCATCAACTCCGTCGACGCCCCACCGGAGCTCCGCCGTCGAGCGTGGGACCGGCTGGCGACCGACCTCGACGCGGCGCTGCTGGCCGACGTCACCCGCACCGTCACGCTCGAGCAGGCGATCACGGTCGGCGCCGAGGTGGTCGCAGGGCGGGTGCACGGTCGCACCGTGGTCGCCGTTGCGGGCTGAATCCCGGCGTTTTTTAGCAAACGTTTGCATATTGGCACGCTAGGATTTCGAGTGTCGATTTCGTCCTCGAGGAGATGACATGCCGGTCCCCAAGTCCACCGTGGAGAGCTCTCCCCGGAAGCTCCTGCGCGACGTCGTCTACGACAAGATGCTCGCGGCGCTCCGTGACGGCACGCTGCAGCACGGCGAGCGCCTGAACGACGACGAGCTGGTCCAGTGGCTGGGTGTGAGTCGCACCCCGATCCGTGAGGCGATCGCGAAGCTCGTCGACATCGGCCTGGTCGAGATGGAGGCGAACCGGTACACCCGCGTCGCCACGCCCACCTTCGACGACTGGGTCACCGCGACCCGCGCGACCGCAGGGTTCTTCGAGCTCAGCCTGCGCTGGGGCGTCCCCGAGTACAGCGACGAGGACGTCGAAGCCCTCACCGCGTTGCTCGACAAGGCCGACCGCATGCGCAAGGTGCGGGACTACGGCTTCAGCGGCGCCCTCACCGAGATCATCGAGTTCGCCGTCGAGCACTCCGGCAACCCCCTGGTGCAGAACGCGGCCGTGGGTGCCATGGAGCGGGTCCGCTTCACGCTCAACCCGACGCCGCCGTTCGAGCAGTACGGATCCGAGGCGTTCTTCTCGATCCTGCGCGAGGCCCTCACCGAGCGTGACGGTGAAGGGGCCGCCGAGGCCGGTCGAGCCCTCACCCGCAACTTCGAACAGCACATCGAGGCGGTCCGCGCCGACCGCGGCTGACCCGTGGTCGTCGGCGAGTGGGGTGACGCCGACCCCTGGGCGGCGGCGAACGACGACGCCTACGCGTCCCTGCTCGCCCACGTCCGCACCGGCCCGCGTGGACCGGTGCCCGTCGACCTCGACGCACTGGGGTGGGAGTGGGGCACGCCTCGCGGCCGGGTCCGTGCAGCGGCGGCTCGCCTCGAGGACCTCGGCATCCTGTCCCGGCGCCCGGACGGCTCGTGGTGGTACGACGAACTGTCCGACGCCGACCTCTCGGACACGCTCGACTTCTGGGTCGCGCTGGTCGGCCCGGCCCTCCGCGCGACCATCCCGGCGCTCACCCCTCAGCTCCACGCCGAACTCGACCGCCGGGTCGCGCGGGCTCGCACCACTGCGGCACTCCGGTTGCCGGAGTACCCGACGGTGTTCTCCGCCGCCTGCCAGTTCTGGTTCGAGCACTCCCCAAACACCCTGGTGCGCAGCCTGGGCCTGCGTGCGTTCGAGCGGATGCGGTGGGCCCGGGTCCCGACGCAGCTCTGGTCGGTCCACGAGGTGCACACCTGGTTCGCCACCACGTCCCGCGCGGTGGAGTCCGGTGACCCGGCCGTGGCGACGGCGGCGGCCGAGGTCATGGACGGGCTGTTCGAGGTCCACCGGCGGAACGTCGGGATCCCGCGGACGCACCGCCCGGCGGACGACACCACCGAAGACCGCGTCGGTCCGGTCGGCCGTACCCTGCTGCGAGACGTCCGCTCCGGCGCGTTGGCGGTGGGGTCCACGCATCGGCTCGAGGACCTCGTGACACGGACCGGTGCCACACCCGAGCAGGTGCACGGAGCACTGCGCTGGCTGCACGACCTGGGGCTCGTCGACGACGACGACGGCCGGTACCGCGTCGGGCAACCGTCGCTCGCGACCTGGCGCGACACGATGGAGCTGCTCACCGGCGTCTTCACCCACGGCGCCGTCCACGTCCTGCCCGGCCTGCGGGGCCCCGCGCTCGAGGAGTTCCGCATGCTCGTCGCACGGGCACGCGCGGACGGCCAGGTGCGCGATCACCGGTACACGGAGAGTTCGTTCGCGGTCACACGCTTCCTGTCCGAACAGTCCGGCAACCGCTGGGTGCGTGAGGCCCTGCGCCTCGCGATGGCCCGGCTCGCCTACGCGTTGCCCGAGGCACCCGCGTTCCGGCAGTGGGACGCAGAAGCGCTCTGGCTCACGCTCGACGCGGCGGCCGGCAGCGGCGACGTCGAGACCGCCCGAGCCGCTGCCCGCCGGTTCGTCGACGTCGCACGAGCCCACGTGGACGACGTCACGGCGCGGTGGGGCACGATGGGGTCATGACCGACGCGCGCGACGACGTCCTGATCCACGCCACCGGGGTCCGCGTCACGCGCTCCGGCCGCGACCTGCTGCACGACATCGACCTGACCGTCCGCCGCGGCGAGCACTGGGCGCTGCTCGGACCGAACGGTGCCGGCAAGTCCACCCTGCTCGCCGTCCTCGGCGCGACCGGACACCCCACCGCGGGCACGGTCGAGGTCCTCGGTCGCCGACTCGGACGCGTCGACGTCCGCGAACTCCGTCAGCACATCGGCCACGTCGACCCCCGACACCGCATGCTGTCGCCGCTCACCGTCCTCGAGACGGTGCTGACCGGCCTGACCGGCACGACGGACCTCATGATGCGGTGGGAACCCTCGGCCGAACAGGTCGCCCTGGCCGAGCAGCACGTCGCCGACGTGGGGCTCACGGCGCGACGGGACGCCCGGTGGCCGGTGCTGTCGCAGGGCGAGCGGGGCCGCGCCCTCATCGCCCGGGCCCTGATGTCCGAGCCCCAGCTGCTCCTGCTCGACGAGCCCGCGACCGGGTTGGACGTCGCCGCCCGGGAGCACCTGCTCGAGACCGTCGACGCCCTGCGGCACCGGCACCCGGGCCTCGGCAGCGTCATGGTGACCCACCACCTGGAGGACCTGCCGGCCTCGACGTCGCACGCGATGCTCCTGCGCGACGGCGCCGCGGTGGCCCAGGGCACCTCGGACCAGGTCATCACGTCGTCGGCGGTGTCGCACGCGTTCGACTTCCCGCTCGCGATCCTGCGGGCCGAGGGGCGCTGGGCCGCACGCCGATCCGCCTGACGCGTGCTTGAATGGGCGTTCCGTGTCCGCGGCCCGTGTCGGGGAGGGACCCGGCACCGCACCACGGTGTCACGCCGCTGACCGTCACCAGGGGGAACCATGACGAACACGCCGCCGCCCTTCCCGGGGTCCGAGCCGCAGCCGAACGACGGCCAGCCGAACACCGGCCAGCCGAACGGCCAGCAGTACCCGCAGCAGCCCGCCGGGCCGCCCCAGCCCGACGGCCAGCCGTCCGCGCAGCAGCCGCCGCAGTACCAGCAGCAACCCCCCGCCGGCCAGCAGTACCAGCAACAGCCGTACACCGGTCAGCCGCAGGCCCAGCAGCCGTACGCCCAGCAGCCGTACGCCCAGGCAGCCCCGGCCGGTGCCGCACCGTACGCGCCCCCGCCCAAGTCCTCGTCCCGCGGCAAGCGCGTCCTGATCTCGGTGCTCGGCGTCGTCGCCGCCGTCGTGGTGGCGTTCCTCGTCCGCCAGGGCCTGAACGCGGCCTTCAGCGACTCCACCGAGGAGAAGGTCTCGAAGGCGGTCGAGCAGATCCGCGAGCAGAGCGACCTGCCGAAGCAGGTCGACTCCGTCACGACGTGGACCGGGATCGAGGCCGAGGGCGCCGCGATCCACTACGACTACACGGTTTCGGCGAACGTCGACCCGGCCTCGATCACCGAAGGTGCCATCCGCGACGCCGTCGGGCCGAACCTCTGCTCGAACAGCGAGACGAAGAAGCTCCTCGACGAGGACGTCGACATGCGGTACACCTACAAGTTCGAGGGCTCGTCGAAGACCGTCGACACGACCTTCACCAAGGCCGACTGCTCCTGAGTCCCGCGGCCCGTCACGCGGTCGCGGCGGCAGCAGCCCCCGCGCCCGTCACGCGGTCGCGGCGGCAGCAGCCCTCGCGGCCGCGGGCAGGGCGTCCAGGATCCGTCCGACGGCGCGGTCGTCGTGGGCGGCGGTGACGAACCACGCCTCGAACACGCTCGGCGGCAGGGTCACCCCGGCGTCGAGCATCGCGTGGAAGAACGGCGCGTAGCGGAACACGTCCTGTGCCCGCACGTCGTCGTAGTTGCGGGGTGCCTGCTCGGTGAACGCGAACGAGAACAGGTTGCCGGCGTGCTGCACGGTGTGGGCGACGCCCGCGGCCGACAGTGCCTGGCTCGTGGCGGTCGCGATGGTCGACGCCGTGCGGTCGAGGTGCTCGTACACCTCGGCCGTCGCGGCGCGGAGCGTGGCGGTACCGGCAGCGACCGCGAGCGGGTTGCCGGAGAGCGTGCCCGCCTGGTACACCGGCCCGAGCGGGGCGAGGAAGTCCATGACCTCGCGCCGACCACCGAGGGCGGCGAGGGGCATGCCACCACCGATGACCTTGCCGAACGTGATGAGGTCGGGCTTCCACCCGGCGCCGTCCGGCACGACCTTGGACGCCTCGAGGCCCCACCAGCCTGCGGCTCCGACCCGGAACCCGGTCAGGACCTCGTCGACGATGAGCAGCGCCCCGTGCGCCTGCGTGATCTGCGCCAGTGCCCGGTTGAAGCCGCGCTCGGGAGCCAGGACGCCCATGTTCGCGGCGGCCGACTCGACGATCACGGCGGCGATCCGCTCGGAGTGCTCGTCGAAGGCCCGGCGGACGGCGTCGAGGTCGTTGTACGGCAGCACGAGGGTCTGCGCGGCGGTCTCGGCGGTGATGCCCGCGCTGCCCGGCATGGCCAGGGTCGCGACACCCGAGCCGGCCTCGGCCAGCAGGGAGTCCGAGTGGCCGTGGTAGTGCCCGGCGAACTTCACGAGCAGGTCGCGGCCGGTGTACCCGCGGGCCAGTCGGATCGCGGTCATCGTGGCCTCGGTGCCGGTCGACACCATGCGGAGCTTCTCGATGGGGCCGTCGCCGTCCACCGACACCCGCTGCTTCACGAGTTCGGCCAGCTCGGTCTCGCCCGGGGTCGACGCCCCGAACGACAGTCCGCGCGCGGCGGCCTGCTGCACGGCCTCGACCGTGCCGGGGTGGGCGTGCCCGAGGATCGCTGGCCCCCACGACGCGACGAGGTCGACGTACTCGCGACCCTCGGCGTCGTTGACGTAGGCGCCCTTCGCGGACACCAGGAAGCGCGGGGTGCCGCCGACCGACCCGTAGGCGCGGACCGGGGAGTTCACGCCACCGGGGATCGCGTTCTTGGCGCGGCCGAAGAGCTGGTCGTTCGTGGTCATTCGGGGGCCTTCCCGGTCGAGGCGATGCCGGCGACGTCGGCGGTGCTGCCCGAGGTGCGGAGGCCCGCTTCCTCGTTGAGCTTCCGCGCGATGTCGACGGCGAAGTAGGTCAGGATCGCGTCGGCACCGGCGCGCTTGATGCCGACGAGCGACTCCATCGCGGCTGCGTCGCGGTCGATCCAGCCGTTCTGCGCTGCTGCGGTGATCATCGCGTACTCGCCCGAGATCTGGTACGCCCAGACCGGGACCGGCGAGGTCGCCGCGGTCTCGGCGAGCACGTCGAGGTAGCTCATCGCGGGCTTCACCATCACGATGTCGGCACCCTCGTCGACGTCGAGTGCGACCTCGCGCTGGCCCTGACGACCGTTCGCGGCGTCGATCTGGTAGGTCCGACGGTCACCGACGAGCGACGACGACACCGCTTCGCGGAAGGGGCCGTAGAACGCCGAGGCGTACTTCGCGGCGTAGGCGAGCAGCGCGGTGCCGCTGTGTCCAGCGCTGTCGAGGGCGTCACGTGCGGCGGCGATCTGGCCGTCCATCATGCCGCTCATGCAGACGAGCTCGGCGCCGGCCTCGGCCTGCGCGACCGCCATGTCGCGGTAGCGCAGCAACGTGGCGTCGTTGTCGACGGAGCCGTCGGCGGCCAGCACGCCGCAGTGCCCGTGGTCGGTGAACTCGTCGAGGCACAGGTCGGACTGCACCACGAGGGCGTCCCCCACCTCTTGCCGAGCCACGCGGATCGCCACGTTGAGGATGCCGTCCGGATCGGTCGCACCGGAGCCGTCGGCGTCCTTCGTGGTCGGCACGCCGAACAGGTTCACGCCACCCACACCGACCGACGCGGCGTCGACCAGCGCACGGCGGAACGAGTCGAGGGAGTGCTGCTGCACACCCGGCATGCTCGAGATGTCCACGGCGTCGGTCGCGCCTTCGCGGATGAACATCGGCAGCACGAGCTCGGCGGGGTGGAGCCGGGTCTCGGCCACGAGTCGTCGCATCGCAGGGGTGGCGCGGAGCCGACGGGGGCGGACCTGGGGGAAGCGTCCAGTCACGGGTGACCTTCCTGGTGGGGGGTGGTGGGGTTCAGTGCCGCGACGACGGCGTCGAGCAGGGCTTCTGCGGACCGGTCGTGTGCGACGGCGTGCACGGGCAGGCCGGCGGCACGTGCGTCGGTTGCGGTCCCGGGGCCGATGCAGGCCACGGTGGTGCGGGGGTCGAGCGGGGTCATCCGGCGGGCGATCTCGCGGGCGACGCTGCCGCTCGTCACGAGCACCGCAGCGGGCGCCGTGTCGAAGGTGATCGGCTCGTCGCCGGTCCCCACGGTACGGTACGCGACCACGTCGTCCACGTCGATGCCGCGGGCACGCAGGCCGTCGACGAGCGTGGGTGCCGCGATCTCGGAGCGGGGGAACAGCACGGTGCCGTCGGTGTCCGGCAGCTCCTGCACCAGTCCGGCGGCGGACGTCTCGGCCGGGACCAAGTCGACGACCCAGCCCGCAGCGCGCGCGGCACGGGCGGTCGGCTCGCCGACTGCGGCGACGCGCACCCCGGCCGGGAGGCCCGCCACGCGTCCCGCCAGGACCGTCACGGCCGTCGCACTGGTCACCACGACCCATGCGTAACCAGCCACGTTGGTTCCGTCACCGACAGAACCGGGTGATCCGAGCCTCCCGGCCGCACCGGAGGCGACCAGTCGCCGGACCGCAGCGTCGAGCGCGGAGGGGTCCGACGGCGGAGCGTCCGTGATGAGGGGGACGACGACGGGGGCGAGCCCACGGGCCCGGGCGGCCGCGGCGACCCGGTCCCCCCACGCACCGCCACGCGGGACGAGGACGACCGGGGGTCGCGCCTCGTCCGTCGCGGTGGTGGAGGGTTCCGTGGTGACCGCCTACTCGGCCGGCGTCGCCAGGCCGGGGCCGGCGGTGTACGGCCCGTCCGTGGTGTCCTCGGCGACGGTGGTCGCCAGGTCGGCGAGCTCCGCAGCACCGTTCTCGAGCAGCTCGGTCGCCACGCGGCCACCGACCGCGAGCGCCTCGTCGAGACGGTCCTGCGCCGAACCGTCGAGCACGGCCGCGTGCGACGCGGTGCGGTACTCGGTGCCGTCGGGGCGGTAGACGGTCGCGGACACGAGCAGGAGCTCGGCGTCCACGACGGCCGTCGCACCGATCGGGGCGGAGCAGCCGGCCTCGAGCTTGGCGAGCACCTCGCGCTCGGCCGTCACCGTGAGGCGGGTCGGGGCGTGCTCGATCTTGCGGAGTGCCGCGAGCAGCCCCCGGTCGGTCTCGTCCGTGCGGATCTCGACCGCGAGCGCACCCTGCCCGGGAGCACTCGGCCAGAAGCCGAGGTCGAGCAGTTCGGTGGCGGCCGACAGGCGGTCGATGCGCCCCAGGCCGGCAGCGGCGAGCACCACGGCGTCCAGGTCGTCGTCCACCCGACCGAGGCGGGTGTCGATGTTGCCGCGGATGTCGACGACGTCCAGGTCGGGCCGTGCGGCACGGAGCTGCGCGGCACGGCGCGGCGAACCGGTACCGACCTTCGCGCGGTCCGGCAGCGTGTCGACGGTCGCACCGTTCCGGGCGACGAGGACGTCGCGGGCGTCCGCCCGCTTCGGGACGGCGCCGATCGTCAGACCCGGGTACGGGGCGGTCGGCAGGTCCTTCAGCGAGTGCACGAGCACGTCGACCTCGCCGGCGACCAGGGCTTCACGCAGGGCACTGGCGAAGACACCGGTGCCGCCGAGCGAGGCCAGGGACGCACGGTTCGTGTCGCCCTCGCTCGTGACGGTGACGAGTTCGACGGGTCGACCGGCCGCCTTCGCCAGGCGGTCGGCGACGTCCTGCGACTGCGCGACCGCGAGCCGGCTGGCACGGGTGCCGAGCCGGATCGGGGCCGGGCGATCGGGGGACGTCGTGTTGGGGTCGTTCACGGGTGCGTCGGTCACGGGGCGACGCCGGCGGCGGCGGGCTTGAACCCCGCTCGCACGTTCTCGCAGCAGCCCGGACGGCACACGTCGTACCAGGGGCCGATGTCGGTCATGTGCGGACGCTCGGCCTTCGGCGTGCCGTTGACCCGCTCGAGCACCAGGTCGACGAGACCGGACACGTAGGCCGGGTCGATGCCGGGGGTCTGCGTGCGGAGCGACCAGAAGCCGAGCTCACCGGCGGTCTCGGTGGCTTCCTCGTCGAGGTCCCACATGACCTCCATGTGGTCGCTGACGAAGCCGAGCGGGACGATCAGCACGGCACGCGTCGGGCCGCCCTTGAGGTCCTCGTTCATGTAGTCGTTGATGTCCGGCTCGAGCCACGGCTGCGTCGGGGGGCCGGAACGCGACTGGTAGACGAGCTTCCATCCGGGCTTCGACGTGCCCTGCAGGTGGGCGTGCTCGGGCTGCTCGAGGAGCTCGGCCCAGGCCTGGTCGAGCACGACCTCGCCCACGGCGAGGTGCTGCGCCTCGTACGCGCCGTGCTCGTCGAACCCGCGGTAGTCGGGGCCGGAGCGGGCGGCGTCGGTCGAGGGGATCGAGTGCGTCGAGAAGAGCACCTGCAGCTCGGTCGCGACGTCCAGGCCATCGTTCTCGGCGATCGCGCGGGCCATGCCGTCGCGGACGCCGTCGATGAACGGGCGGACGAAGCCCGGGTGGTCGAAGAACTGGCGGACCTTGTCGATCTGGATCGTGTCGATCAGACCGGTCTCGTTGAGCACGCGGGCGTAGTCCTCGCGGTACTGCCGGCAGCTCGAGAACGACGAGTACGCGCTCGTGGCGATGGCGACGAGCTTGGTGTAGCCCTTGTCCGCCGCCTCGGTGAAGGCCTCTTCGAGGTAGGGCGCCCAGTTGCGGTTGCCCCAGAGGACCGGCATGTCGATGCCGCGCGACGCCAGCTCGGCCTCGAGCGCGGCCTTGAGCGCACGGTTCTGCGCGTTGATCGGGCTCACGCCGCCGAAGTGGCGGTAGTGGTGCGCGACTTCTTCGAGACGCTCGTCCGGGATCCCGCGGCCGCGGGTGACGTTGCGCAGGAAGGGGATGACGTCGTCCTGGCCCTCGGGACCACCGAAGCCCGCGAGCAGGATCGCGTCGTACGCGGTCGGGGTCTCGACGTGCTCGGGTCCGGACGCTGCCGCTGGGGTCGCGGCGAGGACCTGGCCGTTCGTGATCATGCTGGTGTCGGTCATGACAGCACCTCCGGGAGTTCGGCGGTCGTCACGCGACGACCCGTGAAGAAGGGGACCTCTTCGCGCACGTGCATGCGCGCCTCGGTGTAACGGAGATCGCGCATCAGGTCGACGAGGTCGACCAGGTCCGGGCTCTCGAGCGGCAGGATCCACTCGTAGTCGCTCAGGGCGAAGGTCGCGATGGTGTTCGTGAGCACGCGGCGGTACTTCGCGCCGGCGATGCCGTGGTCGCGGAGCATCTTCGAGCGCTCGTCCTCGGGCAGCAGGTACCACTCGTAGGAGCGGACGAACGGGTACACCGTGATCCACGCCTCGGGGTCCTTGCCGCGCAGGAACGCGGGGGTGTGCCGCTTGTTGAACTCGGCTTCGCGGTGCATGGCCATCACGTGCCACACCGGCTCGGCGTCCTGGAACAGTCCGGTGCGGCGGATCTCGCGCAGCACGGCCTGGATCGCCTGTGCGTCGTCGCCGTGCAGCCAGACCATGACGTCGGCGTCGGCGCGGAAGGCCGAGACGTCGTAGAAGCCACGGATCGTGACCCCGCGCTCGGCGGCGCTGGCGATCACGGTGTCGAGTTCGGCCACGGCGTCGTCGCCGACGCGGTGGATCGGACCGAGGGGCCGGCGGAACACTGCCCAGAGGGCGTACGCCGTCAGCAGGTTCGGGTCGATCCCGGAGTCCGGGTGACCGGTCTCGGCGGGTTCGGCGTGGGGGTGGTCGTTCGCGGGCACGGGCGCGTCGGAGCTCATGGATCCATTGTCCTATCGGTTGCCAGGGTGGTGGCCGCCCCGCCTCCGGTGGACCGCGCTCGGGCGGTCTACCGCCGTCGGAGCACCATCACGACGATACCCCCGACCACTGCCACGCCGGCTGCGAGACCGGCCAGGTAGGGGACGGGCTGCTCGTCGAGGCCGCGCTTGAACCTCGACGCGGCGATCCCGATCTGCTTCGGGACGTTGAGCTTGTCCTCGATCGCGTCGAGGGTGTCGAACAACTGGGCGCGGGTCGCGGCGACGCGGGCAGCGAGATCGTCGTGCGGGTCGGTCACGGTTCCTCCGTCGGTGGTGCGGCTGTCGGGGCTGTCGGCGCTCAGGAGCGGCTGTCGACGTCCGGCTTGCGGCTGCCGTACTGCGTCGGCGGGGTCGGCTTCTTGCCGAGGCCCTTGACCGCGTTGATGTCGTTCTTGACGCTGTCGATCGTGCGCTTGGGCGTGAGGGGCAGGCCCTTCTTCAGGCGCTTCCAGCCGACCAGGCCGAGGATCGCGGCGATGACGAGCATCACCACGGCCACCACCAGTGCGGCCAGCCACGCCGGCATCACGGTCGCCAGGCCCATCACGGCTGCGGTCAGCAGGACGCCGATCGCGTAGAGCACCACGACGAGCGCACCAACCAGCAGCCCGGCTGCCAGACCGAAGATCTTCGCCTTCGCGAGCATCTCGGCCTTGAGCAGGTCGATCTCGCCCTTGACCAGGCCCTTGACGAGCTTCGGGACGTCACCGACCAGGCCGAACAGCGAACGCGACTTGCGATCGCGGGTGTCCGTCATGAGGTGGTGGTGTCCTTCTTCTGGCCGACCTTGCGGACGGCCTTCTTGGTGGTCTCACCGATGAACTCGGCGACGTCCGGGGTCTTGTCGGCGATGAAGTCTTCAGCGACGTGCACGCCCTTCTGGACGCCGTTGCTGTTCCAGACCTTGCCGCTGACGGTCTTGATCTGCTCGTACCGCGCCCGTCCGGCTCGCGATCCCAGGACGTACCCGAGTGCGGCGCCGGCGACGAACAGGAGCTTTCCGCGCATGTGCGATTCCTCCGTGCATTGGTTGTGCGGTGGTCATGCACCGAACGGAATACGTCCGGCGGTCTCACCAACAGTAGCCCTCAGGGGCTGCGCGGTCCGCTCAGGAACGAAGGAGCTCGTCGGCTGCCTTCCGGGCCGCGCCGATGATGCCCGCCAGGCCGCGTCCGGTCGAGGCCTCGCCGATGCCGACGACACCCTCGGCCAGCCCGGCTTCGGTCAGGTCCGGCCCGTACCAGCCGACGCGTGCGGCCCCGCTGACGCGGTCCGCCGTGATCGGCACGCCGAGCAGCGTGGAGGCGTCCTGCAGGGCACGGCTGCCGACGGGGTCGGCCGGGTCGACCGGGAGGCTCGTGGCCACGCCCGCGGTGTCCGTCGCGCCGGTCGCGTAGCTGAGTCGCAGGACGTGGCGTCCGTCCGCCACGTCGGCCAGCCACGGCCACTTCACGGTGGCGTGCGTCAGGGCCTTCGCCGAGACGGCCTGCGCGTCCGGGTGCACGAGCATGCCGGTGCCACGCGGGGCCGCGTCGAGCTCCGGCTGGTCGACGACGAGCGTGACGAGCTGGATGCCCGTCCGGTCGGGTGCAGCCGTGCGCTCCGGGTCGGCGACGGAGGACAGGGTGTGCTGGGCCGGCAGCCGTTCGGTGGTGCCGTCGGCGCCGACGATCTCCACCGCGTGCGCCTCGATCCGGGTCGCCCGGGTGTGCAGCCGGACGTCCACCCCGTAGGTCGCCATGTCGGCGACGAGCTCGTCCACCAGGCGCACCGTCCCACCGCGGATGCCCTGCACCGGGGTGCCGGCGGCCGCGCGTGCCCGCAGCGACAGGACCGCCCGTGCCAGGGAGCCCTCGCGCAGCAGTGCGGCGCGCAGGCCCGGAGCCACCCGGTCGGGGTCGAGCTGGTCGGGGTGGGTGGAGTGCACGCCACCGGCGATCGGCACCACGAGGTCGTCGAGCACCCGCTCCCCCATGCGCCGGCGGACGAGTTCGCCGAGCGAGGAGGCCTTGGCGCCCACCGGAGCCGGCAGCAGCGAGTCCATCTGGGCTCGCAGACCGCCCTGCTGTCCGACCACGGCCAGCACGTCGGCCGCCATCGGGGTGCTCGGGATGCCGAGGAGCCCGGTCGCGGGGATCGGCGAGGTCCGGCCGTCGCGGGTCATCAGCCACGCGCCGCGGGGGTCGGGGGCGACGACGTCGTTGCCCAGTCCCAGCTCGGTCGCCAGGCGGCCGACGGCGTCCGTGCGGGTGGCGAACGAGTCCGCCGCCATGTCCAGGTCGATCCCGCCGACGGTGTGCCGACGGATCATGCCCCCGAGCTCGCCCGAGGACTCGACGAGCACCACGTGGGCGCCGCCCTTGGCCAGGTCACGCGCGGTGACGAGCCCGGCGATCCCGCCGCCGACCACGACGACGTCGGTCATGCGCCGGCTCCGTCCCCGAGGGAGTGGACGAGCTCGACCACGCGGGTCAGGACGTCCGGGTCGGTCTCCGGCGGGACCCCGTGGCCCAGGTTCACGACGTGGGCCCGTGCGGCACCGCCCCGACGGACGACGTCGCGGACGTGCGCTTCGAGGACGTCCCACGGCGCCGAGAGCATCGCCGGGTCGATGTTGCCCTGCACGCTGACGCCGGTGCCGACGCGCCGGACCGCCTGGTCGAGGGGCAGGCGCCAGTCGACCCCGATCGCGTCGACGCCGACGGTGTCCGTGCCGAAGGTCGTCATGTCGGCCAGGACCTCGCCGCTGCCGACACCGAAGTGGATGCGCGGGACCCCGAGCTCGGCGACGTACGACATGGCCCGGGCGGAGTGTGGCGCGACGTACCGGATGTAGTCGGCGCGGGAGAGCGACCCGACCCACGAGTCGAACAGCTGCGCGGCCGAGGCCCCGGCGAGCACCTGGGCCCGCAGGAACATCCCGGACACCTCGGCGGCCCAGGCGAGCAGCCGCGACCAGGTCTCGGGGTCGGCGTGCATCAGCGTGCGGGCGCGGATGTGGTCCTTCGACGGACCGCCCTCGACCAGGTAGGCGGCCAGGGTGAACGGTGCCCCCGCGAAGCCGATCAGCGGGGTGTCGCCGAGCTGCTCGACCGTTCGGCGGACGGCCTGCTCGATGGGGGCGAGGGCCGCGGGGTCGAGCTGCTCGAGCGCGTCGACGTCCGCGGGGGTGCGGATCGGCGACGAGAGCACCGGACCACGACCGGGGACGATCTCGACGTCCACGCCGGCGAGCTTGATCGGCACGACGATGTCGCTGAAGAAGATGCCCGCGTCGACCCCGTGCCGGCGCACCGGCTGCAGGGTGATCTCCGACGCCATCTCCGGGTCGAGGCACGCATCGAGCATGGCTGTGCCGATCCGAAGCTCGCGGTACTCCGGCAGGGACCGTCCGGCCTGCCGCATGAACCACACCGGGAGCGTCTCCGGACGGTCACCCCGCAGGGCCCGTACCAGGCGGGAACCACTCGTCCGCCCTGATGCCAGGGGGTGGGAGTCGGGGAGGGATGTGCTCGTCGCTTCGGTCACCGGATGATTCTCCCATCGAGCGCGTTACCATTGACTACGTGCTCATCTGTCTCACGGCGTCGCATCGCAACGCCAGCTTCGATCTCCTGGAGCGACTGAGCATCGGTGCACCCGCGGCAGCCAGCCGACTCGTCACGGATGCCGGCGTCCTCGACGGTGCAGTGGTCCTCGCGACCTGCAACCGCTTCGAGGCGTACCTGGACATCGCGGGCGACGAGAGCGACTCCGCCGTCTCCGCCACCGTGCAGGCCGTGGCCGCCGCGAGCGACCTCGACGCGACCGAGGTCCTGGACTCCGTCAACGTGCTCGGCGGCAAGGACGTCGTGCAGCACCTGTTCGCCGTGTCGAGCGGTCTCGAGTCCGTCGTCGTCGGCGAGACCGAGATCTCCGGCCAGGTCCGTCGCTCGCTCGAGGACGCCCGGTCGAACGGCACCACCACCTCGGACCTCGAGCGCCTGTTCCAAGAGGCCGCGCACACCTCGCGCGGCGTCAAGACCCGCACCCGCATCGGCGCCGCCGGCCGGTCGCTCGTGCGCCTCGGCCTCGAACTCGCCTCGTCGCGCGTCACCGACTGGGCCCGCACCCGCGTGCTGCTCGTCGGCACCGGCAGCTACGCGGCGACCACCATCGCCGCCCTGCGCGACCGCGGTGCCACGAACATCCAGGTCTTCTCGCCCTCGGGTCGCGCGTCCTGGTTCGCCGCCAAGCACGACCTCGTCGCCACCCGTGACCTGCGCCAGGCCATCGGGGCGAGCGACGTCCTGATCACCTGCACCTCGAGCGAGGTCCCGGTCGTCGCACCGGCCGACCTCGACGACGGGGTCCGCCGCATCGTCATCGACCTCGGGCTCCCCCGCAACGTCGACCCCGCGGCCGCCGGCGTCGACGGCGTCGAGCTGCTCGACCTCGAGACGATCAGCATCCACGCCCCGATCTCCGAGCTGAACGCCGAGTCCGAGGCCCGCGCGATGGTCGACGACGCCGTGTCCCGGTTCCGCGCCCAGGCGATGGAGCAGTCGACGACCCCGGCGCTCGTGGCGTTCCGCAAGCACGTGTTCGACATCCTCGACGACGAGATCGAGCGGGCCAAGCGCCGCGCGGACGCCGACGGCGAGTCCGTCGAGCACACCGAGCGGGCGCTCCGGCACCTGGTCGGCGTCCTGCTGCACCGTCCGTCGGTCCGCGCCCGTGAGCTCGGTCGGGCCGGTCGCGGCGAGGAGTTCGTCGGGGCGATCGACTCCCTGTACGGCGTCCGCCCCGACGCCGAACCGGAGCTGCCGTCGCCCGTCGTCCCGCTGGCCGACCGCACGGCCCTGGACCCGACCACCCCGGGTCGCGACGACCAGGCGGACGCGAGCTGAGCCTCCAGACAGGCGCCCAACCACCCACACTGCGCGTGAGTGCGCTGCTGCTGGTGCGTGACCGACGTGTCCTGATGGTGCGCGCCCGGGCGCGCGACGTGCTCTACCTGCCCGGCGGCAAGGCGGAGCCGCACGAGACCGACGTCGAGGCCGCCGTGCGCGAGGCGTACGAGGAGACCGGCCTGCGGCTGACCGCCGCCGACGTCGAACCGTTCGGCGTCGTGTTCGAGCCCGCCCACGGGCAGGCTCCGGGGACGATGGTCGCGATGACGCTGTTCCTGGTCCGGCCGGGAGGCCCACTGGACTCCGCCACGCCCGTCGCCTCGGCCGAGGTGGACGAGGTCGAGTGGGTCACCTCCGCCGACGCGGGTCGCTGCCCGCCTGCGGGCGTGGAGACGCTCCGCCGCCTGGTGGCGGCGGAGCTGATCGACTGACCGTCAGGCCTTGTCGGTGTCGGTGTACTCGCCGACCTCGCCGTTCTGGGCCGGCTCGGCCTCGCCGGGGATGTCCGAGTCGACGTACTCGCCGTCGGGCCCGGCGCCGTTCGGACGGGTCTCGCCGGGGATGTCGCTCGAGACGAACTCGCCGACGGGCTCCGTCGACTCGACGTGCTCCTCGCCCGGGATCTCGCTGTCGGTGAAGGCTCCGGCGCGGGGCTCGACCCCGTCCGCGCGACCCTCGTCGCCTCGTGCCTGTTCGTGCTTGCCCGTCATGTCCGACCTCCGCTGCTCGGGTTGCTTGCCTCGGAGTGTGCTCGGGGTCCCTGGACGCCGACCGAACCGGATGCGGCGTTCGGTGGTTGCCTGTGCAGCATGCAACGCAGCAGCCGATCCAAGTTCCTGCTCGTCGTGACCGGGCTCGTCGCCGTCGGGACACTGGCGGGGTGTGCCTCGGACGGGCAGCCCGCCGCCACCGAGACGGTCACCGCGCCCGCGCCGTCGCCGTCCGCGTCCGCGCCGGCGTCCGCACCGCAGTCGTCGGACGAGTCCGCCTCGACGGCACCGTCCACCGGTTCCGGGTCGTCCGCCGGTTCCGGTTCTGCTTCCGGTGACCGGTGCCCGGTGTCGTCGCTGGCAGGACGCATCGAGGCCGGCAGCGGTGGTGCCGCCGGCAGCGTCATCGTGCACCTGGTGCTCGAGAACACCGGGTCGACGACCTGCACCGTGCAGGGGTGGCCGGGCGTCTCGTTCGTCGGGGGTGGCACCGGCAAGCAGATCGGCGCGGCCGCGACGCAGGAGAAGAGCGCGCCGCACCCGACCGTGACCCTCGCACCCGGCAAGACCGCCGTCGCACCGCTCAAGATCGTCCGGGCCGAGAACTACCCGTCGGGTGACTGCTCGGCGAAGACCCCGGACGGCTTCCGTGTGTACCCGCCCGGGTCGAAGCAGTCCCTGTTCGTGAAGGACACGGACTACAAGGCCTGCGCGTCCGCCGACGCCTCGCTGCTGTCCGTGCAGGCGTTCGTCCCGGAGGGGCAGGCGACGTCGTAGCGGTCGGACGTTCGACGACAGCTGTCGGACGATCCGCTGGCACCGATCCCGGGAGTGGACAGGTCTGTTGCTCACGACGGAACTGACCTATGGTCGTCGTGGGATGGGGGTTCTCTCAGGTTGCCGCAGGTCGGCAGGACCGGAGAGTGCGCTCGTGCCGTGACCACCGCATCGATGCTCTTGGGGGAAACATGACGGATCACAGTTCGAAGAGCGGCCGGGGGATCTCGAGGCGAGGTCTGCTGCAGGGCGCCGCCATCACGATCGGCGGATCAGCCCTGGCCGGCGCTGCGGCGTCACCGGCGACCGCGGCAGCCACCAAGCCGTTCATCCCGTCGGGACTGTCCTACTCCGCGAGCGACCCGCTCGCCGGGTTCTTCCGCAAGGTCGCCGCCGGCACCGCGACCATCGTCACGGCGGGCGACTCGATCACGGAGGCGTTCGGCGCGGCCTCGCCGCAGAAGGGGTACCCGGCACGGGTGCGGGCACGACTCCGCAACGGTGCTGGGCAGGCACCCGGCGGGTTCGACTACGTCCCCGCCCGCTCGCAGTACGCCACGGTCGACAAGCCGCCGACCACGGTGACCTACGTCTCGTACACCGGAGCGAGCGGTGCCGCGATCGACCTCCGCTCCGCCACGTACGCAGGCGCGCGGAGCACGAAGTCCGGACTCGGCCGACGAGCCGTCGCGCTGACCGGCACCGGCGTCCGGTCGGCGACGTTCACGCAGCGCTGCACGTCCTTCGTGCTGTCGTGGCGGGCGACGAGCACGCGAGACGCCGTCTCCGTCGCCATCGACGGCACCAAGGTCACCCTGCCGGCGGTCTCCACCGGTGAGCAGACCTGGACCAGCCCGAAGTCGGCCTCCGCGGTCCGCACCGTCACGGTGACGTGGCAGAGCGGCGAGCCGTTCCTCGAGGGCTGGCAGCTCTTCGACGGCGACGAGGGCGGTGGGTTCCACGTCCTCGAGGCATCGCAGTCGACCTCGCGCACCGAGGGGTTCTCCCTCGCGTCGTCGGCCGCCAACGGCAACGACACCTGGGCGGATGCGCTCCGTCGGTTCTCGCCCGACCTGATCACGTCGATGTGGGGAACGAACGACTACGGCGTGGTCACCCCCGCGGTGCTGACGCAGCAGACGGTCAACTACCTGGACCTGGTGCACGACCGCAGCCCGGACTCGGCGTTGCTCGTGATCATGCCGTACCAGCTGGGCAAGGCGTCGACCACCGAGTGGGCGAAGTACCGCGCCGCACAGCAGCAGGCGGTGACCACGTTCCGGTCCGCGAACCCGGGTGTCGCGATCGGGTTCTTCGACCTCGGTGCCTACGTGCCACCGTACTTCGGGCAGACCGGCACGACGGGCAACACCTACATGTACGACGGGATCCACCCGAACGACACCGGCTACGACGTCATCGCGGCGATCCTCTACGCCTACCTGACGTCGACACCGGCCTGAGCTGGGGCCCCGTCCGCGTGGTGATCGCGGGCGGGGCGCAGTCCGTGACGAGCGGGAGCTCCGGACCGTGGGCACCGCGAACCGCAGGTACGGACAGGCCAAGGAGCGCCGTCGTGGGGATTCGGGTCGACACGACGGCGCTCACACCACACGTCATCGTGTGCCAGGCGACGCTCGCCCCCGCGCGTCGCCAGCAGCGATGCTCGTCCGGATCCGACCGGGCGTCAAGGAATAGATGAGCACGACTCGCCGGTCGCGCCCGTCCCCGTGAGCTCGGGCACGATGGGCTCCATGAGCACGACGATCAGCGACGAACGCCCGGGGATCGACGAACTGGTGGCGCTGTACGACGCCGTCGGGTGGACCGCGTACACGCAGGACCCCGCAGCCCTCACCGCGGCGATCGTCGGCTCTCACACCGTGCTGACCGCCCGCGACGACGACGGACACCTGCTCGGCCTGCTCCGCACGGTCTCCGACGGCGTGACGATCGTGTACGTGCAGGACGTCCTCGTCGTGCCGTCCGCGCACCGGTCGGGCGTCGGTGGTGCACTCCTCGACGCAGCCCTGCAGCGGTACGCCGACGTTCGTCAGACGGTCCTGCTCACCGACGCCGAGGCGGGGCAGCGGGCGTTCTACGAGTCGCGTGGCTTCGTCGAGGCCCACGACGTCGAACCCCAGCCGCTGCGCTCCTTCGTGCTCCTGCGCTGAGCGGGGATGGGTCCCGCGACCGATTCCGTGCGGCACCACGGCGTTCCTAGACTCGGACGCATGGGGGCTCGCGCACGGACACGTTCAGCAGGAGCGCTCGCGACCGCGCTCATCGTCGCGCTCACACTCGCCGCGTGCACGTGGTCACCGCCACCGCCGACCGGATCGGAATCGGCGCTCGCGAAGCTCATCACCCGGATCGAGCGGTTGCCCGGCGTCGACACGGCCGAGGGCGAGGTCCGTCAGGTCGACGCGAAGGACGACCCGCACAAATGGATCACGTCGCTCGAGGTGCGGGCCGACTCGAGCGACCTCGCCGTCGCCGAACGGATCCGGCACACGGCGGCGCGGGGTGTCAGCGGCACGACGCTGTCGGTGACCCTGGACGTGCCTCGCGGGCGGGTGTCGGCACCGGTCGTCCTCGATCCGATGGACCGCGACGTCGTCGACCTGGCCGGACGGCTGCGTGCGGAGCCCTTCGTGCGCAGGCTCTGGGTGACCCCGTCAGGTTCCACGATCTGGCTCGTGCCGGGCGTCAGCTTCACCGACGCCGTCGCGCAGGCCCGTCCGATCGTCGGCGACCACCCGGCCTCGCTGGACCGGGGTGACGTTTCGGTGGGGATCACGGCGACGCACCCCGGGCGAGCACTCCTGCGCACGATCGACGGGTTGGACGGCGACGGTGACCACCACGTCGAGCGCCTGTCCTACTCACCGGGCACGACCTACGCCGACGCTGCGCAGGCCACCACCGACGCCGCCGCCGCCGAGTCCGCCACAGCCGGGGAGGCCGAACGCCCCTCCCTGTCGGTCTCGGGCGGAGGACTCGGCGCCGTCGCCGACGTCCTCGTCCGGACGAAGGACGAAGCCGCCGACGCACACCGCGCTCCGCGCACCGCGTTCTCCGTCGGCCTCGACGGGACGAGTGGCTGGCTCGGACTCCCCCTCGACGCGAAGAAGCCGCAGGACGCCACCGCCCCGGGCACCACGACGACGAGCCCCACGCCGGCCCCCTGGGTGCCCGCCGACGTGAGCGACCACGCTGCGACGCTCCGGGCGTTCCTCGAGCGCTCGGCCGACGCAGCCGGGGTCCCCGCGACCGTCACCACGGGCACCGAACAGTGCGCGCCGTCCGGGTCGACCTGGTCGCCCGATGCGACCGGCACCCGGGCGACGGCGTTCAGCGTCGTGCCGGTGTTCCAGATCGTCGACGACGCGCAGGGGCCGTTCGACGCCGTGACCGCGCTGTGGACGTCCGAGGGCTTCGAGGTCAGCGGTCGGGCGATGGGCCGGGACTACTGGTCGTCGTCTTCGGATGCGGATCCTGCCACGGCGAGCATCCGGGGCACGGTCGACGGGCTGAGCCTGAGCGCCGAGTCGGTCTGCGTCCCCGGCCCTGACACGGCGACACCGCGTTCCGGCACCCGCCCGTAGCGTCCACGGGTCCCCGGGTCTCGGCTCCGCGGGTCCGCGGGTCTCGGCTGCGCGGACAGTTTCGCCGTCGTGAACCCCGCGAACCGTCCGCCGGACCGAGACTCGGCACGAGCAGCGGCAGCGGCAGCGCGGCACGAGCAGCGACAGCGGCAAGCGCGCTCAGCGACGAGCCGGGGCGTGCACCGCCTCGAGCACCTCGGTGCCCATGGTCCGCAGCGCCTCGACCACGGCCAACCGCCGCTGCAACGAAGCGTCGTCGAACGTCACCGTCACGGCGTAGCTGACCGACGACCCGGGCCCCCGCAGGATCCCCGCCTCGGCCCGCACGCCGGTGCTCGACCCGGTGACCGCGACGACCTGCAACCCGTGGTCGAGTGCCCGGTGCGCCAGGGGGTCGAGGCCGAAGGAACCGGCGACCAGGTTCAGGTCGCTCGCCAGGGACAGCCAGCCGAGCACCCGGTTCGACACCGCCTCGTCGACGACCTCGCCGAGCGCCAGGCCGCGCATCACCCACGACAGTTCCCCGGTCGGTGCGACGGACGCGTCGGGGGCATCATCCGGCCCACGGCGGTCCCGCACGCGGTCGATCAACGCCGTGCGCTCGATGCCCAGGGACTCCGCGCGCTCGCGGACGGCGTCGATGCCCACCGTCGTCAGCAGCGCGTTCATCGCCCAGGCATCGGCGGTGGCCCCGACCAGGGTCGCCAGGTCGGGTACCTGCATGGTCGGCTCCTGCAGGAACTGCCACAGGCCGGCGCCGGTCGCGGTGTCGCGGGCCATCCGCTGCAGCCGGTCACCGTGCAGGCGGCCGTCCTCGAGCTGGGCGGCGACCTCGATGAGCAGCAGGACGCGGCCCAGGCTCGCGACCGGCTGCACCAGGGTGTCGTCGATCCCGAGCAGTGCCTTGCCGCTCGACGTGTCGATCACCGAGGCACTCACCCCGGCGCCCTCGAGCGCGAGCGCACCGAGGGCCTCGGTGGTGGCGGTGAAGCGGTCGTCGGCCCGGCCGCTGTGCCGCCCACGACCGCGGCCGCCACCTGCTGGGCGGTCGTCCGGTCGCCGGCGGCGCGACGACCGGGCCGCGTCCGACTCCGTCATCACCAGATGGCGACGCGCTCGGCGGGGTCGAGGTACATCGCGTCCTGCTCGGTCACGGCGAAGGTGTCGTACCAGACGTCGATGTTGCGGACCACCTGGTTGCAGCGGAACTCGTTCGGCGAGTGCGGGTCGATCGACAGCAGACGCGCAGCCTCTTCCGGTCGGATCGCCATCCGCCAGGCCTGTGCCCAGCTCAGGAAGAAGCGCTCGGCGCCGGTCAGTCCGTCGACGACCGGGGGCTCCTGACCGTCGAGCGACAGCAGGTACGCCTTCCACGCGATCGACAGGCCACCGAGGTCACCGATGTTCTCGCCGATCGTCAGGGCACCGTTCACGTGGCTGTCGGGCACCTCGGTCGGCACCAGGGCGTCGTACTGGGCGATGAGGGCCTTCGTGCGCTCCTCGAACGCCGCGCGGTCGGCCTCGGTCCACCAGTTCTCGAGCTTGCCGTCGCCGTCGTACTGCGAGCCCTGGTCGTCGAAGCCGTGGCCGATCTCGTGCCCGATGACGGCACCGATCGCGCCGTAGTTCGCGGCGGCGTCGCGGTCTGCGTCGAAGAACGGGAACTGCAGGATCGCGGCCGGGAACACGATCTCGTTGAAACCGGGGTTGTAGTACGCGTTGATCGTCTGCGGGGTCATGAACCACTCGTCGCGGTCGATCGGCTTGCCGATCTTGCCGAGCTCGCGGTCGACCTGGAACGAGGCGACGGCGCGGACGTTCGCGACCAGGTCGTCGGCGAGGACGGGCAGCGCCGAGTAGTCGCGCCACTTCACCGGGTAGCCGATCTTCGGCGTGAACTTGTCGAGCTTGTCGAGCGCACGGGCACGGGTCTCGTCGGTCATCCAGTCGAGCGCCGTGATGCTCTGTCGGTACGCTTCGACCAGGTTGGCGACGAGGTCGTCCATCTTGGCCTTCGAGGTCTCGTCGAAGTGCTCCTGCACGTAGATGCGGCCGACGGCCTCGCCCATCGCACCCTCGACCAGCGAGACGCCACGCTTCCAGCGCTCGCGCTGCTTGGGCGCACCGGTGAGTGCGGTGCCGTAGAACGAGAAGTTCGTGGCCGAGAACGCGCTCGTCAGGTACGCGGCGGAGCCACGGATGACCTGCCAGCGCAGCCAGTCCTTCCAGACCTCGAGCGGCTGGTCGTTCAGCAGGTCGGCCAGGCCGGTGATGAACGAGGGCTCGCGCAACACGACGGTCTCGAACGCGCCGGCGGGGGCGTCGATGGCTTGCCACCAGGTCTGCAGGTCGACGCCCTTCGCGAGCGCGGCGACCTCGGCCCACGGCAGCTTGTTGTAGGTCTTCTGGCTGTCACGGGTGGTGACGTTGTCCCAGTGCTTCGACGCCAGCGCCGTCTCGAGTGCGACGACGTGCTCGGTGCGGGCGCCGCCGTCGTCGAACCCGGCGAGCGGGAACATCGCCGCGACGAACTCGCGGTACTTCTCGCGGATGTCGGCGAACCGCTCTTCGCGGTAGTACGACTCGTCGGGCAGGCCGAGGCCGGACTGCTCCAGGAACACGACGTAGGACTCGGGGTCGCCCGGGTCGTTGTCGACGAAGAGCTGCAGGAAGCTCGGCAGGCCGAGGCGCTCGAAGCGGCCGACGGCGGCGATGACCTCGGGCACGGACTCGATGGCGGTGATCTCGGCGAGCAGGTGCTCGATCGGTGCGGTGCCGAGCTCCTCGAGGCGCGCTTCGTCGGTGAACGAGGTGAAGAGGTCACCGACCTTGCGCTCCTCGGTGCCGGGGGCGGCCTGCTGCGAGCGCTCGATGATGTCGCGCACGGCGATCTCGGCGGCTTCGGCCAGCACCGTGAAGGAGCCGTACCGGGCCTTGTCGTCCGGGATCGGCGTCGCCTCGATCCAGGTCCCGTTCACGTGGCGGTACAGGTCGTCCTGGGGGCGCACCGCGGGGTCGAGTTCGTCAGTGTGGATGCCGGAGGCACGTGCGACGTCGGTCATGCGGTCCACGATAGCCACCGACCCCATGGGGCAGGTCGATCCGGGTCGTCACCGGTGCATCGCTGCCGGTACGGTCATCGCATGGGACTTCCGTGGAAGCTGCACGGCGACGGCAAGACCGTCTCCGCGACGACGATCGTGGCACCCGACGAACGGCTCACCTGGCCCCGGACGATCGGCCTCGGTGTGCAGCACGTCGTCGCGATGTTCGGCGCCACGTTCCTGGTTCCCCTGATCACCGGGTTCCCGCCGTCGACGACGCTGCTGTTCAGCGGCATCGGCACGATCCTGTTCCTGCTCATCACGGGCAACCGCCTGCCGAGCTACCTCGGCTCGTCGTTCGCCTTCATCGCCCCGATCGGTGCGGCGACCAAGATCGGCGGCATCCCGCTCGCCCTGTCCGGCATCATCGTCGTCGGTGCGCTGCTCGCGATCGTCGGACTCGTCGTGCACCTGGCTGGTGCCGGATGGATCGACCGGCTGATGCCCCCGGTGGTCTCCGGCGCGATCGTCGCCCTGATCGGCTTCAACCTGGCACCGTCGGCCCGGGACAACTTCACGGAAGCCCCGGTCATCGCGGTCATCACCCTCGCGACGATCATCCTGGTCACCGTCCTGTTCCGGGGCCTCATCGGCCGCCTGTCGATCGTGATCGGCGTGCTCGTCGGGTACGTCGCCGCGCTCATCGGCGGTCAGGTCGACTTCTCGAAGGTCGGTGACAAGGCGTGGATCGGTCTGCCGGACTTCACCGCTCCCGCGTTCGACCCGTCGCAGCTGCCGATCTACCTGGCGTTCGTGCCGGTCGTGCTGGCGCTGGTCGCCGAGAACGTCGGCCACGTCAAGGGCGTCGGGCAGCTGACCGGCCGTGACCTCACGCCGCTCACCGGTCGCGCGCTCTTCGCCGACGGCATCTCGACCGTGCTGGCCGGCATCGGCGGCGGCTCCGCCACCACCACCTACGGCGAGAACATCGGCGTCATGGCCGCCACCCGCGTCTTCTCGACCGCCGCCTACTGGGTCGCCGCGATCGCGGCCGTCCTGCTCGGCCTGTCGCCGAGGATCGGCGCCGTCATCTCCTCGGTGCCCGCCGGTGTGCTCGGCGGCGCCACCACCGCCCTCTACGGTCTGATCGGCATCATCGGCATCCGGATCTGGGTCGAGAACCGCGTCGACTTCTCGAAGCCGAAGAACCAGCTGACCGCCGGAATCGCCCTGATCATCGGCATCGCGAACTTCACGTTCACCTTCGGCCAGGCCAGCTTCGGCGGCATCATCGTGGGCACGATCGCCGCGATCGTCGTCTACCACGTGATGGACGTCATCGGCCGGGTCCGCGGCACCGACGAGCCCTCGACCGAGGCCGCCGACCCCGCGCACGCCGCCACCGGCGCAGTCCCCGCGGAACCGCGCGCCGACTGACGCGAGTGGTCGGCCGGCCGTCGCCACGCGCCTGACGACGTGGGACCACCGGACTGGAGGCCCGTGGCGGCGCCGCCACGGGCCTCCCGTCCGTCACGTGGTGCGTTGCGGACCGGAACGCCCCCCAGTCGGTCGCTCCGGTCCGCAACGCGCTCCTCGCCCGGTTCAGCGCGGCGCGCTGGGCGACGGGGTCGCGGTCTGCACGGACTCCTGCTCGTCGATGTACCGCTGATCGAGCGGGACCTCGACGGCGACCCCCGCCGTCCACTGCCCGACCACGGTGGTGCCGTCGGACTCGTACACATCGCCGCCGTCCGGCTCGCTCCACAGGACCCAGCCCTTGCGGCCGTTGTCCGCCCTCCCGGGGACCAGATCCGGGTGACCCGACGCGTTCGGGACCCCGTAGGTCTGGCCCTTGTCGTTGACCGCCCAGTCCGACGTGACCGCGTTGGCGTACTGCAGCGTCGCCGTCCACCGCGTCCCCGCCGATGCTTCGATGCTGAACGTCGTGGTCCCTCGCTCCGGGAGCCGGCCGTCGACGACGTGCATCGTCCCTTCGTCCCGACAACTCAGGCCGGATGCGCCCCCTCCGACGGTGGGGACTCGGACCATGCCGACGTCGTTGCGGCACGTGATGTCGACGATCACGGCACCGGCGGTGTCGGGAGCCTGCCCGATGTCGATCAGTGCGGGACCGGTGTGCGTCGCAGTGGTCGTGCGCCCGACTGCTGCCGTCGTCGTGGTCCCCGGGAGCCCGGCGACGACCAGGGCGGCGGCGCTCGTCGTCACCGCGATCGCTGCGACGGAGACGATCGAGACGCCGATGCGTGCACGTCGTTGCTGGCGCTGCAGGGCGCTGGGTCGTGTCCCGATGGCGGCCAGCTCCGAGCGGACCGCTGCAGCGGCGTCGGGATTCATGTCGATGCTCATCAGTAGGTGCCTTCCGGTGCGTTGCGGACACTGGGACGGAGGTCGTGCAGGTCGCGTTGCAGGCGCTGGCGCATCCGGTGCAACCGCACGCGTGCCGCCGGCGGTTTGAGACCGACCGCCTGCGCGGCCTGCCAGACCGGCATCTCCTCGACCCCGGTGAGCACCAGCAGCGCGGCATCCTGCGGCGCGAGGCCCCGGATCGTCGTCCTGAGGCGTTCGCGGGCCTCGAGGTCTTCGGCGTCCGTGGCAGGAGCGTGGGGATCGTCCCGAGGGAGCGCGTCGAGGAGTTTCCGGTACCGCGCCGCCGCGCGTCGGTGGTTCTGGGTCAGGTTGACCGTCGTGACCAGCAACCACGGAGCGACGGAACTCGCCACCAGAGTGACGCTCTTGCGCTTGCGCCAGAGCTCGTAGAACGCCGCCGCGGTGATGTCCTCGGCGTCGTGGGAGTGCTCCGTCAGGCTCAACGCCCGCCGGTAGATGCGCGGTCGGTGCCGGTCGAACAGCGCGGCGAACGCAGCCCCGTCATCACGGACCGCTCGCGTCCACAGCGGGCCGTCGTCCTGTTCGTCCTTCACACTCTGGAGTGTCCGGTCATGGCTCCAGCGTTACAGACGCCAGCGGATCGGCTCGTCGCGCAACGAGGTCGTGCGGGGCGCAAGCCCGAGGACGTGGGACCGCCGGACTGGAGGCCCGTGGCGGACACGGCCACGGGCCTCCAGTCCGTCCCGGGGTCACGCCCACCCCGCCTGGTGACCACGACGGGTCGGCATCGCCGACAGAATGGGTCGGTGCACCGACCGACGCGACCCGCTGTGACCGCTGAGCGGCGCGCGGTCGACCGCGACATCGTGCGGCTGGCGGTGCCGGCGCTCGGAGCGCTCGTGGTCGAGCCGCTGTTCCTGCTGACCGACACCGCGCTCGTCGGGCACCTCGGGGCGACGCCGCTGGCGGCCGTCGGGCTCGCGAGTGCCGTGCTGTCGACGGTGACCGGGCTGCTGGTGTTCCTGGCGTACTCGACGACCCCGGCCGTGGCACGGGCACTCGGTGGTGGCGACCGTCGCGGAGCCGTGCACGCGGGCATCGACGGGATGTGGCTCGCGCTCGTGCTGGGGGTGGTGCTGGCGCTGGTCGGGTGGCCGCTCGCCGGGCCGCTCGTCGACCTGTTCGACGCCTCCGCCGAGGTGTCGGCCGCCGCGACCGCGTACTTGACCGTCTCGCTGATCGGGCTGCCCGGCATCCTGGTCGTGACCGCCTCGACCGGGCTGCTGCGTGGGCTGCAGGACACGAAGACCCCGCTCGTCGTCGCGACCATCGGGTTCGTCGCGAACGGGCTGCTGAACGCGGCCCTGATCTACGGCGCTGGCTGGGGCGTCGAGGGATCCGCCGCCGGCACCGTCATCGTGCAGTGGGCGATGGCCGTCGTCTACGTGCGCATCGCGGTGCGGGCCGCTCGGTCGTCGGGGGCGCCGCTGCGACCCGGCGCCTCGGGCGTCGCCCGGGCCCTTCGGTCGGGCGCATGGCTGTTCCTGCGGACCGCGTCGCTGCGGATCGCGATGCTCGCGACCGTCGGGGCCGCTGCCGGGCTGGGGACCACCGGGCTGGCCACGACGCAGGTCGGACTGACCGTCTTCTCGACGCTGGCGTTCGCGCTCGACGCCCTGGCGATCGCCGGGCAGGCGCTCGTCGGGCACGGGCTCGGCGGACGTGACCCGGAGCGGGTGCGACTGGTGACGCGACGGCTCGTGCTGCTCGGGATCGCCGGCGGTGTGCTGCTCGGGGTGCTGACCCTGGCGGTGAGCGGCGTGCTCGGGCCGGTGTTCTCGGACTCGCAGGCGGTGCGGGACGCCCTGCCCGTCGTGCTGGTGCTCATCGCCGTCGGGATGCCCGTCGCCGGGTACGTCTTCGTGCTCGACGGGGTGCTGATCGGTGCCGGCGACGCGCGGTACCTGGCCATCGCCGGAGGCGTGAACCTCGTCGTCTACCTGCCGCTGCTCTGGTGGGCCGGCGGCACGCTCGCGGGGCTGTGGGCGGCCTTCGCCCTCGGGTACATCGGGGTCCGGGCGGTGACGCTCGGGGTGCGGGCGCACCGGCGCGGCTGGGTGGAACAGGCGTTGGCGCGGTGAGCGGGTCTTCTCCGGCTGGGCCCGCTTCGTCTGCCTCGTCTGCTGAGCCTGCGGCGCCGTCGTCTTCGGTGGCCTCGTCGGCGGTGCTCGCCACGGTCGGCATCGGGGTGCAGGGCGTCGCGAAGCTGCTCGTGACCGTCGTCGTCGGGCGGGTGTTCGGCACCGAGACCCTCGGGCAGACCACGGCGCTGCTGTCGCTCTCGGTGTTCGTCGCGCTGCTCTGGCCGAACGCCGCCGGCAACACCGCGTCGCGGTTCCTGGCGATCGCGCTGCGAGGTCAGCGGTCCGATGCCGCGGTGAACCGGCTGCTCGGGGTGTCGATGCTGGTGTCGAGCGTGGTGCTCGCCGCGGTCACCGTGCCGGTCGCGCTGGCCTGGGGCAACGGCCCCGGGATGGTGCTCGGCGGTGCCGCGGTCGTCGTCGGCTACGGCCTCTACTGCTACGCACGCGGCGCACAGCTCGGCTACGACCGGGCACCACGGGTCGCGCTGTGGGACTCCGTGACGAGCGTCCTGGCGCTCGGGCTGCTCGTGGTGGCGTGCGTCGCGCGGCTCGAGCCCTTCGTGCTGCTGCCCCTGGCCATCGGGTACACGGTGTTCGCGATCGCGTGCTGGCCGCGGGGCAACGGCTTCACGTCTGCTTCACGCGAACCCGCCGCCGGGGTACTCGGGTTCGCAGCGTGGAACGTGCTGGCGGTGGTGACCTCGAACGGGTTGCTGCAGTTGACGATGATCTCGGCGCAGGTGACCTCCTCAGCGCACGACGCCGGTGTCTACGCCGCCGCCTTCACCCTGGCGACGCCGGCGTCGATGCTCGGGCAGGCGTTGGGGCAGGTGCTCGTGCCGGCGTTCGCGCACCGGACCGATGGTGGATCGTTGCGCTCCCGCGGTGCGCTGCTGCTCGTCGTCGGGTTCGCTGCGGCATCCGCCGTCGTGTTCGGCCTGATCGCTCTGCTCGCCGGGTGGTTCCTGCCGATCGTCTACCCCGCCGAGGGTGCTGCTGCTGTCGCCGACCTGCGGTACCTGATGGTCGCGGTGTGGGTGTTCACCGTCGGGCTCGTGCCGGCGGCGTTGCTGCTCGCCGCTGGACGCTCACGGCAGGTCGCCCTTGCCTCGGTCGCCGGGTTCGTCGTCGGGGCTGGGCTCATGGCCGTGCTCGGGCCCGTCGCAGGGGTCGCGGGTGGGACAACAGGGTTCCTGGTAGGGAGTGCGGTGAACCTGGTTGCGGTGGTGGGGGTCGGGTGCGTCCGAGCTCCGAGTTGCGCTGCGGATACCCGTCACCTACAACTTGACGATCAATAGACGTCAATACGGTCTCGCGATCCCTGCATCCCGAGCGGCACCTGGACGCACTTCCGAGGCCCGGGGCTTCAACTCGCCGGCACAACCGCTCTCCTCGGCCGCCGGCGTCCCCGCCGCGACATCACATCCCCACCTGGCCGCTCCTTGAAAACGCTTACCTCCTTACGGAGCCAGGCGCGACAGAAGTTCGCCATCGGCTCTGAGAACGCCTTGAAATCAAGTGACTCGAGAGATCCAACCTGGCCATACCGAACTCCGAACAAACTCCGCGTCCCCACATCTTCTCCAAGCAACTCCGGGTGCCCGAAGTGCGATCCGACAATTTCCGCCTGGGCCATTGCGACCAGCAATCGAACATCATTTCCAGGAGCCTGCGCCTCACCGAGGATATCCTCCCCGATAGACGGCGAGAAGAGGAGAACCGGAATAGGCACCTCGACGGTCGAATCCCCGTTGCTTCTTGCTTCCCAAAAAGCCGCCAGGAAAATGTCGACAAGCGGATCGACCGCTGCAAGGCTCGATAGGTCATACGTCGATGTGAGCAACCTCCCGGCGACCACCCCCGCGAGCGTGCTGGAAAGTGAAACGTACGGAAGCCCGGAGGAAACAGCGTAGAACGCCTCAAAGTCAGCCCGGCCTCGGGCGCTTCGGAATCGCACGGCGGTCTCGGCATCGATCACACCCGAGAGCAACAATGGCATCACCAGATCAGCCTTGCGCTCATCTTCTTCGTAGTCGCTAGGAGAAAGGCAGCGTGCGACGCCAAAGATTTTTAAGAGCCACCAGTCCGATCGCTCGACACCATGAAGGACCCTCTCCAACATCAGGTCGGTAAGTTCAGCAAGAACTTCAATACCCCGCTGGCGCTCCGCCGAGTCGGAACAACGCAGCAGAGTTGTCAAGGACGACGCCAACTCATCCCCGGCCGGGTCACGAAGAGACTCCGGCACCGACAGAATCAAGACATGCGTTGGAGAGCTTCTCCGAAGAAATCCGTTTCGTCGAAGGGGTTGCGCGAAAGCGATAGAAGCACGCATCAAGTCACGAATGAACGTGGGGGAAACCGTCGAGAATGCGGTGCACCTTGCAATAAATGTAATAACGTTTGATCGCCCTAAGCGCGCCCTACGTCTAGGTTCCTCAAGCATCCGCCGAAGCACGCGCTCGGAGCCGCGGTCGGAAGCTTTGTCGGCAATCTGAACAGCCAGCTGGGCAACGACATCCCACTCTTCGGCAGCTACCTTGGGAAGCAGCCGAAGTGCCAGCTTCTCCGGAGTGTCAGAAGTTCGGGTGAGGTGGTACGCCGCAAAGTACTCCATGAAAGTACGGTGTGTGAAAGTGAAAAGCGCTTCGCCCTCGGCAGTCGTTCCGGCGTCCGAGAAAACCCAAGCGCGCCCCTTGCAGAAGTCGACGAACTGTTTTGCCGATCGCTCAGCCTCTTCCTCGCTTTCAGCAGCCCTGTCCTGCAGGTACGTCGCCATGACGCGGACAAGTTCATGGTACGAGACACCCGCGTCCCCGTTTCCGCCATCCATCATCCAATAGGCAATGAATTTCATGGCCGCGTCCACATGTGCACGCGCCTCAAGCGGAACTTCAATGTTCCGATGCCCATCCCATTTCTCAAACAGGAGGTTTGCACATTTCTCGTACACGATAGGCCTACTGCGCGGAATGAAATTCTCTCCGCGGAATATTATGCACATCAACGCAAGCATGAGGGGATTTGACCGGAGATCGGGCACCGCTTCACTTTGCGCAGTAAATGAATCAGCCAACGTTGAGGCTTCTTCATCCTCATAGTCTTCTTGACAGGCAAACCACTTACGGACATACTCTGAAACATCTTCGTCCGAGAACTCCGCCATTGTGGTGACACCAAACGTATCCGGATCTAGTCGCGCTTGCTCGTAACCCACTCTTCGCGATGTAACAAAAAGTCCACACAGCGGATATTTTTCGGCAAAGAGCTCAACCACTCCGCTGATTTCCCGGCGAATGCTGGTGTCAATGAGCTCATCGAGACCGTCCAAAACCACAACAGCTCCGCCGGATACCAGCAGATCATCTATAAGTCCGTCCGGAGCTGCGTGCTGAAAGCGGCCCGATAGAACTTCAGCGATGTAATCAGCGATGGACAAGCCGGTCGCTGTCTTCCTGTTAGCGAATTCGCGCAGCGTTATGTGAAAAGGAACCGGTGCAGACGGATCCGCGGCCCACGTCGACGTCAGGTAATTCGAGAGAGTTGACTTCCCCCCGCCGGGGTCACCCAAAAGAACCGTCCGGTCAACCTGACGCTGGAATGCGTCGACGTCTACCTGGGAGTCGTCTCCGCGGCGATTCTTCGCGTAGCTTGTAAGCCTTGGGACGACGTAGAGCTCGCTCATCGGTATTTTGCGGCTTGTTTCAAAGTCCGGCGGCACAATAAATCCGTGATGGCGCTGGCAAAGCTGCCGATACTTCAATATCCAGCTATCGCGCTCCACGCTATCTCTACTTATGCGCGAGTCGATGCGATCGTGATGCTGTTCGATATTTTCCAGAATGTCTACAGCCCGCTTGAGTAGCGCCCCCTGCTGCAAGTCAGCAAGTATTTGCGGATTAGCGAGTCGAAGGCTGTCGACAGTCGATTTGCACGCGTCCGCGAGCGCGCCCCGAAGACAGGTAGCGAAATGAGTCGCATCCTCGGTCCCTGCGCTTCCTCCGATACCAATTTCAACTAATTTACGGATTGATTCTCCGGCAACCTGGACACGTGCCCCTTCTCCATCTGAGATCAGATAGGCTAGGAAAAATTCACGCAGTGTGGATTTGAATTCTTGGCCGTTGAGAATAGGGCTCACGACATCGCTCGTGACCGCGCCTCGCATGAAACCGGCCAGCTCGAGATCGCTAATATGCCCTTCGATCACGCTTGTGTCCAGGGACTGAATGGTGCTCGCTAGGGTGTCGACGGCCCTGCGTTGCCGCTTAACGTTGATCCCACTCACCACGGATGCCCCAGCGATCGCGGTATCCACGAAGAGACTGACTAGCGCGATGTCCAAAGCGACCCCAAAACCGGCTAAGCCAGATCGCTCGATTGGATCCGGTCGAGCGTCACACTATCGAGCCCAAAGGGATTGAGGAAGAGGGCCGTGGATTCCGCGTTCGAGGGACGTTTGTTAACGCGTTCGCAAGGGTACGCAAACTTCAAACTCATACCCGAAATGTGTCGGTCGCACCGACCAATGTAGTATTTCAACAGTGTTTCGAGGGGTTTCAGGTTCGTTTGAGATTGAAGGACGGACTGGGCGGTTTGCTTTCAAGGTGGGTTGAGCGCGCCTCCAGCATTCGTCGCCCGCGTGAGTGATCCGCAGTCCGCGGGAGCCCGAGTGGCGAGAGAGAGCCGCCATGCCTGTGGCTGGGGCTCTTAGGTGGTTCAGAAACTCAAGTAGGGCCGCCGAATCACCTTCGTGATCCGCGGATCACGCCTATTCAAGTAACCGAAGCGGGCGGCGCCCCCGTCGTGTCCCCCACCCGCAACTCCGACGTGAACGACGCCGGTTGCGGCTCCGCGCCTTCGAGCATGGCCAGGGCGGCGCGGGCTGCGGCCTGGCCCTTCTGCACGAACGGCTGTACCAGGGTGGTCAGGTGCCGGATCGGGGTGCGGTGGAGCAGGCTGTCGTCCACCGTGATGCCGTCGAAGCCGACGACGCTGACGTCCTCGGGGACACGGAGTCCGGCGTCAAGAGCGGCCGAGATCACCCCGACGGCGATCAGATCACTCTGCGCGATGACGGCGGTGGGGCGGGGGCCTTCGGCTGCTAAGAGCTCGGTGCCGGCGAGACGCCCCTCTTCCACCGAGCTGCCGGCGGTTTCGATCGCGATGGCGTCCGGGTAGACCTGGCGCACACCACGCAGGCGTTCGAGCGTGGTGAAGGCGATGCCCTCGGCCTGCCGGGCTGCGTCGATCGGGCCACGGCGGCGTGCGGCATCGAGGGGCAGGGTCACGACGGTCACGTCCTGGTGCCCGAGCCCCTGCAGGTACTCCGCAGCACGGCGTGAGGCATCCCGGTTGTCGAGCTGGACGGGGACAGCGCCCTCGATCTCGGCCGCCTCGATCGCGACGACCGGGATCTGCCGACGGCGCAGCACGGCGACGGCAGGGTCGATCCGGACGTTGCACCCGACGAGCACGACGGCGTCCATCGGGGCATCCACCAGCGGGCCGGCGCCCTGCTCGTCGTCGAGCGGACTCCGGACGAGCAGCAGGGAGACACCCGCGGCACCCGCGACCTCGGCGATGCCGTCGAGCGTCAGGACGTTGACCGGGTCACGGAAGGCATCGCTCAGGCGCTCGTCCATCACGACGCCGATGACGCCGGAACGACCGCGGCGCAGGGAACGGGCACGGGGATCGGGGCCGCCGTAACCGAGGTCGGCAGCGGCGGCGAGCACGCGGGCCTTGGCGTCCTCGGACACCGGGCCGAGACCACTGAAGGCGAGCGAGGCCGTCGACGGCGCGACACCGGCGGCACGGGCGACCGCGGCCAGCGTCGGGCGCGACGAACGGGTGACGCCGCCGCGGGAAGGCGACGCGCCGGGTCCTGTTGCCGGTTCGTCCATCGCCCGTTAGCGTAGCCGGAACGAGCAGTCGAATCGATTCGACAGTCACAAGACCAGCACCGACACGCACCAGAACGCGCAGCACCGAGCGCGCCGCAGCACGATGGGAACCACCATGACGACGCCGTCCACCCGCACCGTCCCGACCACCAAGGCCTGGATCATCGCGGTGTTCGTGGTGTTCACCCTGTCCGGGCTCGACATCGCGACGTGGCTGGGCCGGATCCCGAGCGTCCGCGACTCCCTGGGGGCGAGCACGTTCGAGATGGGCCTGCTCGTGCTCGGCATGGCGGTCGGCTCCATCGGCGGTCTGACGTTCGCCGGGCACATCGTCGCGAAGCTCGGTGCCCGTCGGGGCGTGCAGGTGGCTGCGGCGTGCCTGGCGATCGGCATGATCTTCGCGGGGGTCGCGGTCACGCTCGGGTGGGGCTTCGCCGCCATCTGGATCGCGCTCATCGCGTTCGGCTTCGGCAACGGCCTGTGCGACGTGTCGATGAACGTCTCGGGAGCCGCCGCCGAGAAGGCCGGCGGGCGAACGATCATGCCGCTGTTCCACGCCGCGTTCAGCCTCGGCACGCTCGCCGGTGCGGGCCTCGGTGCGCTGGCCGAGAAGCTCGAGATCCCGGTGTCGTGGCACTTCATCGTGCTCGTCGTCATCACGAGCGCCGCCATGCTCGTCGCCGTCACGAAGTTCCAGGACGAGCACCGCTTCGAGCAGCCGGTGTCGACCGACACCAGCCCGGTCGCGACCCCGCTCACCCGCTGGCAGGTCTGGGCACAGCCGTCCACGCTGTTGATCGGCGTGATCGTGCTCGGCATGGCGCTGGCCGAGGGGTCCGCGAACGACTGGCTGCCCCTCGCGATGATCGACGGCCACGGACTCGACAACGCCGGCGGCGCTGCCGTGCTGACGGTGTTCCTGGCCGCGATGACCGCCGGTCGCGTCGCCGGCAGCCCGCTGATCGACAAGTTCGGCCGCGTGCCGATCCTGCGCATCAGCGCCGCCGTCGCGGTGGTCGGCCTGGGCATGCTCATCTTCATCGACAACGTGCCGCTCGCGATCGTCGGCGTCGTGCTCTGGGGCCTCGGGGCCAGCCTCGGCTTCCCGATGGGCATGTCCGCCGCGGCCGACGACCCCCGTACCGCGGCCGCCAAGGTCAGCGCGGTCGCGACGATCGGCTACGTGGCGTTCCTGGCCGGGCCGCCGCTGATCGGGTTCCTCGGTGAGGAGATCGGCCTGCTCGGAGCGCTGCTGATCGTCTTCGTGTTCATCATCGCGGCCGGCCTGGCCTCGGGTGCAGCGCGCGAGACCGGTGCCGCTGCCCGGCCCGCCCGCGGGACCGCCAAGACGAGCAGGACGACGAAGCGCGAGACCGAGCAGGCCAGCCAGACCGACGAGACGAGCGAGACCAGCCGCAGCTGACACAACCCGCCCTCAGCCGCCATCCCCCGCCCGCGCCCGCGTCGCCAGGTGCAGGGCGAGCCGGGTCTCCGGGTCAGACAGGTCCACCCCGAGCAGCCGCTCCACCCGCGCGATGCGGTCGGACACGGTGTTCCGGTGCACGCCGAGCACCGCGGCGGTCTCGGCGATCGACGACTCCGCGTCCAGGTAGGCGGCGAGCGTCGTCAGGAGCGCCCCGCCACCGCGTTCGAGCGGCGCGAGCAACTGCCGAGAGGCCGGCAGGAACGTGTCCGTCTGCGTCCACGCGAGCAGCAGCTGCGCGAGCCCGAGCCGGTCGACGTGCACGAAGTGCCCGGACTCCGGACGGCTCGCGGCCAGGCGGGCGGCGTCGCCGGCCTCGCCGAGTGTCCGGACCAGCCCGGCAGGGCCCGCCTGCAGACTGCCGACGCCCACGTTGGTCTCCACGGTGGTGCGGAGCGTGTTCTGCGCGCGCCGCAGCCGACCCGCGATGTCGGCCACTGCCTCCCGGCCGGGTTCGTCGGGTTCCGACAGCCACAGCACCCAGCCGTCCGCCTGTTCGACGACGACCGCGTCGAGTCCCTCGGCGCGCACCGCGGCGTCGACCTGCTGGCGGAGCGCGACCAGGTCGACGCCCTGCCGCGCGACCACGCGCGCTCCGACGTGCCAGGCGTCCAGCCGCCACCCGGCGGCGATGGTCCGCTGCACGAGCTGCGGGGCGGGCGCCCCGTCGGCAGCACGGAGTTCGTCGAGCATCGCCATCCGGTAGCGGGCGTCGCGCTCGTCGTCGAGCCGGGTGAGCAGCAGCCGGTGCCCGACGGCGACGGCGGCGACCTGCAGGGCGCTCGCGACCACCTGCTGTTCGGCGGCGATCGGGACGGACAGACCGACGGCCAGCCAGGCGCGCGGTCCGATGCCGGTACCGACCGGGATCGCGACGAGCGTCTCGTCGACGCCCTCGGCGATCAGCACGTCGCTCGTGCCGGCCCGGCGGACGAGCACGGCGCGGGCCGTGTCGTCGACGGCGGCTCCGCGGAGTGCCAGGCCCGAGGCGTCGAGGAAGCGCACCGGGTGGCCGAGCGACCGGTCGAGCCGGACGAACAGGTCGTCGAGTTCGGGGCCGGCGTCGAGCGCGACGCGGGAGGCGTCGAGGGCCGCCCGGGCCGCCGGACCCATCCCGGTGCCGATCAGTTCGTGCAGGCGGACCGAGGTCGCCCACGGGTCCGGGGTGGCGAGCACGGCGACGCCGAGCCGGTCGGCGAGCGTCGTGGTGCCGGGGCCGAGTTCCAGCGATCCGTCGACGACGAGCAGGGTGGTGCCGGCCGCGGAGGCCCGGCGCAGCAGCACGTCGAAGCGTGCGTCCGCACGGTCGACGGGGGTGAGCAGCACGACGACGTCGTCGCCCTGGGCGAGCGACCGGCCGACCTGGTCGGGGGTCCCCACGACACCGCGGACGCTCCGGACCGCCGTGCTGCCGGGGCCGACGAGCAGGCGGGTGCCTGCTGGCAGGAGCGGCAGCAGGTCGCCGACGGCGTTCACGCGAGCACCTCGGGCACGATCTCGGGCACGACGTCGGCGTCGATGCCGAACGCCCGCGGTCCCATGTGCGCGGTGCGGTCGGGGTCCGCCCACCACCACGGCGCAGACGGCAGCAAGAGCACCGCGAGTTCGTTGCCGACCCGCGTGCGGTCGGTCGCCACCGGCGCGAGCGAGCGCGCGTCGACGACGGTGATGACGCTCGGCGTGCTGGCGACGGGCAGGCCGTCGACCAGGCAGTGCACGTACTCGCTGCCCGCCTCGACCCGGGCGACCGCACCGGTGCCGGCGTCGCGGATGGCCAGGCTGCTGCGGACGAACGCGAGCGCGTCCCCCTCGCGCTGCACGTCGATGACCCGGCCCTGCGCGACGACCCGGCCGCCGATGAGCGCGGCGAGTTCCGCCGCGTCGCGTGCGCCGCCCGCGGCGCGTCCGATCCGGAGGGCGCGCTGCACGCTGCCGACGACGGCCCGCTCGCGCAACAACGCCACGGGGACCGGGCCGATCGCGAAGGCCGCCCAGCCGCCGCTGTGCGAGACGGCCTCGCGCCAGACGGTCTCGACGTCGTGGGGCTGCCGGGCGTCGACGACGATCCGCAGACCGCTCGTGGTGGCTGCCGCGGCCGTGACCGTCGTGGTCGGGCCGACGAAGACCGACAGCTGGTCGATGCGCGGGACCGCGCGGCCGACCAGGTCCGCGTCGACGAGCGGCAGTCCGGCGGCGTGGGCGGTGAGGGCCGCGGCCGGTCCGGTCACGCCGCCGATCTGCGCGGCGACGACGGCGTCGGCACGGACGCCCGTCCAGCGTTCGACCGCCGCGAGCGCGGCCGGCAGCTCCTCGCCGCTCGGCATCTTCTCCTCGAGCACGTTGGTCGACCCGATGATCCCCACGGCCACCACCGAGCCGAGCGCGGGGTCGTCGAGGTCGACGACCGGCACGCTGCGGTCGCCGAGCGCGAATCGGAGCGCGCTGACCATGTGGTCGACACGGCCGCCACCGCCGCACCCGAGCAGGGCGGTGCCGCGTCCGAAGACGGTCGCGTCGTCGGCCTGGAGGCCCGCCACACCGCCGCCCCGCCGCTCACCCTGGTCCATGGGTCCATTCTGCTGCCGTGGTCGCGTCCCGGGGCCGGGCCCCGGGGTCGGCGCGGGACCGTTCGTCAGCCGACCGCCGGGGCGGCCGGGCGGACGTGCTCGTGCAGGTCCTCGACCGGGACGAACGGTTCGTCGAGCCCGAAGCACGACGGCCCGAACACGGCGAGCGCCTCCGGGGTCCGCATCAGGTCGGGCGTCGAGATGCCGATCACCCGGACGCGCTGCCCGAACCGCAGGCGCTCGGTGGTGATCGGCTCGGCGGTCTCGGCGTCGAGGACGCAGATCAGGTCGGGCACGACGGCGACGAGCTGCCCGTCCCGCCGGGCGACCAGGTTCTCGTTCTGGAACCGGAGTTCGAGCTCGGAGCCGTCGGTCCCCTGCACGGTGGCGCGCCCGCGGGCGAACCCGTCGACCGTGCGGCGCTCGACGTCGACGACCTTGCCGTCGAACAGCTCGCGCAGGTGCGTGTAGATCGTCGTGCCGAGGGCCTCGGCGAGCGCATCGATGGGGTCACGGTGGGCTTCGCGGGCGACCCGGATGGCCCGACCGACGGCGAGCGCCAGGGAGAGCGTGCGTGGGACGGCGGTCTCCCGCACCTGGCGGCCGGACATGGCGTACTCGGCGATGTAGGCGACGCCGCCGAGCCGGATGGTGACCCCGCGGGCGAGCCACTCCATCTTCTTGTTGTCCGTGCCGGTCTCGATGATGACGCCGTGACCGTTCTCGTCGCTGATCGCCAGCGGGCTGCCGGGGACCCCGTAGACCGAGAACGTCTCCATCTGCAGCTCGGGGAACGCGCGGCCCATGCCGTCCGCGTCGACCACGGGCAGGCCACCGGTGGCGCCGACGAGCAGCGGGATCATCGAGTTGATGCCGCCGCACTCGATGGGCATCGTCGCGGTCGCCGTCCGGCCCAGGTGGGCTTCGAGCCGACGGAGTGCGCCGAGGGGTTCCGGTCCGGCGGGGATGCGTTCGAGCACGACGGTCGGTGCGCCCATCTGGGCGGTGGGGATGACGAGGGCGTCGTCGGGCACTTCGGAAGGGTCGAGGATCGTGACGGGGCCGTGCTGTTCGATCGCGGCACGGACCAGGAGCATCCCGATGGTGGGGTCGCCTCCGCCGCCGGTGCCGAGCAGCGCGGCGCCGCGGGCCAGGTCGGGCAGGTCGTCGACGTCGAGGATCCAGCTCATCGGGCTTCCTCCGTGCTCTCGCCGGGGCTCGTGGTGCCGTCGTGGCGGACCGCGTGGGTGTCGTAGCCGAAGTACCGCGGGCCGGCCAGGCGCAGGCCGTCCGGGGAGTGCCAGCGCTCGTCAGCCGGTGCGGTGACGATCCGGATGCGGGCGCCGAAGCGCAGGGCCTCGGTGGTGATCGGTTCGCCGGTCTCGGCGTCCAGGGTGATGATGAGGTCGGGAGCCGTGGTGCGGACCTGGCCGGCCACCTCGACCAGCAGGTGCTCGTTCTGGAACCGGAGCACCGCCTCCAGGCCGGTGTCGCTGCCGGAACCAGCGATGCGGGCCGTGCCACGGGCGAACCCGGTGACGGTCTTGCGCTCGATGTCGGCGACCTTGCCCTGGAACACGACCGTGCCGCCGAGCACCTCGGTGACCGCCGTGACGGGGTCGGCGTTCTCGCTGCGGGCGCGGACGAGCGTCTCGCCCAGCCGGACGCTCAGCGACAGGCTGCCGCGGACGAACGACTCCTTCACCTGCGCGCCGGACATGGCGTACTGCGCGGTGATCGCGGAACAGCCCATCTCGACCGTCGCCGTGCGGGCGAGCCGTTCCGCCCACCGGTTGTCCACCGTGTCGAAGACGACGGTGTTGCCCTTCTCGTCCGCCAGGGCCATCGGTGTCGCGCTGACCCCGGACAGGGTCGGCAGCACCATCTGCACCTCGGGGAACGCACGGCCCATGCCGTCGCCGTCGACCAGGGGCAGGCCGAGCTCGGCAGCGGCGACGATCGGCGTCGTCGAGTTCACGCCGCCGACCTCGATGCAGGCCAGGTGGGTCGGGGTCACGTTGAGGAACGCCGACAGGCTGCGGATGGCCTCGGCGAACTGGCCGGCGGACGGCAGCTTCTCGACCATCACCGTGGGAGCGCCGATCATCGCGACCGAGAGCACCACGGCGTCGTCGGGCAGGTCCTCGACCTGGACGATCTCGACCGGGCCGTGGGTGCGGACGGCGGCCTCGGCGAGCAGGCGGCCGATGTAGGGGTCACCGCCGCCGCCGGTGCCGAGGATCGCGGCGCCGCGGGCGAGGGCCGAGCAGTCCGCCCCGATGGAGGTGATGGGGACCTCAGCGGACTGCTCGGCGGTCTGGGAGTTGGAGGTGGTCCTGGGCGGGGTCGCGGTCTCGGTGGCGCTCATCGGACCAGCGCCCCGAGTGCCAGGTCGCCCACGGCCTTGGCGCGGATCCGCGTCGCGTTGCCCGGCAGGTACGGGATCGGGACCTCGTCGAAGTCGACGATGTCCACCGAGCCGGGGTCGGCGCCGGCCGCGATGGCGCGGTCGACGGCCTCTTGCCGCGCCTCGTCGACCACGGCGGACCGTCGGCCGTCGCTGATCGCGTAGACCTTGTCGACCTCGCCGCTGACCTGCGCGATCGCCGCACCGATGGCGTTGGCGACCGAGTAGTGCTCCGGGCGGTGCACGGTGCCGAGTCCGGGCAGGGTGTCCGGCAGCAGTACCGAACCGCCACCGACCGCCACGACGGGCAGCGGGTCGGACGAGGTGCGCATCCGCTCCACGATGTCGGCGACGCGCTCCGCGATGACGTCGAGCGCGCGGGCGGCGACCTCGGCCGGCACACCGGCGACGAGCGACGGGTCCCCGATCGCGCCACGGCCACCGCGGACGGCAACGTCGGTCGCGGTCAGGGTGGTGCCGCCGAAGACCAGGCCCTCCTCGGTCAGGCGGTACCCGACGGAGTCCGGCCCGACGACGCTGCCGTCCTCGCGGATGCGGGAGCCGCCGCCGATGCCGACGGACAGGACGTCGGGCATCCGGAAGTTCGTGCGGATGCCGGCGACGGCGACCTCGCCGGTGGCCTCGCGCGGGAAGCCCGCGGTCAGGACGCCGACGTCGCTCGTCGTGCCGCCGACGTCGACGACCGCGCAGGTGTCGAAGCCGGACAGCACCGCGGCGCCGCGCATCGAGTTGGTCGGGCCGGAGGCGAACGTCGCGACCGGGTAGCGACGGGCGTACTCGACGTCCATCAGGGTGCCGTCGTTCTGGCTCAGGAAGAGCGGTGCGTCGATGCCGCTGCCCGTGACCGACCCGGACAGCCCGTCGACGATGCGGTCTGCGAGCTCGCGGAGCGCCGCGTTGATGATCGTCGCGTTCTCGCGCTCGAGCAGGCCGATGCGACCGATCTCGGACGACAGCGAGAACGCCACGTCCGGCCCGAGCTCGGCGGCCATGATCTCCTGCGCGCGCTGCTCGAACTCGTCGTTGATCGGGGAGAACACCGACGAGATCGCGACGGACCGGATGCCCGCGGCGGCGATGGCACCGGCGTGCCGCTTGAGTTCCTCGGGGTCGAGCTCCGAGATGACCCGGCCGTCGAACTCGTGGCCGCCGTGGGCCAGGAACGGCTGCGCGTGCACGGCCGACACCAGGTGCGCGGGCCAGTCCGTGAACGGCGGCAGCGAGGCCGTCGCCGGCAGGCCCAGGCGGACCGCGGCGGTCGGGGCGAGGCCACGTGCCTCGACCAGGGCGTTGATGAAGTGGGTGGTGCCGATCATCACGCCGTCGATGTCCGTGGGGCCGAAGGCGTGCTGTTCGCGCAGGCCGTCGAGCGCGGCGACGATGCCCGAGGTGACGTCGGGGGTGGTGGACCGCTTGACCGCCGCACGGACGGTGCTGCCGTCCATCAGGACGGCGTCCGTGTTGGTGCCGCCGACGTCGATGCCGATGCGCATGGGGTTCCCTTCGGTGGAGCGGTGGTGCGGGTGCGGGGTCTTCGTGGGGGTGGAGCCGGTGTGGGGGGGGTGGTGGGAACCGGCCGCGCCGTCGCGCGGATCAGGGGTGCGGCGACGCGACCGGCCGTTCTGGGACCGCCCGGGTCAGGCGGCGGGGGCGGCCGGTGCGGCGGGCGCAGCCTCGGTCCGACTCACACCGACACCGCGGATCAGCCCGGCCTTGCCGGCGACCACGTAGAGCACGAAGGCGATGACCACGGAGTTGATCGACGGGATCCCGACGGCGACGAAGTACCCGATGAGCGAGGCGACCGCCCAGATGACCAGGGTGGCCGGCACCCAGGTGGGCGAGGTCGCCGGGATGTTCTCGGCGTCGCTCAGCTCACGGCGCCAGCGCTTCACGACGAAGTACTCCGCCACCATGATCCCGGCGATCGGCGGGAAGACGACCCCGAGCACGGACAGGAACGGTGTCAGGGCCCCGAGGAACCCGACCGCGGCGAGCACCGAACCGACGACGCCCATCACGAGCGTCACGAGCCCGCGGTTCACCTGCTTGCCGAACACCGCGTCGATGAAGTTCGTGACGCCGAGGCTCGAGCTGTAGATGTTCCAGTCGTTGATCTTGAACGTGCCGAGCAGGATCACGAGGATGCCGACCCAGCCGACGCTCGACGTGATCACGCGGGTGATGTCCGCGGAGCCGACGGCGTGGGCGAGCAGGACACCGGCCAGGCCGATGACGTACTCGCCGAGGGTCACGCCGAGCAGCGTCTGCTTCACGACGTCGCCGACCGACCGGTTGAAGCGGGTCATGTCCGGCGTGATCACCGCGCCGACGATGAACCCGCCGGCCACCAGGGTGGTGCCGGCCACGAAGCTCAGCTCCGGACCGGCCGGGGCACGCGCGGCGAGCTCGGCGATCGAGTGCCGGCTCAGCTCGACGATGACCGCCCAGCCGACGAGCACCAGGAACAGCGGCACGGTCACGTTCGCCAGCCACTGCATCGAGTGGAACCCGCGCAGCACGATGGCGGTGACGAGCAGCCCGAACACGAGCGACCACGCCCAGGCGGGCAGGATCGGCAGGATCGAGACGAGCCCGGCAGCCGAGACGCCCGACTGGATGCCGAACCAGCCGATCAGGCTCAGCCCGATCGCCAGCCCGACCAGCGCCGAGCCGGCCTTGCCGAACCCGGTCCAGCGGGCGATGACCGAGGTGTTCAGGCCCTCCTTCACGCCGATGACGCCGACGAGGACCGAGACGATCTCCAGGATCACGGCGCCGAGGGTGATCGCCCAGAAGGCGTCCCAGAAGCTCATGCCGAAGCCGAGCGTCGCACCGAGCAGGAACTGGGACAGGGCCGAGATCTGCCCGAAGCGCTGCACGGCGACCTGGAACCAGCCGTAGCGTGCGGACATCGGGACCCGGCTGAGCGAGTAGTCGTCGACGGCGACCGACTCGGAACGGGGGGTTCGTGGTGCTGACACTGCGGTCTCGCTGGCCATCGTGGCTCCTCGGGGAGGGGTGTCGGCGTGGGCCGATCGGGGTGTCAGCCACGGTAGGACGGCATCGGATTGCGGTACATGTGCAGAACGTCGTTACCGGCATGTGAATCCGTGCGTGCTGCACAGCCAGCGCGCCCGGTCCGGGCGACGACATCGCGCCGGTTAGGCTTCCGGGGTGCGTCTCGTCATCGCCCGGTGCTCCGTCGACTACGCGGGCCGGCTCTCAGCCCACCTGCCGCTCGCGACCCGCCTGCTCATGCTCAAGGCGGACGGCTCCCTGCTCGTGCACTCCGACGGCGGCAGCTACAAGCCGCTGAACTGGATGAGCCCGCCCTGCTCGATCGAGATCACCGAGCCGGACGAGGAGCAGTCGGTCGCCGGCATCACCCAGGTGTGGACGGTGACGCAGAAGAAGACGCAGGACAAGCTCATCGTCTCCCTGTACGAGGTCGTGTCCGACGAGACCCACGACCTGGGCGTCGACCCGGGCCTGGTGAAGGACGGGGTCGAGGCGCACCTGCAGCAGCTCCTGGCCGAGCAGATCGAGCTCCTCGGTGACGGCCACACCCTGGTCCGCCGCGAGTACATGACGGCCATCGGGCCCGTCGACATCCTGGCGCGCGACGACGCCGGGGCGAGCGTCGCCGTCGAGATGAAGCGCAACGCCAACATCGACGCGGTGGAGCAGCTCACCCGCTACCTCGAGCTCATGAACCGCGACCCGCACCTGCGTCCGGTGCAGGGCGTGCTGGCGGCGCAGACGGTGGCACCGCAGGCACGCACCCTCGCCGAGGACCGCGGCATCCGCGTCCTCGTGCTCGACTACGACGCGATGCGCGGCATCGAGGGCGGCCACACCCGCCTGTTCTGAGCCGGGTCGGCCCGCCCGGCCTGGAGGCACGGCGCACCCCCGCCCCGCCGCCGACGGAACCCGGATGGTCGCCGCCACGTCCCGGCTAGGGTGGGCAGGACATGACCAGCCCGTTCTCCGCCATCCTGTTCGACCTCGACGGCACCATCAGCGACTCCGCGCCGGGCATCCTCGAGAGCCTGACGCACACCTTCCGCACCGTCGGCGTCCCGGTGCCGGACCGCGACACCCTGATGTCGTTCGTGGGCCCGCCGATCATGGACACGTTCCGGATCGCGATGGGCATGGACGACGAACTGGCCGACCGCACGCTGGCCGTCTACCGCGAGCACTACTTCTCGCACGGGGCGCTCGACTCGGCGATGTTCCCGGACATCGACGTCGTGTTGCGCACCCTGCACCAGGCGGGGCTGCCGATCTCGACGGCGACGAGCAAGCCGGAGACCCCGGCGACCTACATCCTCGAGCACTACGGGCTCACCGGGGACATCGACATCATCACGGGCGCGAGCGACGACGAGGTCCGGTCGAGCAAGGCCGACGTCGTCGAAGAAGCACTGCGCCGACTCGAGGCCCACGGCTTCGACACCAGCCGCCCGGTGCTGATCGGCGACCGGAAGCACGACGTCGAGGGCGCGACCGTGCACGGCGTCCCGGTCGTCTTCGCCGAGTGGGGCTACGGCTCCCCCGACGAGGCCGAGGGCACCATCGCCACGGCTGCGACCCCGCTCGACCTGCTGCCGATCCTGCTGCCGTCCGCGACGCCGTCCGCATGAACGACGTCGCACGACGGGGCCTGCGCGGCGCCGCCTGGCTGCTGCCCGCTGCCATCGTCCTCATCGCCCTGAACTTCCGCGGCCCGATCGTCGCCACGGCCCCGGTCATCGGTGACGTCCGAGCCGACCTCGGCCTGACCGCGACGATCGCCGGGCTGCTGACGACGATCCCGGTGCTCTGCTTCGCCCTCGCGACGCCGTTCGCCAGCTGGGTCATCGCGAAGGCCGACCCCGAGCGCGCGGTGTCCCTGTCGCTCGTCATCGTGCTCGCCGGCACCGTCGTGCGCTCGATGCCCTCGTCGGCGGCGCTGCTGATCGGCACCGCGGTCATCGGCATCGGCATCACGATCGGCAACGTGGTGATCCCGGTGGTCATCCGGCGGGACACCTCGCCGGAACGCGTCGGCCTGGTCACCGGCGTCTACACGTCGGCGCTCAACGTCGGGTCGATGATCACGTCGCTCGGCACCGCTCCCCTGGCGGCCCTGTGGGGCTGGCCGGTCGCCATCGCGATCTGGGCGGTCTTCGCGCTCATCGCCGCCGCTGCCTGGACCTACGCGGTCGGTGCACGGGCCGCCTGGCGACGCCCGGTGCCGTCCGACCACGACGGACCACTGCCGATCACCGGTCCGATCGACCAGGTGCTCGACACCGGGGCGATCCGCACCGCGCGCGCCGCCGAGGCCGCACGGGTCGCCGCCGCCGAACCGATCCGGCCGGCACGACGGCTCATCACCTGGGGCCTGACGCTGGCGTTCGGCGGCCAGGCGTTCTCGTACTACGCCCTCACCGCGTGGATCCCGACCCTGCTGCACGACGAGATCGGCTTCTCGAAGGCGTCGTCGGGCGCGAGCTCGTCGGTGTTCCAGATCCTGGCCGTCGTCGGGGCGCTCGGCGTCCCGCTGCTCGCGACCCGGTGGCGTCCGGCGGCGATCATCGCCCTGGTCGGCACCCTGTGGCTGGCGATGCCGCTCGGGCTGCTGTTCGCCCCGCAGCTCTGGCTGCTGTGGTCGGTGCTCGGCGGCGCGGCCCAGGGCGGCGGCATCACCGTGATCTTCATCGTCATCGTGCGGATCGTCTCCAGCGACGCCGATGCCCGCCGGATGTCCGCGTTCGTGCAGGGCGGCGGCTACCTGATCGGGTCAGCGGGGCCGCTGCTCGCCGGGGCGCTGCACGGTGCGACGGGTACCTGGACCGCACCGCTCCTCGTCGTGCTCGTCGCGGTGCTGACCCTGGGTGTCGTCGGGACGTTCGCCGCGCGACGGGTCTCCTGAGCGCGGAACCGACGGCCGTCCTGCCCGCCCGCCGCCCGGCGTCCTGACCCCGAACCCGAGCGCCGGCTGAGACCCCGCTCCGGCTCAACCCCCGAGGCGCTGACCGACGGGGGCCGCACCCGCACGACCCCTCAGCGCGCGGACCGGCTTCGCGGCCAGCTGGCGGCACGGTCCCGGCCCATCGTCATCCCGGACAGCCAAGGTCCGGAGAGTGGACATCCGACGACCCGCCCGGTGGCGGGACCAGCCGCTCGCGGCACGGCTCACCCTGCTCGTGATCGCGGGCGGCATGACCGTGCTGCTCGCCTGGAACCTGGGCCGTGGTGGGGACTTCGGCTTCTACCAGGCGTCGGCGCGGTCGATGTCCGAGTCGTGGCCGGCGCTCTTCTCCGGCGCGTTCGACCCCTCGGCGACGGTGACGCTCGACAAGCTCAGCGGCTTCGCGGTGCCGCAGGCGCTGAGCCTCCGGTTGTTCGGGCACTCCACCGCAGCGCTCGCGTTCCCGCAGGTCATCGAGGGGCTCGTCACGCTGTGGGCCTGCTCCCTGGTCGGACTCCGCTGGGCCGGTGTCGGGACGGGCCTCGTCGCCGCCGCGGCAGCCGGGTCGACGCCGATCTTCGTGTCGATGTTCGCGCACCCGATGGAGGACGGCATGGTCACCGCCGCGCTGGCGGTCGCCCTGCTGTGCTGGCAGCACGCGGCACTGACCGGGCAGTGGTGGCCGCTCGTCACCGCGGGCCTGGCGGTCGGCGTCGGGTTCCAGGCGAAGATGGTGCAGGCCTGGTTCGTCCTGCCGGCGCTGCTGCTCGGCACGCTGCTGGCCGCGGCCCGGCACGACGGCCGTCCCTTCCGCTTCGGCACCCGGGTCATCCGAGCCGGAGTGCTCGGGGTCGTCGCGGTCCTGGCATCGGTGTCGTGGGTGACCGCGCTGGCGCTCACGCCGTCGGGTTCGCGGCCGTGGGCGGACGGCTCGACGACCGACAGTCCGCTCGCGATGGTGTTCGGGTACAACGGCATCGACCGGTTCCTGCCCGGCGCGGTGCCCGGGTCCGTCCGGTCGTTCACGGTGCCGTTCGGCCCGCACACCTGGCGCGGTGGTGCGGCCGGGTTCGGCAAGCTGCTCGAACCGCACCTGGCGTCGCAGGTGGCCTGGCTCCTGCCCGCGGCGGTGTTCGGCGTGGTGGTCGCGGCCGTGGTGCTGGTCCGACGGCGAGCGCGGAGGACCACGCCGGCGTCGACACGCACAGCCCACGACACCGCCGGCACCCCCTTCGGGCACGCGTTCGACACCCGTGCCGGAGCCGCCACCCTGGCCGTCCTGGTCGTCTGGCTCGGTACCGCGGCGCTCGTGCTGTCGGTGGCCGCGGTACCGCACACCGCCTACGTCGCGGCGATCGGCGTCCAGCTCGCCCTGCTCGCGGCCCTCGGGTGGCGCGGTGCGGTCGGCCTGGTCCGGGCGCAGTCCCGGGCACTTCGGGCGCTCCCCGTCGTCCTCGCCGTGGCGCAGCTCGGCTGGGTGGTGTTCCTCGCCCAGGGCACCGCGATGCCACGCGTGCTCGCCGGGCCCGCGATCACCGTCGCGACGGTTGCCGTCGTCGCCAGCGTGGTGGCGCTGTGCTGGCGACCCCGCTGGGAGGCGACCCGCGGGCCGGGCTGGCACCGGGCCTCCCGGACGACCATCGCGCTCGCAGCCGGCCTCGCCCTGGTCGCCGGACCGGCCGCGTTCTCACTGCAGGCGCTCGACGCAACACGCGACGGCAGCGGCATCGACGCATCCGTCGGGCCGTGGCCCGCGCGCTGGCCGATCCCGGCCGGCACCCCGGACGTGTTCCACGTGTCGAGCCCGGACCCGTGGGGCGGATCGACCCCGTACCCGCGTGCCCTCAGTCGGCTCGTCGCGACCGCGCGACGCCTGGAGGGGTACCGGCACGACGAACCGCTGTTCCTGACGGACACGTGGCACATCTCCGCGCCCGTGATCGACGCGACCGGGCTGCCGGTGCTGACGGACGGCGGGTTCTCGGGCACCGTGCCCGTCTTCACGACGCACCAGATCCGTCGCAGGATCGCCGACGGACTGCGCGTGCTCGTCGTCGAGGCCCACGCGCCCCGCACCGACCCGGTCCTGCGTGCCGCGCTGGCCGGCGGCTGCCGAGCACTGTCCCACGGCACCCGGCACGCACGCCTGCCGATGCAGCCGCGCCGGGCGAACGGCATCACCTGGACGGTGTGGCACTGCGGGCTGCCCGGCCCGTCGGTCGGACCCGGAGTGCACCACGGCCACCACAGCCACCGCGGCCACCACGCGTCAGCGGGCGGCGAGCACCTCGCGCAGGGACATCGGCGTGCGTCCCGTGATGCGTTCGACGTCGCCGGACACGTGGGCGAGCGCCCCCTCGGCGATGGCCGTGTAGGTGCTCACCCAGGCGTCGGCCTGCCACGGCTCCGGGTTCCACTGCGCACGTGATGCGTACGCCTCGTCGAGGGTCTCGGGGTGGTAGCTGACCGTGCGGCCGCGGACCTCGGACACGATCGCGGCCGCCTGGGCCAGGGTGATCGCCTCGGGGCCGGTCAGCTCGTACGTCTGGTCGCGGTGCGCGTCCGGGTCGTGCAGCACCGCGGTCGCGACGCGGGCCACGTCGGCCCGGGCGACCGCCGCCATGGCGCCGTCGCCGGCCGGGCCGCGGATCACGCCGTCCTCGCCGACCAGGTCCTCGACGAAGTCCAGGTAGAAGCTGTCCCGCAGGAACGTGAACGCCATCCCGCTCTCGCGGATCGCCTGCTCCGTCGCCCAGTGGTCGCGTCCGAGCGTGAAGGTCGCGTCGGGAGCCGCGCCGAGGAACGACGTGTAGACGACGTGCCGCACGCCGGCGTCGGCCGCCGCGGTGACGAACGCCCGGTGCTGGTCGAGGCGGTCCTGGGCCTCGGCGGCGGACACCATGAGCAGCACGTCGACGCCCTGGAGCGCCGTCCGGCTCGCGTCGACGTCGGCGAAGGCCGCGACCGCGACCTCGGTGCCGGGCAGCTCCGGCGCACGCGCGGCGTCGCGCACGAGCATCCGGAACGGCACGCCGTCCGCGGCGAGCGCCGCGCTCACGGCGCCCCCGATGTTGCCGGTGGCTCCGGTGATGGCGATGGTCATGGTCGCTCCTCGTGTCGGTGTCGCGTGGTGGTGGTCCGGGTCACGTGGTGGTCGGGGTGGCCTGGTGGTCGTCGACGGTCACGTCGGTCGGCGGTCACGTCCACACCGTCCTGGAGGCCCGGATCACCGTGGGCGCGACCCTCGCGGCGTTCACGCCGTCCACCTCCACCGCCCACGCGCGGGCGGCGTCGTGGTCGCGGCCGTGCCGCATGTGCCGGCCGACCAGGCGGTCGAGCCGCACCCCGTCGTCGACGGCGCAGAACCAGGTCTCGGTGAAGAGCGCGGGCAGCGCCGACCACGGAGCGGTGTCGTCGAGCAGGTAGTTGCCCTCGGACACCACGAGCCGGGTGGTGCGGGGTACCGCGATGCTGCCCGCGACGGGTTCGTCCACGCGGCGGTCGAAGTCCGGTGCCCACACCACGTCCTCGTCGGCGGCGACGAGCCGGCGGACGAGTGCGACGTAGCCGTCGGCGTCGAAGGTGTCCGCCGCACCCTTGCGGTCGTGCCGGCCGAGGGCGTCGAGCGCCGCGTTCGACAGGTGGAAGCCGTCCATCGGGACCTGCACCGCCGTGCCCGCACCCAGGCGTTCGTCGACGGCGGTGACGATGCGGCGGGCGAGCGTGGACTTGCCGGCACCCGGTGCGCCGGCGATGCCGAGCACGGTGCGGTCGCTGCCCGCGGCCAGCTCGACCGCGCGCTCGACGGCTTGGTCGACGGTCGTGCCGGAGTCGCTCACGGCTTCATCCTCGCAGAGCGCACCGACGCCGGACCGCGGTGGTTCACTTGCCGCATGGTCGATGCGACGACGGCGTTCAGCGGGTACTCGGTGCGCGACGTGCCCGAGGCGAAGGCGTTCTACGAGGACGTCCTGGGGATCGAGGTCACCGAGGACCACGGCATGCTCTTCCTGCAGCTCGGCGGTGGACACCAGGTGCTCGTCTACCCGAAGGGTCCGGGTCACGAACCGGCGGCCTTCACGGTGCTCAACTTCCCGGTGCCGGACATCGACGCCGCGGTCGACGAGCTCACCGCGAAGGGCGTCGTGTTCCTGCAGTACGAGGGGATGACCGACGACCGGGGTGTGAACCGGCAGGGCGGGCCGCTCATCGCCTGGTTCACCGACCCGTCGGGCAACGTCCTCAGCGTCATCGAAGGGTGAACATGTTGTATTCCGAAAGCTCGCGTCGGCACTGCTGATCGTCCTACCGTCCTCTCACCGACGAGAGGACGGCCATGACGAAGGTGCTGGGACGGCAGTGGACCCGCGAGGAACTCCTGGCGGAGCGGGCGCGGGTCCGCGCGGAGTGGAACCTCGACGATCGGGAGTTCGCCCCGACCGAGCAGTGGCGGGACCTGTTCACGGACGAGTACCTCACGCAGAACTGGCTCGACAGCATCTCCGCCCTGCTGGGTGAGCGATGAACGAGCAGGCCGCGTCGGCGGCGCGGCACCAGGCGACGATCGCGCAAGCGCTCCTGGACGGAGCCCTGCCCGAGCACGGTGCGTCGATCGACTACGCCCTCGACGAGCGCAGTGGAACCTTCATCATGCAGTCAGTCGCCGCGACCGGAAAGGGTACCCCGGTCCGTTTGACCGTGGGCGATGTGCACACCGCGGACCTGGCCCCGTGGATGCGGTTCCGATGGGTTGATCACCTCGATGCTCTCGTGGTCAGCGAGAGCAGGTACGCCGTTCTGCTCGCGGACGAACGGCAACCACTCGTCCGCTTCGAGTTCCAGGAGGCGTTGACGGCCACGCCCCGGTCGCACTGGCACTTGCACGCCGAGCGCGGAGCGTTCAGTTCGCTGCTCGCCCGAGCGCGCGATCACGGCTCGGGCCGACGGGATGCGGCACGGTTGTCCTCGTTGCACTTCCCGCTCGGCGGCCCGCACTTCCGGCCGAGCCTCGCCGACGTGGTCGAGTTCGTCATCGTCGAGTGCGGCGTGGACGCTCTGCCGACGTGGCGGGACGCGGTGCAGGGGTTCCGCAGCCGTTGGCGCCGCGCAGAAGCCGAGGCAACCGCTCGGCAGTTCCCGGCAGAGACGGCGCAGTCGCTCCGCAACCTCGGGTGGGGTGTCCAGCCCCCGGAACCCACCGCGGTCCCACCGCAGTTCGCGGTGCTGCGCGTGGGATGACGCCAGCGGTCAGCGGGACAGGGCACCCGCCCAGCCGAGGGCGATCGGCACGAGCAGGCCGTGGCGGTGGTGCGGGAGCTCGGCGACGGGGATCCACCGCGACTCGTCGGTCGAGCCGTCGAGCTCGTGACGCAGGGCTCCCCCGGTGATCGTCGCCCGGAACACCACCTGCACGGCCTTCATCGGGCGGCCGTTGGCGTGGATGCGGCGCTCCGCGGGGACGATGTGGTGCCGGACCCCGAGCAGGGCACCGGCCTGGGCCTCGTACCCGGTCTCCTCGCGGATCTCGCGCACGACGGCCTGCTCGACGGTCTCGTCGAACTCGACCCCGCCGCCCGGCAGCGTCCACGTGCCCGCGTCGGGCTGGCGCAGCTTCGCCAGGAGCACGCGGTCACCGTCCGTGATCACGCCGTAGGCGGCGAGCCGGGTGTCGTAGTCCGTGTACTCCATGGGCCGACCATGCCAGGTGGGTGCACCGACGTCGGCCAGCCGCGCCGGGCCTCCAGGCCGTGGACCGGGGTGGGGCGGACGCTCCACCAGCCCGCCGACCGGTCACGACCCCCCGCGGTCCGCACGCCGGGCGGTCACAGACCGTCGGCCCCGCCGCCCACAAACGACGGAACGTGACCACGCGACGCAGCCCGTGCGGTGTGTCGCGACCACCCCGCGGGCCGGGAGGCGCGAGTCGCCGCCGCCACGGGCCGTGCCGCGGGTCAGCCGCGGTCGAAGGTCAGGGTCTCGTCGTCGGGCGCACGGACCTCGCCGGTGCGGGCGAAGTCGGCCCAGATCGCCCGGAAGGCCCGGCCGCGGCGCTCGACCTCGGGCCAGTCGCGCTCGGGGACGAAGCGGGTGCCGGCCCAGGCCTCGCGCCCGCCGAGCAGCAGCGGCAGGTCGCTCATGTGCACGGCTCCGGTCGGGGCGCTCGTCACCCCGCGGTGCAGTCGGTACGAGGTCGCGCGGCCACCCGCACGTCGGTGCCGCTCGGTGAACCGTCGGGCATCGCGCCCGTAGATGACGTCGGACAGCGGGCGCACGACCCACCACCGCAGGGCCGACCGCAGCACGCGCGACCGGGTCACCCGGCGCAGCCCGGGCACGAGCGGCACGTACATGCCGGCCTCGTCCGAGCCGGACCCGATCAGCACGTCGACGTCGGGTGCGACGCGGCTCCACGCGGCGTCCAGATCACGCTCGGCGGGCAGCGGGGCGAACCCGTACTGGGTGCCGAAGGGCATGCCGGCGGCCAGACCGTAGGGTGCGGCGGCCCGGGTGCCGAGCGCCTGGCGGTCGAGCAGGTCGTCGAGCGGGGTGTCGGCGTGCACGCTGCCCACCGCCCGGACCATCGCCCGGTTCATCCGCGCACGACGACGGGACAGCCCGAGCGGTGCGCTCTGGATGATCGCGCGGCGGAACAGCCCCTCGGCGCCGGCGCTGATCATCAGGTGCGCGGCCGCGTCCCCGCCGGCCGACTGCCCGAAGACGGTGACCAGCTCGGGGTCGCCGCCGAACGAAGCGATGTTCGCGCGCACCCAGCGCAGCGACTCGACCAGGTCGAGCAGCCCGAGGTTCGCCGGGATCGTGTCACCGTCGCCGAGGAACCCGAGGACGCCGAGCCGGAACGTGACCGACACCACGATCACGCGCTGCTCGGTCACCAGGTCGCGGGCGTCGTAGATCGGCAGGTCACCGCCGCCGATGACGTACGAGCCGCCGTGGATCCAGACCATCACCGGCAGCTGCTCGCCCGGAAGGACGTCGGCGGGCAGCGTGATGGAGAGCCGTTGGCAGTGCTCGTCGACCTCGATGCCCTGGATCGGGTTGAGCAGCAGGTCGACGAACTCCTCGTGCGGCTGCGGCGCGACCGGCGACGGGGTGGACGCGTGCAGCTCGCCCTCGACCGGTGGCATCGGCTGCGGCGGGGCGAACCGTTCGGCCTGCGCGTACGGGATCCCGAGCACCCGCACCACGTCCCCGTCGACCGTCCCGATGATGCGGCCGGCGGGGGTGTCGAACGGGGCTGGGGCGGCGGCGAGCATGGGGATCACGCTATCGGGGGCCGCTGACGCAACCAGGCAGACGGACGGGAGGCCCGTGGCGGCGTCGCCACGGGCCTCCAGTCCGTCTTCTGGTCGCGTTGCGACGGGCGCTACCGCACCCGCTTGATGGGGATCACGACGAGTGCGCCGATGAGGGCGATCGCACCGGCGGCCCAGCACATGAGCTCGTAGTTGTCGGCTGCTCCGTCGGACCCGACCTTCAGGAAGAACAGGGCGATCGCCGGAGCGAGCGACTGCGGCAACGCGTTCGCGATGTTGATGACACCGAGGTCCTTGCCGGGCCGGTCGGCGTTCGGCAGCACGTCGACGACGAGCGCCGTGTCGATGGCCGAGTAGATGCCGTAGGCGAAGCCCATGATGATCTCGGCGACGTAGAAGCCGGTGACCGTGTCGGCGTGTGCGAGCGCGACGAGCCCCACCGCGAACATGGCCGTCGATCCACCGACGAACACCTTGCGCCGACCGAGCTTGTCCGAGGCCCAGCCGGACAGCGCCGCGCTGATCAGCAGCGCGATCGTGTAGAGCAGGACACCGAAGGCGACGGCGGCCGTGGCGTCCTTCGGCTTCTCGATGCCGATGTGCTCCTGCATGTAGAGCAGGCGGTACGTCGTGAACATGAACGTCGCCAGGATGATGAGGAAGCGCGACCACCAGGCGAACGCGAAGTCCGGGTTCTTGACCGGGTTCGTCCAGAACGACGCGACGAGGTTCAGGAACGTGAACTTCTTGAGCGTGTAGGTCGGCAGGTCGTCGCGGGCCACCACGGCGTACACGGCCACCAGGATGATCGCCAGGATGCCCGGCGCGATGAACAGCACGGGCAGGTTCGCCACGAAGAAGACCGACAGGTACGTGCCGGCGAGCACGGCGATGTTCTGCGCCAGCGCGATGATGCTCGAGGACCGGCCACGCTGCAGCTGCGGCACGTTGTCGGCGAAGCTCGCGAGCAGGGTGGCGAGGGTGGCGTTCGCGGCGAGCTGGGCGAGCAGCCAGGCCAGCGTCAGGTTGAGGACGTCCGGCGAGTAGGCGATCCAGGCGAGGGCGATCGCGAAGACGACGACACCGCTGAGCAGCCAGGGGCGACGACGGCCCCAGCGCGTGCGGGTGCGGTCGGACAGGGCGCCAGCCAGGGGGTTCATGATGAGCGCGCCGAACGCGCCGATCGGCAGCACCGACCCGATGACGTTCGCGGCGTCGTCGCCGACCAGGGCCTGCGCCTTGAGCTGCATGCTCACGTAGACGGGGGCCATGAGCGCGACGAAGAGGCCGAACTGCCCGAGGAACAGGGCGATCTGGTAGCCGATGCCCACCTTCACCGTGCTGACGGGCTGGGTGATGCCCTCTTCCGGGTTGAGCAGTGCCGGGCTGCCGGGTTCGGGTGTGCTCATGACGCCTCCTTGAGTCGATGAAAACCTTGCTCGGCAAGGTTTTTCCGACGCGAGCATACATCGACAGGTGTCGTCTGCAACACCGGGCCCGTCACGGGCCGTGACGCGCGGGCCGTCCGGGCCGCGTCACACGGGGCAGCAAAAACTACACACCGGGTGGTTTTTGGGGTAGCGTCGTCATCGATCTCGCCGCGGAGCATCGCTCCTCGACGGGCCGCGACACCCAGACAGGATCGAAGGAGCCTCTGCAATGCCCACCACTTCTGTGCAGCTGTACTCGCTGCGCGACGCCATCGCCGAAGACCTCGACAAGGCCATCGCCCGTGTCGCCGAGATCGGGTACGAGAACGTCGAGCCCTACGCGTTCGTCGAGCGCGCCACCGACCTCGAGCGTGCGTTCGCGGCCACCGGCCTCAAGGCTCCGTCCGGCCACGTCGCCGTGATCGACGCCGAGGACACCGCGCCGATCTGGGACGCCGCCGAGCGCCTCGGCATCCACACCGTCATCGACCCCTTCATCCCGACCGACCGCTGGCAGACCGCCGACGACGTCGCGAAGATCGCCGAGCGCGTCAACGAGCTGACCGCCGAGGCCGCCGGCCGTGGCCTGCAGTTCGGGTACCACAACCACCAGTGGGAGTTCACGAACAAGGTCGACGGCCGCACCGTCTACGACCTGTTCGTGTCGCAGCTGTCGCCGGAGACCGTCCTCGAGGTCGACACCTTCTGGGCGACCGTCGGTGGCGCCGACGCCCCCACCGTGCTCACGGGCCTGGGCGACCGCGTCGTCGCGATCCACGTCAAGGACGGCAAGGTCGACGGTGACATCCGCACCGCGCTGCCCTCGTCCGAGAGCGCCCTGATCGTGCCCGAGGCACTGCAGCGCGCCTTCGAGAACCAGACCCCCGCCGGCCAGGGCGACGTCGACGTGGCCGCCATCCTCGCCGCCGCACCCGAGGCCATCCGCGTGGTCGAGTTCGACGCGTACAAGGGCGACGTCTTCGAGGGCATCACCGAGTCCCTCACCTGGCTCAAGGACAACGACAAGTGAGCCGCGTCGGGATCGGCATCATCGGTGCCGGCAACATCTCCACCCAGTACCTCGAGAACCTGACGAAGTTCGCCGACGTCGAGGTCCGCTTCGTCGCCGACGTGCTGCTCGACCGCGCTGCTGCCCAGGCGGCGGAGTACGGCGTCGCCGCGTCCGGCACGGTCGAGGAACTCCTCGCCCGCGAGGACATCTCGATCGTGATCAACCTGACGATCCCGGCCGCACACGCCGAGGTCGACCAGCAGATCATCGACGCCGGCAAGCACGTCTGGAGCGAGAAGCCGATCGCCACCGACCACGCGTCGGCCGCGGCGGTGCTCGAGTCGGCGAAGGCCAAGGGCCTGCGCGTCGCGACCGCTCCGGACACCGTGCTCGGCGCGGGCATCCAGACGGCGCTCCGTGCCATCGCCCGCGGCGACATCGGTGAGCCGCTCTCCGCGACCACGCTGTTCCACGTCCCCGGACCCGAGGCGTGGCACCCGAACCCGGACTTCCTGTTCGCCACCGGTGCCGGCCCCCTGTTCGACATGGGCCCGTACTACGTGACGACCCTGGTGCACGCGTTCGGCACCGCCTCGCGCGTGCAGGCCGTCTCGTCGAAGTCGCTCGACCGTCGCACGATCGCGTCCGGCCCCCGCGCCGGCGAGACGTTCCCGGTCGAGGTCCCGACGCACCACGCGGCCCTGATCGAGTTCGCCGGCGGGCAGTCCGCACAGTCGACGTTCTCGTTCCAGCACGCCCTGCCGCGCATGGGCTTCGTCGAGATCAACGGCACGCTCGGCACGATCTCGCTGCCCGACCCGAACACCTTCGAGGGCTCGTCGCAGCTCTGGCGCTACGGGCAGGACGAGCCCGAGACGCTCGAGGCGGTCGGCTCCACCTGGGGCCGTGGCACCGGTGTCGTCGAACTCGCCCGCGCCATCGCCGAGGACCGCCCCGAGCGTGCCTCCGGCGCCGTCGCGCTGCACGTGCTCGACGTCCTGCTCGGCATCCGTGACGCGGCCGAGTCGGGTTCCGCCGTCGACATCACGTCGACCGTGGACGCGATCCCGCCGCTGCCCGAGGACTTCGACCCCGCGGCAGCAGTGCTGACCGCGGGCGCGAACGCCTAGGAGCGCCGCGCGCACCACGAGCACCACTTCGTGAGCAGGAATGGTCGGGTCCCCACCGGGAACCCGACCATTTCTGCTCACCAAGCGAAGCCGCGCGAGCGCCCCGCCCGCGCGAGCGAGCCCGCGCGAGCGCCGCGCCCCGCGTCAGACCAGCGCGGTGAAGGACGCGTCGCGCACGAGCAGCGTCGCCGCGTCGCCCACCACGGCCTGGTCGGGGTCGCTCGACAGCCCGAGCGACCAGTTGCCGCCGCCCGGACGCTCCGGCAGCGTGAACTCCACCGTGGTGCCCGACGCGTTCAGCAGCACGGCCACGGTGTCGTCCCCCTGGTGCAGCACGAGCGTCACGGCCCGGTTGCCGCCGTCCGCCCAGTCGCCGTCCTCGAACCCGGCGGCGTCGGCGCGGAGCACGCTCACCGTCGACTCCGAGTCACCGGGCGCGGTGCGGAACCACTCCGGACGCAGTGCCCGGTGCTGTCGACGGAACGCGATCGCCGCCGTGGTGAAGGCGAGCAGGTCGTTGTCGGCGGCGGCCCAGTCGAACCACGAGATCTCGTCGTCCTGGCAGTACGCGTTGTTGTTGCCGCCCTGCGACCGGGCGAGTTCGTCGCCACCCAGGATCATCGGGACGCCGGCGGAGAGCAGCAGGGTGCCGAGGAAGTTGCGGCGCTGCCGGTCGCGGTAGTCGTTCACCGCGCCGTCGTCGGTCGGGCCCTCGATGCCGCCGTTGAACGAGGTGTTGTCGCTCTCGCCGTCGTTGTTGTCCTCGCCGTTGGCCTCGTTGTGCTTGTCGGCGTACATCGTCAGGTCGGCCAGGGTGAAACCGTCGTGGGCGGTGACGAAGTCGACCGAGCAGAGCGGTGATCGGCGCGACCCCTCGTAGACGTCCGGGCTGCCCAGGACCCGCTGGACGGCGTCGCCCAGCGCACCCTCGTCACCACGCCAGAAGGAGCGCAGGTCGTCGCGGTACTTGCCGTTCCACTCGGACCAGTCGGCCGGGAACCCGCCCACCTGGTAGCCGGCGGTGTCCCACGGCTCGGCGATCATCTTGACCTCGCGCAGCACGGGGTCCTGGTGGATGATGTCGAGGAACGCGGAGTGCTTCTCGGCCTCGCCGTCCTGGCGGGTCAGGGTCGTGGCCAGGTCGAACCGGAAGCCGTCGACGTGCATCTCCTCGACCCAGTAGCGGAGCGAGTCCATGATCAGGCCGAGCGCTGCCGGGTGTCCGACGTTCAGGCTGTTGCCGGTGCCGGTGGTGTCGAAGTAGTTCGCCTCGTCACCCTCGACCAGCCGGTAGTACGACTGGTTGTCGATCCCCTTGAACGACAGCGTCGGGCCCATGTGGTTGCCCTCGGCGGTGTGGTTGTAGACGACGTCCATGATGACCTCGAGCCCCGCGGCGTGCAGGGCCTTGACCATCGACTTGAACTCGGCGACCTGCTGTCCGGCGGTGCCCGAGGACGAGTACTCGTCGTGCGGCGCGAAGAAGCCGATGCTGTTGTAGCCCCAGTAGTTGCGGAGCCCCTTGTCGAGCAGCGTCGAGTCCTGCACGAACTGGTGCGTCGGCAGCAGCTCCACCGCGGTGACGCCGAGGTCGGTGAGGTGCTTGATCGCTGCCGGGTGGGCCATGCCGGCGTAGGTGCCGCGGATCTCCTCGGGGACGTCCGGGTGCTGCTTCGTGAAGCCCTTGACGTGCACCTCGTACACGACGGTGTCGGCGAGCGGGGTCCGCAGCAGGGTGTCACCGTCCCAGTCGAAGGACCGGTCGGCGACGACGGACTTGGGCATCGCGCTGGCCGAGTCGGTCTCGTCGATCTGCTCGGGCTCGTTCATGTCGTGACCGAAGAGCGCCTGGCCCCACTCGTACTCGCCGTCGATCGCGGTGGCGTAGGGGTCGAGCAGGAGCTTCGCGCCGTTGTGACGCAGGCCGTTCGCCGGGTCCCACGCGCCGTGCACGCGGAAGCCGTAGCGGGTGCCGACGGCCACGCCGGGCACGACGTCGTGGAAGGTGTAGCCGGTGCGGTTGCGGAGCTCGGTGCGGTGCTCGGTGCCGTCGTCGTCGAAGGTGCAGAACTCGACGCGCTCGGCGGTGCTCGAGAACAGGGCGACGTTGGCGCCCCCGTCGACGAGCGTGACGCCGAGCGGGGTGCGCGTGGAAGTGGTCATGCTGCCCTTCTACCGGCCGGTCGCTGTGCCACCGGCAGTCTGGGCGTACCCCTGGCCGCTCAGCGCACCGGCGGGACCAGCTGCTCCAGCAGCCGCAGCACCCGTTCACCGTCGACGGCGTCGGGGTCGAGCAGCCACTGCACCTGCAGCCCGTCGGACGCCGCGATGCTCAGGCTCGCCAGGTCGACCGGGTCCAGGTCGGCGCGGATCCGTCCGCTCGCCTGGTCCGCCTCGATGAGCACGGCGAGTTCAGCGCGCAGCCGGGCGAAGCGTTCGCGCATGAAGTCGCGCGTGGCCGGGTGGCCTTCCTGCACGGCGTCGGCGGCGAGCGTCGTGTACAGCTGCACCAGCCCCGGGACGGCACGGTTGCGCGACGCGCTCTCGCGCATGTCGCCGATCGCCGACTTCATCCGGTCGGGTGCGCCCTGCTCGCGGACCTCGTGCTCCCGGTAGACGGCGAGCAGCAGTTCGTCGCGGCTCGGGAAGTAGTGGCGGAGTGCCGCGTGCGTGATCCCGAGGGCCTCGGCCACGGAACGGAGCGACGAAGCGTCGACCCCCTGTTCCGCGACCATGCGGATCATCTCGTCGAGGATCTGCGTGCGCCGCTCGGCGCCCTTGCGGTACCCGCCGCGGCGCGGCTGGGCCGCGTCGGCGTCGTCCGCGGGGTGGGTCATGCACCCAACTTACCGTTGGAAGGTTTTTACGCCACCGTCGGACGGGAGGCCCGTGGCGGGCGCACCACGGGCCTCCCGTCCGCATCGCGGTCGCGCCGCACCCGTCGGGTCGCGTCAGCCGGGCGCGCTCGCGTCAGTCCTGGTCGTCGACCGTGTACTCGTCGACCGGCGCGGGCGAGCCCGCGGCGAGCGCGTCGACGATCTTCGTGAGCGAGTCGGCGAGGACGGCGTTGTCCGCGTCGGGCAGCTGCTCGAGCACCTGGACGACGGCCTCGTGGAACCGTGCGTACGAGGCGTCGATCTTCTCGGTGGCCTGGTCCGTGGGGGCGAGCACCTGCGCACGGCGGTCCGTGGGGTGCGCCGCGCGGGACAGCAGCCCCTTCTGCACGAGCCCGTCGACGATCTTGGTGACCGACGCGTTCGAGACGGCGAGCATGACGGCCAGGTCCTTCGGGCCCGTCGTCCGGCCGTCCCGGTGCGCCTGCAGCAGGTACCGGACGGCGAGGAACTCGTTCTTCGTCAGGCCGCTCTCGATGCGGGCGGACTCGATCTGCTGGTCCTCGGCGTGCTGCAGGCGGAGCAACGCGTCGACGGCGGTCTTCGCGGCCCGCGACTCGGGGTCGCGGGTGTAGAGGTGGACGTGCTCTCGACGGACGACGGTCAACGGCATGGGGTCATGCGCTCCTTGCTATACGGCAGGCGTGGTGAAGAAGTCCGCGTAGGACGGCTCGGAGCGACCGGCGAGCAGCGAGGGGTCCTGGATGCGACGCGCGACGTACGCGTCGATGACCGCCGGGTCGGTGAGGCCGACGCGCGTGTGGCTGCTGCCGATCGTCGCGACCCGAGGCATCCCGGAGTACGTGCTGTGCATGTCCTGTCCCGCCCTTCTTGCTTGCCGTGTGTCCCGTTCGGACGGCTGAACTCTTTCACACAGTGAACGGTCAGTTCAACGAACCATTCGCGCTGTGTACGTTTTGCGCGCTGCGTGGTTCTCGGCGTCCTCTGAGCGTTCTTTTGGCACTCGCCAGGGTCGAGTGCTAAAACGGTGGCAGTTGAGTCGAGGGGACTCAACGAGAACCACGAAGGAGTTGATTTCGATGACGATGAACTTCGACCCGTTCCGCGAGCTCGACCGACTCGCGGGTTCGCTCCTCGGCACCGCAGCCGGTCCGCGCTCGATGCCGATGGACCTGTACCGCACCGGGGACCACTACGTCCTCGACGTCGACCTGCCCGGCATCGACCCGGGCTCCGTCGACATCGACGTGGACGGTTCCGTCCTGACCATCCGCGCCGAGCGCACCCTGGGCGCGCCCGAGGGCTCGCAGTGGCTCACCCGTGAGCGCCAGCCCGGCACGTACGTCCGGCAGCTGACGCTCGGCGACGGCCTCGACGCCGAGCGCATCACCGCCGGGTACGACAACGGCGTGCTCAGCGTCACGATCCCGGTCAAGGAGTCCGCGAAGCCGCGCAAGATCGCCGTCACCGTCGGTGGCGGGTCCGAGCAGCTCGCGGTCGGTTCCGGTGCCGCCGGTTCCGGCACCGCCGCCGAGTGAGGAGCTGAGCGATGACGTCCGTCCTGCTGCACGCGGTGGTCGCGGTCCTCGTCGTCACCGCGGCGCTCGCACTGACGAGCCTGGACCGGCGCACCGCCGTGCTCCTCGGGGCCACCGGCAGCCTGACCGGCACGTTCCTGGCCTGGGTCGCCGCGCCCCGGCTGTTCGAGCAGTCGCTCCTGGCGCCCTGGGTCGCGTCGGTGCTCGGCACAGCCCTGCTGATCGCGGGGTGGAGTGCCGTCCGCGCCTACTCGGGCATCTTCGAGGCGCCGCGCGACGAAGAACCCGAGACGGGGGCGCTGATGACCGTGGGCGGGTCCACCCCGTCGGTGCGGTGACCCGCTGACGGACAGGAGGCCCGGTGCACGTCGTGCGCCGGGCCTCCCGTCGTTCCGTGGGTTGCGGGACTACTCCTTGTGCAGCGTGTCCTGCACCAGGCCGGCCGTCTTCTCGACGACGTTCGGCAGCTCGGTGGTGCCGTACAGCCGGACGTCGGGGTGGGTGGGCGGGGGCATCGGGACCGAGGTCGTGGGGCCGTCGTGGTACGAGTACTCGCCCTTGCCGTCGAACGAGGGGCCGCTCGCCCACGGGCCGTTCTTCGCCTCGGCACCGTCGGAGAAGTTGAGGTACTGGTAGTTGACCTCCTGGTTCTCCTTCGACTGCGGGAAGTTGCTCGGCACGGGGAAGCCCTCGACGCCCTGCTCGCGCAGCTCAGCGGCGGCGGTCGCCCACATGTTCTGGTGCATCGTGTCGCGGGCGATGAGGAAGGACAGCAGGTCCCGCACGCCGTGGTCGTCGGTCATGTGGTAGAGCCGGGCGGCCTGCACACGGCCCTGCATCTCGGCGTTCTCGTTCGCCGTGAAGTCGGCGAGCAGGTTGCCGCTGGCGGTGATGAACGAGCCCTGCCAGGGGTTGCCGTTGCTGTCCACTGGACGGGCGCCCGCACCGGCGACGATGGCGTGCTGGACGTCCGTGCCACCGACGATCGCGGCGACCGTGGGGTCGTCCTGCACCGCGTCCTCGGTGATGCCGAGCGGGGACTTCTCGAGCAGCTGCGCGATCATCGTCGCGAGCATCTCGACGTGGCCCATCTCCTCGGCGCCGATGCCGAACACCATGTCGCGGTACTTGCCGGGGATGTGCATGTTCCACGCCTGGAACTGGTACTGCATGGCGACGGAGATCTCCCCGTACTGGCCACCGAGCACCTCCTGCAGCTTGCGGGCGTAGATCGCGTCGGGCTTGTCGGGCGTTGCCGTGAACTGCAGTTCCTGCTTGTGGAAGTACACGTGGCTCTCCTTCACTCCAGCGGGTGCCCGTCGATCGAGCGGGTCCGTGTGCGATGGTCGGCGCGACCGCCTCAGCGCCGCCTCAAGGAAAGCCAGATCGCGCAGACGGGCGTCAGCGTCCTCTCCCGCGTCGACGCAAGGCGACGACCCCGGCCCACACCGTGCAGCCGGTGAACCCGAGAACGAGCACGGACACGACGGGGATCGCGAACCCATCTCCGATCGACTGCTGTCCGCGGAGCCAAACGACGACGAGGAGCAGTACCAAACACCCTGCGGCGATGATCGTCGCGACATTTCCAGCTGCTCGTGAGCCCACGTCCACCTCGTTCCGTTGCGATACCCACCGCCATGCACACCTGACGGCTTGCTTGTGATTCCTCAAGAGTAAGTTCGTTGGACGAAGATCTGACCACCGGAGCTCCTGCCGCCATCGGGTGGGGGCTCCGGTGCGCGACGGGCGGGCAGACCGCACCGTCCCGGCATAGCGTGGCCGCGTGGACCTCGAACTCAAGAACCGTGTCGCACTCGTCGTCGGAGGCAAGGGGTACATCGGTACCGCCGTCGCCGACCGCCTCCGCACCGAGGGGGCGACCGTCGTCGTCGCTTCCCGCAGCGCCGAGGACTCCGACGGCAGCGTGCCGATCGACACCGCCTCGCAGGAGTCGGTGGACGTTGGCATCGCCGCCGTCCTCGAGCGGCACGGGCGCATAGACGTGCTGGTCGTGACCGCTGCACCGAGCGCGAGCACCCTCGACCCGGCCCGGAAGTCCGACCCGGAGCAGGTCCTCGACGCGATCGACGGCAAGGCGCTCGGGTTCCTCCGCGTCGCGAACGCCGTGCTCCCCGCCCAGCGCGAGGCCGGGTTCGGTCGCGTGGTCGTGGTGAGCGGGCAGAACGCCTACTTCTCCGGCAACATCACGGCGTCGCTCCGGAACACTGCGGTGAGCGTCATCGCGAAGAACCTGGCCGACGACGTGGCGGGCACCGGGGTCACGGTGAACGTCGTCAACCCCGGGACCGTGACGGACACCCCGTCCGCCGAGGTCCGCCCAGGTGGCCCCGGCGACTCGACACCGCAGCAGATCGCCGACCTCGTCGCGTTCCTGTCGTCGCCGCTGAACGCGGTGTCCGGCGAGTCCGTCTCGATCGCGCACCGGCAGCTGGGATCCGTCGTCGTCTGATCCCCGAGTACCGGGTGATCGCCCCTCGCTTCACCCGCAGGGACGAAGCGCTTCGCCCCTGCGCCCGATGCCCCGGCGACTCCGCGCCACGAGTCTGGTGACATGGAGTCCTCGACGAAGCACACGATCGCCACGCTGCTGCTCTGCGCCGCGATCGTCACCACGACCGTCATCGCCCTCGCCGCCATGACCGCGGGCGCGTGACGTCGGTCCGCGCTGCACGGCGTGGGCGGCATGCGATGATCGAGCCGTGACCGAACGGGGCAGGTTCCTCCGGCCGCTCGCCACCCGGTCGATCGCCGTCGACGTGGCCTGGGCGGCCCTGGCGGCGTTCGTCTTCCTGCTGCCCATCGACCTCGAGCTCGAGCACGCGAGCCTCGCCGCGGTGCTGTCGGCCTCGGTGGCGATCGCCCTGCGCCGCATCTCCCCGTCCGCTGCGATGGCGATGGTCGTCGTCCTCGGGGTGATCCAGGTCGGCGGCGGCGAGCGCCCGTCGCTGGTGGACCTCGCGATGTTCGTCGTGATCGGGACCGCCGCGGTCGTCGGCACCCGCACCGAGGTCGTCGTCTCCGGTGTGCTCGCGGTCGTCGCCGGCGCTGGGGCGACGGTCTACCTGGCGTCGACCGGCTTCCGGTTCCTCGTGCTCATCAACGGTCCCCGCGACCAGGCGTTCCTGGCGATGGCCGCCCCGGTGACCGCGCTGCTCGGTGTCTGGGCGGGCGGGGTCGCCGTCCGCGCCTTCCGCTCCCGCGACCGCGAGTCGGAGCGCCGTGCCGATGCCGAGGCCGCGGCATCGCGTGCCGAGGCCGTCGCCACCGAGGCCGAGGCCACCGCCACCCGCGCCATCGACGTCGCCGAGTCCGAACGCATCCGCGCGGACATCGCCCGCGACGTGCACGACGTCGTCGGCCACTCGCTCGCGGTCATCATCGCGCAGGCCGACTCGGTGCCGTTCCTCGACGACGAGGCGCGCATCCGAGCGGTCAGCGCCACCATCGCGAGCACCGCCCGGAGTTCCCTGGTCGAGGTCCGACAGGTCCTCGGGCACATCGACGGCTCCGCCGAGGCGACCGGCCCGGGGTCGCTCGAGGAAATCGTGCAGGGCATCCGCGACGCCGGGGTCGACGTCGACCGCACGGTGCGCGGGGTCCCGCTGGCCCTGCGCCCGGACACCGGCACCGCTGCCCGCCGCGTGCTGCAGGAGATGCTCACGAACGCCCTGCGCCACGGCGCCCCCGGCAACCCGGTCGTCGTGCGGGAGACCTGGCGGAACGCCGACCTGGTGCTCGAGGTCGAGAACGTCGCCGGTGACGGCACCACGGCCGGCTCGGGCCGCGGGATCGACGGCATGGACTCGCGCCTCGGCGCCCTCGGTGGGTCGTTCGACGCCGCCGTGCTGGACGACGTGTTCACGGCACGCGCCCGCATCCCGTTCGACGTCCAAGGGGGACCCGTCCGATGACCGAACCGATCAGGATCCTGCTCACCGACGACCAGGCGCTGTTCCGCGCGGGGCTCCGGGTGGTGCTCGATGCCCAGGACGACATGCGTGTGGTCGGTGAGGCCTCCGACGGGGCCGAAGCGCTCGCGCTCATCCCCGAGGTGCGCCCCGACGTGGTGCTGCTCGACATGCGGATGGCCGGCATGGACGGCGTGGAGACCGTCCGGCAGCTCTACTCCGGCGCCGTCCCGGGGCCGCTGCCCCGCGTCGTCGTGCTCACCACCTTCGGGCTCGACCCGGCGGCGGCGACCGCGATCCGGCTCGGCGCCAGCGGCTTCCTGCTCAAGGACACCACGCCGCCGTTCCTGTTCGCCGCGGTGCGGGCCGTGCACGAGGGCAGCTCGGTCATCGCCCCGAACGACCTCGCGCAGCTGTTCGGCACCGACGTCGCCCGGGCCCCGGCACCGCAGCCGCCGGAGTTCGCGACCCTGACCGAGCGGGAGCGCGTCGTGTTCGGGTGGGCGTCCCGCGGCCTGTCGAACGCCGAGATCGCCACGAAGGAGTACGTCACCGAGTCGACGGTGAAGACTCAGATCTCGAGCATCCTGGGCAAGTTGTCACTGCGCGACCGGGTGCAGCTCGTCGTCTACGCACACGACCACGGGCTGGCGGGCACCCGCGAGGACTAGTCCGCGGCGACCTCGTCGAGGATCGCCTCGACCGCTGCCGGGTCGTGGGCGAAGCGTCCGAGGAACAGCCCGCCGATCCGGCCCTGCCCCCGCGTGAGCAGGCCGGGTCCGGCGCTGCCCCCGTAGAGCACGGTGCTGCCGTGCAGCTCCGGCCGGGTGGCGAGGTGCTGCTCGATCCCGGCGAGCACCGCCACGATGTGGTCGTCCGGTGCGGGTACCGGGGCGCCGATCGCCCACACCGGTTCGTAGGCGACGGTCAGGGGTCCGGCGCGCCCGTCCGCGACGGCGGTCGACACGGCCCGGTCGAGCTGCGCGGTCACCGCCGCCACGGCCTCGGTCGGATCGGAGGCCCGGTCCGGCTCCCCGACGCAGACCAGCGGACGCAGGTGGTTCCGGAAGGCCGCGTGCACCTTCCCCGCGATCGTCGCGTCGTCCTCGTGGAAGAGGGAGCGCCGTTCGGCGTGCCCGATCTCGACCAGGTCGACACCGATCTCCCGCAGTTCGGCGCCGGAGACCTCGCCGGTGAACGCGCCCGCGTCGGCCCACGACAGGTCCTGCGCGGCGAGCTGCACACCGGTGCCGGTGAGCAGCTCACGCACCGGGACGAGGGCCGGGAACGTCGGCGCCACGAAGAGCGACGCCGCACCCGAGCGCACCGCGGGGTGTCGCCGGGCGATGTCGGCGACCTCGGCCGCCCACGACAGCGTCCGGGCGTGCGAGAAGTACGTCTTCAGCGACACCCCGACGGTGATCACGGGGCGACCGTCTCCACGACGAGGGCGAAGGACAGCGCACCGGGGTCCGCGGTGCCGACGGCCTGGTCGGCGTGCGTCCGCGCCCGGCCCATCCTCGGCACCAGGGACTCGGTGGCGTCCGCTGCCTGACGGGCGGCACGGGCCGCGTCACCCCAGGCCTCGGCGAGCGCCGCCCCGGCGTCGAGCCGGGTGCGGAGCACCTCGTCGAACGGCACCAGCGCGTCCACCATCGTCTTGTCACCGACGGTGGCGCCGAACGCGAGCACGGCCTCGGTGGCCGCGCGGACCCCCTGCGCGACGGTGGCACCCGACGGACGCGAGTCGTCCCCGACCACGCGACCCAGTGCCTCCAGGGCGGCACCCCAGATCGCACCGGACGTGCCGCCGGCCTTGTCGGACCAGGCGTCCGCGGCGACCAGCAGGACGGTGCCGGCACCGGCACCGCGGCTGACCGCGTCGGCGGCCGCGACGTCGGCGGCGTGCGATCCGCGCTGCATCCCGATGCCGTGGTCGCCGTCACCGGCCACGGCGTCGATGCGCCCGAGTTCGTCGGCGTGCTCGTCGAGGACGGCGCGGACCGCGGCGAACCCGGCGGCGACCTGCTCGGCGACCGCACGGGACTCGTCGGTCGCCTGGCCGATGCCGACGCCCTCGGCGTCCGCCGCCACGGTGGACGGGTCGACGCGCTGTTCGGCGACGGCACCGCCCTTGCGGTAGGCGGGCGTGTCCGCGGGTGCTGCCCAGAGTTCCTCGAGCTCGTCGTCGAGCCAGAACAGCGTCAGGGAGACTCCGGCCATGTCGAAGCTCGTGACGAGTTCGCCGACCTCGGGCTCCACGATGACGACCCCGGCGTCCGCCAGGCGCCGCTGCACCGAGCGGTAGACGACGAAGAGCTCCTCGTACTTGACCGAGCCCAGACCGTTCAGGATCGGGACCACCCGCTGGCCCTCGAGTGCCACGCCGTCGGGCAGTTCGTCGAGCAGCCGGCACACCAGCAGCTCGGCCAGCCCGTCCGCGGTGGGCACGTCCGTCTCGTCGATGCCACGCTCGCCGTGGATGCCCATGCCGACCGCCATCCGGCCCTCGGGGACCGTGAACAGGGGTTCTTCGGCACCCGGCAGCGAGCACCCGGAGAACGCGACGCCGAAGCTGCGCGTCCGGTCGTTCGCCCGCTCGGCGACGGCGGTGACCGTGTCGAGGTCGTCCCCGCGCTCGGCGGCGGCGCCGGCGACCTTGAAGACGCAGAGGTCGCCCGCGATGCCGCGGCGCTTCGCGCGGTCGTCGGCCGGGGCGCTCGTCACGTCGTCGGTGACGCGGACCGTCCGGACCGGGATGCCGTCGGCCTCGAGCGTGCGGGCAGCGGCGTCGAAGTTCAGGACGTCTCCGGCGTAGTTGCCGTAGCTGAGCAGCACCCCACCCCCGTGTTCCGCGGCCTTCGCGACGCCGGTGACCTGCTGGGCGCTGGGGCTGGCGAACAGGTTGCCCATCGCGGCACCCGCGGCCAAGCCGTGTCCGACCAGTCCGCCGAACGCGGGGTAGTGCCCCGAGCCGCCGCCGATCACGACGGCGACCGTGCCGTCGGGGCTCGTGGTGGCGCGGGCGACGCCGCCGTGCACCTTCCGCACCCACCGTTCGTTCGCGGCGACGAAGCCGTCGGTCGCCTCGTCGGCGAAGTCCGCCGGGTCGTTGAACAGTCGGGTCATCGCTTGCTGCCCTTCGGGTCGGTGGTGCGGACGTGCGAGGTGTCGAGCAGCTCGTCGGCCTTGGCCCCGCGGAAGAACTTGGTGCAGAAGATCATCACCGCGGCGACGAACGCCAGGACACCGAGCGAGACGATGCCGAACGCACCGCTGTCGGTGGGCACCACCTCGTTGATCGCGGTGCGCATGATCGGGGCGACGAACCCGCCGAGGTTGCCGAGCGAGTTGATCAGGCCGATGCCCGCGGCGGCTGCGGCACCGGTCAGGAACGCCGTCGGGTACGCCCAGGTGATCGGGCCGACGGACAGGAAGCTCGCGACGGCCAGCGTGATGAACAGGATGCCGAGCACCGGCTGCCCGTTCGCCCCCGCCCACGCCGAGCCGAGGATCGACAGGCCGGTCGTGACGTAGAACAGGGTGCCCCAGCGCCGGCGTCGGCCGACGGAGTCCGCCCGCGACCCGATCAGGTAGCAGGCGACGAGCCCGACGAGCCACGGGATCGCGGTCACGAGCCCGACCTGCCAGCCGACGTCCTGCCCGAGCAGCGAGGACACCTGCTGCGGCAGGTAGAACGTCGTGCCGTACACGGCGACCTGCAGGCAGAAGTAGATGATCGTGAAGTACCAGACGCGCCCGCTCGCCATCGCGCGCCAGATGCCCTTCGGGCCGTCCTCGGTGCGAGCGGTGTCCTCGCGCTCCATGGCCGCGGTGAGCGACGCCTTCTCGCCCGGTTCGAGCCACTTCGCCTGCTGTGGACTGTTCGTCAGGAACACCAGGGCCGCGACACCGGCCAGCACCGCGAGGATGCCCTCGCCGGCGAACATGACCTGCCAGCCGTGGAACGGGGTGACCCGGTCACCGACGCTGATGAGGCCGCCGGACAACGGGGCGCCGATCATCTGCGAGAACGGCTGCGCCAGGTAGAAGATCGCGAACATGCGCACGCGCACCTTGTTCGGGAACCACTCGGACAGGTACATGATCACGCCCGGGAACAACCCGGCCTCGGTCACACCCAGGATGAACCGCAGGATGATGAACATCGTGTCGTTCGTCGTGAAGGCGAACAGTGCGGCGACGATGCCCCACGTGACGGCGATCCGGGCGAGCCAGAAGCGCGCACCGAACCGCTTGAGCAGCAGGTTCGACGGGATCTCGAAGATCGCGTAGCCGATGAAGAAGATGCCGGCGCCCAGGGCGAAGGCGGCGTCGGAGATACCGCGGTCGACGCGCAGGGCCTCTTCGGCGAAGCCGACGTTCGTGCGGTCGAGGAACGCGACGAAGTACAGGATGACGAGCATCGGCATGAGGTGCTTCGTCGCCTTGCCGATGGCGGACTTCAGGCCGGGGTCGTTCGTCGACCCGAGCGCGGGGGCAGGGGGTAGTGACACGGGTTCGCTCCTTTGCGAGCACGGTGCGGTCGTTCTGGCGTCCGGCGGTCGGTTCGGTCGTCCGGACGGGAGGCACGGATCGCGTCGCCCGGTCGGCGCGCGTTCCGCGGGCGGCTGGCCCTAGTGCATGTACAGGCCGCCGTCGACGTTGAGCGTCTGGCCCGTGACGAACCCGGCGTCCTCGCTGATCAGGTACGCGATGGCGGCAGCGATGTCCCGCGGGGTGCCGATGCGCGGCAGCACGCCGTCGGCGGCCATCTCGGCCTTCCGCTCCTCGGACAGGGTGCCGCCCATGATGTCGGTGTCGATCGGACCGGGGGCGATCGCGTTGACCGTGACGCCGCGTGGGCCGAGCTCGCGTGCCAGACCACGGGTGAGGCCGATCACGCCGGCCTTCGCCACCGTGTACGGGGTCTTGCTGAAGGTGCCGCCGCCGCGCTGGGCGGAGACCGACGACAGGTTCACGATGCGCCCGTAGCCGGACCGCACCATCGACTCCGCCGCCCGCAGGCTGGCGAAGTGCACGCCGTCGAGGTTGATCGACAGCACACGGTGCCACTCCCCCTCGGGCAGGTCGAGGTAGGCGTGCGCGGACGAGACCCCGGCCAGGTTCACGAGCGCGGTGATCGGCCGGAGTTCGGCCTCGATCGTGTCGAAGGCCGCACGGACGGCGGACTCGTCGGCGACGTTCGCACCGACACCGACGGCCCGCACGCCGTGCTGTTCGCGGATCTCGGCGGCGACCTGCTCGCTCGCCGTCTGGTCGAGGTCGACGATCCCGACGTCCCACCCGGCCTCGGCCAGGTGGTGGGCGGTGGCGCGGCCGATGCCCCGCGGTGAGGCGGCCCCGGTGAGGACGACGGTGCGGGTCTGTTCGGTCTGTTCGGTCTGGGGGTTCTGCGTGCTCATGGTTCGTGCTCCGGGCTCAGTGGATCGGTGCCGGGCCGAGCTCGTCGAGGAGCTTCTGCATCGCGACGTACGCCTTGTTCCGGTAGGCCACGAGCTCGGGCGTGCGGTCGGCCAGCACCTCGAGGTACCCGGCGCCGGACTTCGTGCCGAGTTCACCGGCGTCGACGTGCTGCTGCAGCGACGGCGGGGTGGCGAAGCGCTCGGGCCAGCGGGTCTGCAGCGACTCGAAGCAGAAGGCGTAGACGTCGAGCCCTGCCATGTCGGCGATCGCGAACGGGCCGAAGAACGGCAGGCGGAACCCGAACGTGGTCCGCACGATGGTGTCGATGTCGTCGGGGCTCGCGATGCCCTCGTCGGCGATCTTCGTGGCCTCCTCGAACAGCGCGTACTGCAGGCGGTTCAGGACGAACCCGGTCGAGTCCTTCACCCGTGCCGACTGCTTGCCGGTCGCGGCGACGACGGTCTCGCCGACCTCGATCGCGTGCTCGTTGGTGGTCGGGTGCGGGATGAGCTCGACGCCGGGGATGAACGGAGCCGGGTTCGAGAAGTGCACGCCGAGGAACCGCTCCGGGCCCACGACGGCCTCGGCCAGCGACTCGATCAGGATCGTCGAGGTGTTCGAGCCGATCACGGCGTCGGGGCGGGCGGCCTCGCTGATGCGGCGGAGCGTCGCGTGCTTGATCTCGAGCTTCTCGGGCACGGCCTCCTCGATGAAGTCCGCGTCGGCGACGGCGGCCTCGATCGACTCGGCAGCGCTCAGGTGTGCGCGGACCCGATCGACGGCGTCCTCGGGGAACAGCCCGTCGGCGACGAACTGCGCAGTCTCGGTGAGCAGCCGCTCCAGGTTCTGCTGGGCGATCTCGGCCGAGACGTCGGCGATCCGGACCGTGTGGCCGGCGAGGGCGAGGACCTGGGCGATCCCGCCGCCCATGTAGCCGGACCCGACGACGGCGATGTCGAGGGTGCTCATCGGATTGCTCCTTCGGTGCTGGTTGCTGCAGTCGGGGTCGCCGTCGCGTCGAGCTTCGTCGTCGCGAGGACGGATCGGATGTACTGCTGGTTGGTGGCGCAGACGCCGAGGCTGTCCCCGCCGTACTGCTCGGTCATGACGATCCCGCGGAACCCGTCGGCGACGGCGTCGCGCAGGACCTGGCGGTAGTTGATGAGGCCCGTCTCCATGGTGCTCGGCGCACTCGTCGCCCAGCTGCCGTCGCCGGCCTCGTCACGCGTGTAGTTCTTCACGTGCAGGTAGTTCGTGTGCGGCATGGTCTTCGCGAACAGCTCCCGCCAGTCCTCGACCGGACGGTGCAGACGGATGAGGTTGGCTACGTCCGCGTTCAGGCCGACGTTGTCGAGCCCGATCTCCTCGACCAGGCGGACCGCGCTGTCGGCAGTGCCGAGGTACGTGTCCTCGTACAGCTCGAGCGCCATCGGCAGCCCGACGCTCGCAGCGTGCTCGCCGAGCTCCCGCAGTCGCTTGACCGCGGCGTTCCAGACCTCGGGGTCGTCGGGGTCCTTCGGGCCCGGCGCCGTCCAGAACCACAGCGCCCGCTTCTGGGCGTCGGTGAACGGCTGGTGCAGCCCGGTCGAGAACACCTGCATGCCCCACTCGGCCGCCGCGTCGATCGTGCGGTGGGCGTAAGCGAGGTTCTCGTCCTCGTGCCCGGGCTGGATGACGCTCTTGCGCTGCAGGTGCACCGACGGGATCCCGATGCCGTGCGACTTCGCGACGGCGAACAGCTCGTCGCGGCGCGAGGCTTCGAGGTCAGCGGGCCGGATGTGGCTGTCAGCGAGTTCGGCCAGCGAGAAGCCGACGGCCTCGATCTGCCCGAACACCTCGTCCCACACCTCGGCGGGGGCGTCGTGGAATGCCGTCCCGTCGCGGGTGACCTGCGCGAACCCGTGCAGGCACGCGGCGACCGGCCAGGTCTCCGACGTCCAGGTGGTGGGGTCCCAATCCTGGTCGACCCAGTCCTGTGGAGTGGTCACGGAATGCTCCCTTGCATGTCGTGGTGGTTCAGCCTTGAACCTCTTTCCTATAGGAAAGATACTCGCACGACGCCGGAACGCAACCCCTCCGCCTCAGCTCGTGTGGGACGCGTCCGCGCGCGAACGCAACCGGACGGCGTCGATGTGGAGCCGCATCGCGGCGACGGCCGACGTCGGGTCCGCAGCGAGCGCCTCCAGGATGGCCCGGTTTCCTGGACCGCACGATCCGTGTCGTCCCCGCCACCCTCGACGATCTGCCGCATGCGGTGCACGCGCGTCGTGATGATCTCGGACATCTCCTCGAGGAACGGGTTCCGTGTCGCGTCGAAGATCAGCTGGTGGAACTGCCAGTCGCTGCGGAAGAAGCGGGCCATCAGCTCTTCCGGCGCGTGCGCAGCACCGACGGAGGCGACCTCGGCGGCCACCGCAGCCTGCTCGTCGAGCGCTGCTGCCAGTCGCTCGCGCAGGCCGCCGACGTCGCCGCGGGCCGCGAGCTCGACCGCGCCGCTCTCGACGATCAGCCGGGCGTCGAACAGTGCCTCGAGCTGGTCACCGGCCAGGGGCGGGGAGACCCGGTACCCCTTGTTCGCTTCACGGGTGACGAGGCCGGTGCGTTCGAGTTGCACCAGGGCTTCGCGGACCGGGGTCGGCGAGACCCCCAGCGAGCGAGCGAGGCCGTCGATCGACAGCCGCATGCCCGGTTCGACGTCGTGGCCCATCAGGACCTCGAGCACCCGGTCGTAGACGCGGTCACGCAGGCCGAGCTGCGTGATGCGCTCCGTCCCGAAGCCGGGCATGGTCGTGGACATGGGTCGATCCTAGAGAATCCACGACTCGGGCTGAGTGCGAGGGCTCCGACCAGGCTGCGCTGCCATCGGCCCCCCACTCTTGCGAAATCGACTCACCCGCATGATCGGGCTCACGATGGACTTGCTCGCAGACATTGCGGCCTTCCAGTCCCCTTCACCTGATCGACCATGCGCCCTTGCCCCGACACGACGCCCGAATGTCGTGGTTTCTCCGTCAAAGGCCGCTCACGTCCTAGTTCGTCAGGACAAGGAGGATCAGCGCCACCCCGTCGATCAACGCGACGATGATCCCACTCCAGAACCATCGCCCTCCGGCTCCGCGATGGAGCTTTCCGTCGCGCCATCCTTCTGTGGAAATTGTTCGCTGGACACCCACTCCAACGAGCACCAGTGCGCCGACTGCAATAACCAGCAGGACTGTCCATGTGATCCAAAAGCCCGACATGTTGCGGCCCTCCTAGCCACGCGGCAGGTACTTGATCAGCTTGCCGGCGATGCCACCGCCGAAGCCTCCAATAGCCCCGCTTACCGTTCCTTCGAGTGCCGCCTGCCCATAGTTATCTCCACCTTCAACTGCTTCCTGGGCGATACCGCCAAAACCTCCGAACACTCCACCCAAGACCACTCCACCCACCAAGCAACCGATTCCTGCGGTTGACGCGCAAACTGCGGCGGTCCCGACGGCAGCGATTGTCGCCACACCCGCATTGACGGCCGCTCCCCCGACGCTACGACCCGAGGAATCTGACTTATTGATGGGGTCAGCTCCCGCGAACGCGTAGCGGTTGGCATTACTCGGGCTGAGGGGCGCGTCGAGAGTGTCACGTTCGATCCACCCGCCCGTGACGCTGGACTGCCAGCGGTACCCGAACTTGGTGAGCCCGTTGTCGGTGCTGGACGAGCGGAGACCACTCTTGAACCCGTAGGGGTTCTGCTTCCACTGCGCGCTGTCGCCGCCGACGGTGACGGTTTCGACGCCGTACGGGTCGTACGAGACGGTGTACGCGGTCTTGCCAGTGTCAGCGATCGCGGCGACAGGGTTGCCGGTGCCGTCGATGACCCACATGCTCGTGGTGCCGTCGGTGGTCTGCAGGTCCAGCGGCTGCCCCGTGCCCGGGTCGCTGATTTGCCGGTGCTATGCAACGCTATATCTCGGTGAGCACCCAAACCATCAGCGATGCTTAGTGCGACTTGGGAACGCTAAGCCTATCGCAAAATATCCGAGGAGAGCAGCACTCACTACGGCTAGGGAGCCACGCCATAAACTACCCTCTACGAAAGAAAGCACAGCGTAAATTCCAATGATCACGGCCGCTACGCCCATCACCCCAGCCACTAACTTCTGTTCGTTTTTACTTCGTGTCCTGTTGATGATTCACACCCCTATTATCGCAGCTGGTCCGAGAACGGGTTCTGGCACGGAGCTACGTAATCACTCTGCCAACGATATCCCGAAGCCCTGTCAGCATCTACTGCGGCGTCGCACTCGGCTGTCTGCGCGAATGCATCCTCGCAGGTGGCAACAGCTCCAGCACCACCGGCTACGAGCGACTTCCATCCGGATACCGGGGCTGTAGCAATACCCGCGGCACATCCCAGGCTGGTCCAGAACCGGGAAGCAGCGCCTGTTGGATCTGTGAGATTGATCGGGTCCAAGCCTGCGTAGCCATACCGATTAGCGTTAGTCGGTTCGAGCGGTGCGTCGAGGGTATCGCGTTCGGTCCACCCACCGATGGTGCTGGACTGCCAGCGGTACCCGAACTTGGTGAGCCCGTTGTCGGTGCTGGACGAGCGGAGACCACTCTTGAACCCGTAGGGGTTCTGCTTCCACTGCGCGCTGTCGCCGCCGACGGTGACGGTTTCGACGCCGTACGGGTCGTACGAGACGGTGTACGCGGTCTTGCCAGTGTCAGCGATCGCGGCGACAGGGTTGCCGGTGCCGTCGATGACCCACATGCTCGTGGTGCCGTCGGTGGTCTGCAGGTCCAGCGGCTGCCCGTTCCCCGGGTCGCTGATGACCGACGCAGTCCCGGTGCCCGCGATGGTGCGGCTGGTGATCACGGGGACACCGTTGGAGTCGGACGTGCCATACGTGTAGTCGTACTCGGTTCCCCCGTCGGTGGCCTGCGAGAGCAGCTTGTTCATGTTGCCGCCGGCGTACTCGTAACGGGTGGTACGGTCGCGCGCAGGGGTCGCACCAGCTCCTGTGCGGACCGGAGTCGAGACGAAGCTCCTCCGGTCCGTTCCACACCCCAGTGGGGTCGCGCAGACCGTGCGGTGAACGACCGGCTACCGGACAGCCCAAGCCTTGATCGCTTCGGCGATGGTCGCACCGTCCTCACCCGGCGACCGCTGGACCAGTAGTGGAGGTCTCAACCGATGGAGCGGTCGCTCGCACCAACTACTGCGAATCGTCCGGTGTTAATTTGAGCACAACCAAGATGGGCGGCAAAACGGCTACTACGAAAGCGCCAAGAATGATCAGCGCAAACACTATGTCAACCTGTTGCAGTCCGACAATTAGTCCAATAACGAGGACACCCACAAGAGCAGGCGAAATCGCGACAATGCGATCGCGTTTCGGGTTGGATTGTTTTTTACTCACTATAACCTCCAGCAAGGGACGCGCCGAGCACGAAACCGGCACCGAATATTGCACCCAACGCAGTGCCGATTGCAGCCCCCGGTCCTGCACCTGGCCCACACCCAATTGCGATGGTGGCGATGCAACCGACCGCAGCCCCGATCCCCGTTCCGACGCCTGTTGCAAGAAGGAAGTCCGCTCCCGCCAGCCTCCAATTATAGAGGCCAGTCGGATCACTGCCGTTGATCGGATCGGCACCCGCAAAGGCGTAGCGGTTGGCGTTCGTTGAGCTGAGGGGTGCATCGAGGGTGTCGCGTTCGATCCATGCCCCAGTGATGCTGGACTGCCAACGGTAGCCGAACTTGGTGAGCCCGGTGTCGGTGTTGCTCGAGCGGAGCCCGACCTTGAACCCGTAGGGGTTCTGCTGCCACTGCGCACTGTCGCCGCCAACGGTCACGGTTTCAACGCCGTACGGGTCGTACGAGACGGTGTACGCGGTCTTCCCGGTGTCGGCGATCGCGGCGGCCGGGCTGCCGCTGCCGTCGATGACCCACATGCTCGTGGTGCCGTCGGTGGTCTGCAGGTCCAGCGGCTGCCCGTTCCCCGGGTCGCTGATGACCGACGCAGTCCCGGTGCCCGCGATGGTGCGGCTGGTGATCACGGGGACACCGTTGGAGTCGGACGTGCCATACGTGTAGTCGTACTCGGTTCCCCCGTCGGTGGCCTGCGAGAGCAGCTTGTTCATGTTGCCGCCGGCGTACTCGTAACGGGTGGTGACGCCGTCCTTCGTGGAGGACGTCATCTGCTGCGCCCCGTTGTAGGTGAACGTCTGCCCGGGCGCCTTCACCAAGTTGCCGACACCGTCGTACGCGTAGCCGTCAGAGGTGATCTGCCCGACGGTGTTGTAGGTCAGCGTCTGCGAGCTGGTGACGTCGCCGCCGCGCTTGGCGGTGAGCCGGTTCCCGGCCGCGTCGTAGGTGTACGCCCACGTGATGTTCGTCGCACCGCCGGCCTGCGCGGCCTTGGTGAGGCGACTGTTCGAGTCGTACGTGTACGTGGTGGTCTGCTGGGTGATGTTGTCCTTGACCCACTGGATCTTGTCCGTGGCGTTCGCACTGTTCGTCGCCGAGCAGTCGCCCCCGGCGTCGATCCCGGTGATGTAGCAGTACGTCAGGCTCACGACGGGCTTGGACGGGTCGTCGGCGTTCACGGCGCGAACACCGGTGACGTGGTCGGACACGCCGTAGGTGATCGTCTGGTGCGCCTGCCACGACGTCGGGTCCTTGGTCGGATCCGTGTTCTCGACAGCGCCGAGCCAGGCGTCGGTGCGGCGGCCGTGGTCGTCGTTCTTGTAGACCTGCTTCGCCGTACCGCCGTTCGCGGTCGGGTAGGTGGTGCGGGTCAGGACATTGGCGACGTCGTAGTCGTGCGTGACGGTGCCGTGGGCGTCGGTGACCTTGGCCGTGTTGCCGGCGAGGTCGTAGCCGTAGGACACGGTGCCACCGCCGGCGGTGTTCACGGTCGAGGTGAGCCGGTTCCGCTGGTCGTAGGTGTTGGTGATGGTGCCGGTCGCGGATTGCTCGGTGAGCTGATTGCCGTTCCCGTCGTAGGTGTTCGTCACCGTTGCGGTGCCGTCATCGAACGAAGTCGTCAGCAGCCGGTCGTCGTTGTCGTACGAGTACGTCGTGACGCCGCCGTCACCGTCGGTGTGGTTCTTCACACGGCCGAAGTCGTCGTAGGAGTACTTCTGTTCCCCGACCGTGTTGGCCGGCGCCGTGATGGCGAGCAGCTGGTCGTGGGTGTCGTACGAATACGTCGTCTTCCGATCACCGTCGCCGGGAGCCGTCGCGGACTTCACCGCACCCCACGCATACGGGTCGGTGCCCTTCTTGTTGTACTCGAGCTCTGCCTTCGCCGCCTCCGGACCGGAGCCGCCCGTGGCGGTCGACGTTCGGTTGCCGGGGCCGTCGTAGCCGTAGTTGGTCTCATTACCCGAGCTGTCGGTGACCTTTGACGGCAGGTAGGCAGCCGATCCGGAACCGTACGTCGCCGAGTTCTTCGTGCCCGCGCCGGACTCCGACTGCGTCAGCGACTGCTCGTTGTTCGCCCCGTAGGTGTTCTTCGACGTCGATGCGCTTGCGCCCGCGCCGACACTCGAGTTCTCGACGCCGTTGTTCGTGGACTTGTAGGAGCGGGACTGTTCCCGCTTCGCGGCGTCGACGACGTTCGTGACGAGATCGTTCCCGTCGAGGGTGTAGTTGGTGTACTTCGTGTCCGCCACAGCGACCGACTGATCGGACCGCGGGTCAGCAACCAGCGTGGTGGTGTCGTCCTTGAACGAGAATCGCGTCACAGCGGTCCCCGGCGAGCCGGCAGTGGTGTTGCGCTGTTCGACCTTCGTGACCCGGTCGGACGAGTCGTACGTGAACGCCGTCACGCCACCCTCGGGCGCCGTGATCGAGGTCAGGTTTCCGCTGGTGTACGCGAACGTGGTCTTCTTGCCGAGCGCGTCCGTGTAGGTGGTGATGTCGCCGGTGCTGTTCTTCGTCCACGACACGCTCCGCGAGCTCGAGCCACTGGTCTGCGAGAACGTCTGCACACCGTTGGCGTACGACGAGTTCGCCGTCCGGGCCCCGGTGACACCCGCGGTCGAGACGAGGGACTTCAGGGTGAAGCCCGGCTCGTCGGAGTTGAAGCTGATCTGGTTCTTGTTCCGGTCCACGATCGAGGTGGGCTGACCCGCGAGGTTGAAGTGCGTCGTCGAGTTCGACGTCCACCCCTTCAACGTGTACTCGTGCGTCGTGCTGTTGTCGACGCGGGTCAGGGTCTGCTGCAGACCAGCCGGGCTGGTGAAAGCGCCCTGCGCCCCGGACGGACGGAACTGCCACGTCGTCCCGACGGCGTCCGTGTAGATGACACCGTCGGCGTTCGCGGTGAGGTCCCCAGCGCCGGCGAGGGCGTACTGCCACCGGTTCGCGTCCATCGTGTTGGTGTCACCGACGGTGGTGCTGCGCGAGTTGTACGCGGCGCCGATCGTGGTGTTCTCGGTCACTCCCGGCAGGCTCATCGCAGTCGTGCTGACCAGAAGGTTGCCGGTGCCGACGTCGACGGACGCGTTGGTCTGGTCCGTGATCGGGAACGGGAGTGTCGTCGCCGAGGTTCGTTTGCCGGTCCGGTTCGTCTCACCCGGGCCGCCGGGCAGCGAGTTGTACGCACCCTGCAGGTCCACGAGGTAGTCCATCGCCCCCTTGCCCATGTTCTTGATGCGGATCTTCCCGTTCGCCCCCACCGGAGCGACCACGGTGTTCGACACCTTCGAGGTCTTGTCACTGCTGATCGCCGACGAGGTCGGCTCAGCCGCACCATCGGCCCACATCTTCGCGTACGAGTCCGCACCGCTGTCGTTGACCGCAGTGAACGTCACCGCGGCAGCCGACAAGCCGCCCTCAACGGTCGGGGCGCCCTGGACGCCACCGACCTGCACCGTGAACGAGGCACCCGAAGCGATGCTCGCGGTCTTGCGGGTGTCGATGAGGCGACCGTTCAACGGGGTGAAACCACCGCCCGGGTTCGACTTGAGGAAGTAGCCCTGGATGTCGACGACGAGGTCGATCTTCCCGCCCTCCGCGGCGGTGTCGATGCTGAACTTCCCGTCGGCGTTCAACGCGACCTGCGCGTTCATCGCCGTCTCGAGGTCCTCATTCGAGTTGTAGTTGAGGACGCCGGTGCTCCGGGTCTCACCGGTGGGCGTCGGACGGACGTAGCCGGCCTTGCCCGATCGGTTGATGACGATGATGTTCACCGCGACCGCCGCGGCACCCTCGGGGATGCCGTTCGAGCCCGTCGCCTGGATCGTGCGCTGCGAACCCGCGGGGATCTGCCCCTGCGCGCCACCGATCCCGCCACGAGAGTCGAGCACGCGCGACGGGGACATCGCCACGAACCCACCGGCCGAGACACCGTTCTTCGTCGACGTGTAGTAGCCGGTGATGTCGATGATGACCTTCGACTGCGCCGTCTCGGTCCGCACCTGGATCGTGCCGTCGTCCGCGACCGCGAGCAGCCCGGTGTTCGACCGGTTCCCACCGACACCGGAGTTGTAGATCATCAGCAGCGTCGTCGTGTCGGCATCGTCGGCACGCATCTGCAGCTGCCCCGACCCCTTCGGGTCAGCGACCGTGACCATCATCGTCACGGCGCCGATCCCCGACGACGGGAGCCCGGCGGCTCCGGCGATCTTCACCGTGCGGAACGTCCCTGCCGACGTCGCACCTTCCAGCACGCGGGCGTTCGAAGGCATCGGCACGTACTGCCCGCCCGTCCCGGTCACCACAGCCTGTGCCGATGTCGGCTGCGACACCACCACCAACAACGAACCCAGCAGGGCGACCAACGCCACCACCGCCAGCATCACTCCACGAACACGACCGGACCACGACGCAGCGAACACGCTCAAGAAACCCCTCTTGCGGCTGCTGCAGCTCACCAGTCCCTGCGACGGTGCTGTGCAGCCACACAGCACGTTACGGAGCTTCGCTCACGCATGCTCCCCCACATCGGGGGGTCGATAGTTGCATGATGGAACCGATAAGACCGGCCCAGAAACACCGGGGTTCCGCGCCCCCACGGCGCCGGACTCGGAACGGTGATCTTCACGGGTACTGCAACGATCCGCGCGATCCGGACACCGGACGCGGGCTGCAGCCTCCCGAGCTGTCGGAGCAGGACGGTAACGTGCCGCCATGCACTGGGGGGACACCGGACTCGATGACGACCAGATCGCGTTCGTGCAGGAGACGCTCCACGATGCCGTCGTCGTGGCCGATGACTCGTGGGGGCTCCTCGACACCAGGGTCCTGCACATCCGCGCTGGCGACGACGGCTTCACCGTGAAGGCCTCCGGCCCGACCAACACGCACTTCCCCCGCGAGCTCGAAGCGCACCGCACCGCCACCGCCGCGCTCCGAGCGAGCGGGGACACCGGTGCCCTCGTCGCGGCGAACGAGGAGCACCGCGTCCTCGTGCTCGAACGCGTCCCCGGGCACCTCGCCCTCGGGACCCCGGACGAGCACGATCCAGACGTCCACCGTCAGGCCGGATCACTGCTCCGACGACTGCACGACCAGGACACCCGCCAGGACCCGACGTTCCTGCAGCATGAGCAGGCGAAGGCACTGGCCGCCCTCGACGCACCGCACCGGATCCCCGACGACGTGGTCGCCCGCGCACGAGCGGCACTGCGCGCGCTCCCGAACGACACCTCGACGCAGTCCCTCGTCCCGACCCACGGCGACTTCCACCCGCGCAACTGGATCGTGGACAACGACGCCCGCGACGCCCGCGACGACCACCACCGCAGGCTCCGCGTCATCGACTTCGGCCGGTTCGGCTGGCGCCCCGCGTCCTTCGACCTCACCCGCCTCGCGGTGCTGCACTGGCAGCACGATCCCAGGCTCGAAGCGGCGTTCTTCGACGGGTACGGCGACGATCCGCGCACTCCGGACGCGTGGCGCTGGCTCCAACTCCGCGAAGCAGTGGGGACGGCGACCTGGGCCTACGCGGTCGGCGACGAGGGCTTCGAAGCCCAGGGCCACGACATGCTCCAGGGTGCCCTCGCCGCGTTCTGACCCGTCAGACCGGAACGCAGCTCACGGCACCCGCACGAACCGCGGCGCCCCACGGTCCCGCAACCGGAAGCCGAGGTGCTGGTAGAGCCCGATCGCACCGGTGTTCCCGGCGGCCGCGTGCATCAGCGGGGTCTCGCCCCGCTCCCGGATCCCGTGCGCGACGGCGAGCACCAACCGGCGCCCGAACCCCTGCCCCCGGTACGCCTCGTCCGTGCACACCGCGCTGATCTCGGTCCACCCCGGCGGGTGCAGGCGCTCCCCCGCCATCGCGACGAGCCGTCCGTCCCGCCGGATGCCCAGGTACGTGCCGAGCTCGATTGTCCGCGGCAGGAACGGCCCGGGCTTCGTCCGCTCGACCAGGGCGGTCATCTCCGGCACGTCGTCGGGCGTCAGCACGACGGCTTCGTCGTCCGGCGCACCCTCGATCGCCTCACCGGTCAGCTGCACGCCGCCGGCACCCTCGACGAGGTCCCACCCCTCGGGCAGGACGGCAGCCGCACCGACGCCGAGCATCCCGCCCGACCCGAGCAGCGCCCGGACGTCCTCCCAGTCCTGCGCGGTCGGCTGTGCGGGGATCCCCGTCCACACCGACACGTCCGTCTGGTAGCGGACGACGTCGCCGCGCCGCTCGGCGAACCGCGCGTGGTGGCTGTTCAGTGCGGCCATCGCGGGGGCGTCGAGCATGCGCGTCGGGGTGCCGTCGTCGGCGATGGTCAGGTCGAGGGTCCGGAGCGCCTCGCCCCGGGAGTCTCCGCCGCGGAACCCGAGGTCCTCGATCCGCCGACGATCGCCGTCCGCCCACCCGGCGGTGTCCGCGACCACGCCCGAGGCGTACTGGTTCGTGGCACGGTGGACGACCTGCTCGACGTCCGCTGCCGAGGCCACGAGGACCTCTCCGGGTCGCGTCAGATCAGTGGTCGTCATCCCACCATTGTCCGCCCGCGGCGAGCGCCGCCGGCGCATCGTTGCACCCGGTGACGGCACGGTGCGAAGTTGACCACCCGGTGCGAGGAAACAAGCTCGCACCGAGCGTGCAACCTCGCACCACGAAGAACCCGCGCGCGCACCAGACCAGCACCGAGCACCCCGCCCCGCCAGGCCTCACCCCAGCCGCGCCGCCACGAACTCCACCATCCGCCGCACGAGCAGCGCCTGCGACGCCGCCCGCCGGTACTCGTGCCCCTCACCCGCGAGCTCCAGGTACTCCACGTCGTGCGCCCGCTCCCGCAGCGCCGCGACCACCTGGTGCGCCTCACCGATCGGCACGTTCGTGTCGAGCTCCCCGTGCACGACGAGCAACGGCGCCGTGACGTCGTCGATCGCCCGCATCGGCGACAGGGCCGCGAGCAGGGCTTCGTCCTCGACGGGGTGGCCGTACTTCGTGGCGGCAGCGGCCGCGATCCACGGTTCGGTGTCCCGGTAGAAGGTCGCGAAGTCGCTCATCCCGCACACCGCGACCCCGGCCGCGAACACGTCGGGCGTGAACGCCAGGGACGCCAAGGTCGCGTACCCGCCGTACGAGCGCCCCTCGACGGCGACCCGGGAGCGATCGGCGTACCCGTTGGTCACCAGGAACCGCGCGCAGTCGACGACGTCGGCGAGCGCGTTCCACCGCAGCGCCAGGTCGTCGGCGTGCACGAACTCGTGACCGTACCCGGAGGACCCGCGGATGTTCGGCGCGAACACGGTCACCCCGGCGGCGGCGAGCGCCTGGTGCTGCGGCGAGAACGTGGGGCGTTCCTGCGACTCCGGTCCGCCGTGCAGGTGGACAAGCGCTGCGCGCGGGCCGGGAGGCACGGCAGCAGCAGCACGAGCGCCGACGGCCGACGACGTGGCCGGCTCCACAGCCCGGTACAGCCAGCCCGTCAGCTCCAGCCCGTCACGGGCGGCGAACCGCTCGAGCGTCGGCTCGACCAGCTGCACGTCGGGCAGCACCGGCACGTCGGTGACCCGGCTCCAGGTCAGCGCGTTCGTGTCGAGCCGCCACAGTTCGCGCGGCCGGGTCGGTCCCTCGACGGCGAGCAGCACGCTCCGGCCGTCACGGCTGAGCACAGGGTCGGTGACGATGTACCCGGGCAGGTCCGGCACGGGGGTGCGCGAGGCGTCGTGCGTGTTGATGAGGTCGAGTTCGCTGCGACCGTCGACGTTCCAGACGAGCAGCAGGGTACGGCCGGCGTCGTCGGCGTCCAGGTACTCGAGCTCGGCGTCGTCGCGCTCGACGATCCGCCGCGGTGTGCCACGCCAGCCGTGCGGGCCGACCGGCTGCGCGACGAGGCCGCGGCGGGGCAGTCCGGCCTCGGTGGCGACGTAGGCGACGAGCGGGCTGGTCTCGCTCGCGGGCGAGGGCCGCAGGAACGCGATCTCGGCGGACCCGTCGGGGTCGTCGGCGAACAGGGCGTGGCTCTCGTCGGTCAGCCGGTCGACCACCACGACGAACTCCTGGCCGCGCTGGCCGTCGCTCAGCACGACGAGCCGTTCCTCCACCGACAGGTCGAGGATGTGGATGAGCTCCCCCACGGCCAGGTCGTCGCGGTCACCGGTGACCGGGTCGACCAGGTACGCGCGGGCCGGCTGCTCGGGCTCGGTCGAGGGCAGGGTGATGACGACCCGGTGGCCGCTGCGGCTCCACGGCCCGAGTTCGGCGTGCTGGTACCGCGAGCCGGCGATCTGCGCGGCGTCGGTGCCGTCCGGCCGCACCACCCAGACCTGCTGCTTCACGCCGCCGTCGGTCGCGATGGCGACGGCGAGCCACTCCCCGTCGGACGACCACGACACCCGGATCACGGGGTCGTCGGACAGCGCGATCCGCACCGGTTCCGGCAGTTCACCGTCGACGACGACGTCCTGCACGAAGACCTCGGGGGTGCCGTGCCGGTCGCTCACGAACGCCACGCGCCGGGCGTTCCGGGTCATGGTCGGTCCCCACGACCCCCAGGCGGCGGTGAGCTGCGCACCCAGGTCGGCCGCGGCCCTGGTGGTGACCGACGGCTCGACGGTGGCCGACGACGCGACGCCCTGCGCGCCTCCAATCCGGACGGCACCCACGGTCACCGCACCCCCTGCTGCTGCAGCCACATCTCGATCAGGCCGAGCTGCCAGAGCGCGTTCGCGCCGATCGCGGTCCTGGTGCTGTTCGGGTCCTGCAGCATCCGCTCGACGGTGGCGGGGTCGAAGAGCCCGCGCTCCCGCGCCTCGGGGGCGTGCAGCGCGTCACGGACGCGCTGCAGGTACGGGCCCTCGAGCTGCCGGATGGCGGGGACCGGGAACGAGCCCTTGCTGCGGTCGATGACGGCGTCGGGCACGATCCCGCGCGAGGCGCGCTTCATCACGCCCTTGCCGCCGTCGGTGAGCTTCATCGACGGCGGGATCGCGGCGGCGAGCTCGACGAACTCGTGGTCCAGGAACGGCACGCGGGCCTCGAGCCCCCACGCCATCGTCATGTTGTCGACGCGCTTCACCGGGTCGTCGACGAGCATGATCGTCGTGTCGCTGCGGAGCGCGGCATCCACGCTCGTCTCCGCGCCCGGCCGTGCGAACTGGCGGTCCACGAACGCCGACGGGGTGTCGTCGTCGCTCTTCCACCGCTCCCCGAGCAGGCCCTGCAGCGCCGGCCACCGGCGGTCCATGAACACGGAGCGGTAGGCCTCGGCGGCCTGGTCGCGCGGCACGTCGGCGAGCGGCGGGTACCAGTCGTAGCCGGCGAGCACCTCGTCGGCGCCCTGGCCGGACTGCACCACCTTGACGTGCTGCGAGACCTCCTGCGACAGCAGGTAGAAGGCGACGCAGTCGTGGCTGACCATGGGCTCGCTCATGGCGGCGACAGCACCGTCGATGCCGTCGAGCAGCCGCGACGAGGGGATGTGGATGCGGTGGTGGTCGGTGCCGAAGTGCCGGGCGACCTGGTCGGAGTACTCGAACTCGTCGCCGGATTCACCACCGGCCGCCTCGAACCCGATGCTGAACGTGGCGAGGTCCTGTTGCCCGGCCTCGGCGAGCAGCCCGACCACGAGCGAGGAGTCGATCCCGCCGGAGAGCAGCACCCCGACCGGCACGTCGGCGACCATCCGACGCTCGACGGCGGTGCGGAGCGAGCCGATGAACGCCTGCTCCCAGTCCCGCTCGGACCAGTCCGCCCTGGCGGGGTCGCGCTCGAAGCGGGGCTCCCAGTAGACGGTGTCGTGCGCGGTGCCGTCGGGCTCGATCACCCGGACGGTCGCGGGCGGGAGCTTGCCGACGCCGGACAGGATCGTGCGGGGCGCGGGGACGATCGAGTGGAAGCTCATGTACGAGGCGAAGGCGACGGGGTCGATGGACGTGTCGATGCTCGACCCGTCGTCTCCTGCCAGGATCGCGGGCAGGGAGCTCGCGAACCGGAGCCCGCCCGGGACGGGCGCGACGTAGAGCGGCTTGATGCCCAGCCGGTCCCGCGCCAACACCAGCCGGCCGCTGGCGTGCTCCCAGATGGCGATGGCGAACATCCCGATCAGGTGGTCGACGAACCCGGTGCCCCACTCGGCGTACGCCAGGGCGATGACCTCGGTGTCCGACGTCGACGCGAACCGGTGCCCCTTGCCGTGCAGCTCGTCGCGGAGCTGCCGGTAGTTGTAGACCATCCCGTTGTAGGCGATCGTCAGCCCCGCCTCGGCCAGCACCATCGGCTGCGCGCCCGCGGTGGACAGGTCGACGATGGACAGCCGTCGGTGCCCGAGCGCGACCGGGCCGCGAGCCCACAGGCCGTCACCGTCCGGGCCGCGGTGCGTCATGCAGCCGGTCATCCGGGCGACCGCCCCGACGTCCGGCGCTCGGCCGTCGAACCGGATCTCGCCCGCGAGTCCACACATCAGCGCTCTCCCTCGGTGTCCGCCGGGGCGTTCCCGACGATCCACGTGTCCTTCGCGCCGCCGCCCTGCGACGAGTTGACGACCATGCTGCCCTCGGGTGCGACGCGGGTCAGGGCCACGTCGGCCAGGTGCACGTCGTCCGGTCCGGTCCCCGTCGCGTACACGAAGGCCCGCAGGTCCACGTGCCGCGGGTCGAGCCCGGCCGGTCCGATCGTCGGGTGCGAGGACAGCTGCACCACCTCCTGCCCCACCCACCCGGCGGGGTCCGCGGCGATCTCGCGCCGTCGTTCGGCGACCTCGGGGGCGCTCGCGCTCGGTCCGATCAGGACCCCGCGGCCACCCTCGCCGTCGACCGGCTTCGTGACGAGTTCGCCGACGCGGTCCAGGACCGACAGCCGTTCGACCTCGATGCTCGTGCGGTACGTCGGCACGGACGCCAGCAGGGGTTTCTCGTCCAGGTAGTACCAGATCAGGTCCGGCACGGTGACGTACATCGCCTTGTCGTCGACCAGCGCGTTGCCCGGCGCGTTCGCCAGGTAGACGCGTCCTGCCTCCGCCGCGTCGAGGATCCGCGCACCGAGGTCGGGAGCGTGCTCCGCCGTCAGCTCGCTGACGTCGCGGTCGATCCGCAGGTACAGCCCGTCGAGCACGTCATCCGTCGTCGCGTCGACCACGCGTCCGTCGCGGACGTCCAGGTCGGACCCGGACACCAGGCGCAGCCCGGCCCCGTCGGCCAGCCTGCGGTGCTCGAACCACGCGCCGGCGGCGGGGCCGTCACTGACCAGCGCGATCACCGGGTCGGTCGCGCCCGTCACCGCGGTGGTGTTCGCGCAGAGGGTCCGGCGCAACCGGTCGGTCACGCCGTGCGGGTCGCGCAGGTTCGCCGGCCGCGGGGCGTCCGGCACGACGTCGTCCATCAGCTCGCGCAGGGCGATGCCGTACGCGACGCCCGAGGGCGAGCGGACGTTGTCCTCGAGCACCCGCCAGCCGCCGAACTCGTTGCGCACCAGGTCGAACCCGAGCACCGGCGCACGGACCGCGGTCGCCGGCAGCCGGGTGGCGTCCGGGTCCCAGCCCTTCGCACCGACGAAGTGGTCCGCGTCCAGCACGCCGTCGGCCACGATCCGCCGATCGCCGTACGCGTCGCGCAGGAACAGTTCGATCGCGCGGGACCGCTGCCCCAGGCCACGCTCGAGCTGCGACCACTCGTACGCGCTGATCGTCCGGGGCACCAGGTCACAGCCGAACGCCTGCGCACCGCCGTCGACCACGAAGCCGACCTGGTGCTCGCGGGTCCAGGCGTCGCGGGCGGTGCAACGGTCGATCGCGGTCTCGGCGTCCCAGCCGTCGAAGAAGGCAGCCAGGTCACGGAACGCCGGTCGGGGTCGCGCCCCGGGGCCGACCGCCTCGTCGCCGGCACGGACGCGGTACCCGGGGAGCGGGACCACCGGGTCCTCGTCGCGTCCGGACGGCAGCCCCGCGGTGTCCTCCACCACCAGGGCGACGACGTCGTCGATCTCCCCGCGCTCGGCGTACGCGGTGCGCTGCCGATCGGTGGAGTTGCCGCGGGCCAGGGTGGCGTCGAGCAGCTCCGTCACCGTGCCCCAGTCGCCGAGCTCCTCGAGCTCCGGGCGCAGGCGGGACACGAGCTGGCGCACCGCGACCTCGGCGGGCAGGCGTTCGGGGTGCTGCCCGAGGCCGACCAGCTCGCCGCTCAGCCCGGAGCGGGCGGCCTGCCACATCGCCGCACGGTGCAGCGGTTCGCTGCGCGGGTGCCACTCGGCGCCGGACACGACCGACTTCTCGGCCTTGCGCACGGCGGCGCGGAAGAGTCCGGCGATGAGCACGGCGTCGTCCACCACCGGGGTCGCGTCGCAGACCCGCAGCTCGAGCGTCGGCGCGTGTGACGACGGCCGGACGTCGAAGTAGGCCATCTTCTTGTCGGCGATCACGCCCGAGGCGATCAGGTCGTCGAGCACCCGGTCGTACTCGGCGGCGTCCTCCACCGGGCCGAAGCTGCCGGCCGACGGCCACCGCTGCCAGATGATGCTCCGGAACGAGGCGTACCCGGTGTCCTGCCCGTTCCAGAACGGACTCGACGCACTCAGGGCCAGCAGCACCGGGAGCACCGGTGCCACCCGCTGGGCGATCAGCACCGCCAGGTCGCGGTCGCTCACCCCGACGTGCACCTGCAGGCCGCAGATGAGCTGCTCGTCGACGAGCATCCGGTACTGCTCCTGCATCCGGCCGTACCGCCCGCCGGCGCTCAGCTCGAAGTCGGCGTACTCCGACCTCGGCGCGGTGCCGACGGCGGCGATCGTGACCCCGGCCGGGGCGATCGCGGCACTGAGCTCGCTGCGCAGGTCGACGATCACCCGCCGCAGGTCGTCGAGGGTCCGCACCACCGGGGTGTTCGTCTCGATCGTCGTGCGCTGCAGCTCCGCGCCGAAACGGTCGGTGGGCAGCTTGGGCAGAAGGCGGGGGGCCTTCGCGGAAAGTCGGCCGGACTCGAGGTCGATGAGGTGCAGCTCTTCCTCGGCGCCGAGCGTCAGCTCTGCACTCATGGCTGGAACCTACGCGAGACGCCCGTGCCGTGTCTGCCGCGGCACTCCCCCGACTCACACTCGTAACACGCCCGCGGGGTGCGGTCACGGCACCGTGCGACACTCACTCCGTGACCCAGACCAGGACCGGCCCCCGACACGAACACCGGGCACCGGTCGCCGCGGCGGTGCTGGTCAACCTGGCGCTCAGCCTGTTCCTGCCCGACGAGGTGCTGTTCTTCCCGTCGTGGGTCGTGCCGGTGCTCGGCGTCCTGCTGCTCACCCCGCTGATCGTCTTCAACCCGCGGCGCCTGACCCGCGAGACCACCTGGTCCCGGTGGGTGTCCTTCGCGCTGGCGGGACTGCTGACCGTCGCGAGCCAGCTCACGGTGATCCGGACGATCACCGAGTTGCTGGGCGGCCACGCGGACGGAGCGGCCGTACTGCTCACCGCCCTGCAGGTGTGGGTGAGCACGATCATCGTGTTCGGGCTCGTCTACTGGGAGCTCGACCGCGGGGGTCCGGTGGCCCGGCGACGCCCCGAACTGTGGTCGAGCGCCGAAGCGGACTTCCAGTTCCCGCAGGAAACCGACCCGAAGACCGCCGACTGGCGCCCGGTCTACCTCGACTACCTCTACGTCGCGATGACGAACATGATGGCCTTCAGCCCCACGGACACGATGCCGATGACCGTCCGGGCGAAGATGATCATGGCGTACCAGGCGCTCAGCGGGTTCATCCTGCTGGCGCTGGTCATCTCGCGCGCGGTCAACATCATCAGCTGACACCGCGCTCCGGAGCGGTGGAACCACGGACGGGAGGCACGGTGCCAGCTGGCACCGTGCCTCCCGTCCGTCGTCCGGTCGCCGCTACTGCGGGTCGGCGGGCTCGCCGCCCGAGTCGACGTCGCTGTCCTGCTGCGGGTCCTTCGTCGCGTCACCCGTCGACGACCCGTCCGGCAGGTCCTCGGTGTACTGCTGCTGGGTCTCGGTGGGATCGCTCGATCCGTCCGGTGTCGTCGAATCAGTCATGGCCCGGACGGTACGCGGACCGGCACCACGACCGTTCAGCGAGCGGACCCGCGCCGGAGCGCCACCCACTGCAGCAGCATGATCGTCTTGCCGTCGGCGATCCGGCCGTCCGCGACCATCGCGAGTGCCGCATCGAGCGGGAGCTCGAGCACCTCGATGTCCTCACCCTCGTCCTCCACACCGCCGCCGGCCTCGACCCGGTCCGCGGGCGTGTACGCGCCCACGTAGAAGTGGACCCGCTCGGTGACCGAACCGGGGCTCATGAACACGGCGCCCAGGTGCTCGAGCGCGCCGAGCCGGATGCCGAGCTCCTCGGCGGCCTCGCGCCGGACGGCGGTCTCCGGGTCGTCCTCGTCGAGCAGACCCGCAGCGGCCTCGATCAGCATGCCGTCCGGGTGTCCGTTCACGTACGCCGGCCACCGGAACTGCCGCGTGAGCAGCACCGTGCCGCGCTCGGCGTCGTACGGCAGCACCGTCGCACCGTTGCCGCGGTCGTAGGTCTCGCGCTGCTGCCGGTCCCACCGACCGTCACGGCGCCGGACGTCCAGGGTCGTGCGGCGGAGCACGTGCCATCCGTTCGACACCACCTCGACGTCCCGCACGACGACGTCGGGGTTGCGGTCGAGGTCGCGGCCGACGGCGTCGAGCCCCGTCCGGCCACGATCGTCGGGGACGTCCACTCCGGGACGCTGGACGGTGGTGCGTTCGTCGGTCACACGATCACCGTAGCGAGGCACCCCGGCAGGACTCCGCCCCCTCGGTACGCTCGACGTGCCGCACCAGGGAGCGGCAGAGGACGGTGCAGCATGACCAGGACGTTCATCCTCCGACGACCGGACCGACCGCAGGTGGTCACCGTGTCATTCGTGCTGTGGCTGGTGTGGGTGGTCGCCTGCATCGCTGCCACGGTGCTGCAGTTCTGGAGGCCGGACGCGGCGGTCGACCCGGCTCCGGTCATCGCCGGGATCGTCGCCCTGGTGCTCTGGGCTCTGGTGACGTGGGCGGTGTTCCGGACGGCAGCGGGATCCCGGGTCGCACGCATCGTGCTCGTCGTCGTCGCGGGCTTCCGCGCGGTCCTGAGCATCACCGGCGGCCAGCTCGACGTCCTGACGATCGCACTGTCGGTCGTCGCCGCGGTCCTGCTCTTCATGCCCACCGCGCGCCCGTACTTCGCCGCACGAGCGGCGTGGAGGACCGGCCACGGGTTCGACGGGACCGGCGTGTCGGGGCCGAGCCGTGCCTCCGCGCCGGATCCTGACCACACGACGGAGGCGGACCGGTCCTGACGCCGGAGGTTCGACGGACGGCCCGGGGAAGCCCCTCGAGACCAGGCCCCGGAAACAGGAAAGGCCCCGGATTCCTCCGGGGCCTTTCCTGTTCTTCGCCTGGTGCGCGAGGGGGGACTTGAACCCCCACGCCGTTTCCAGCACACGGACCTGAACCGTGCGCGTCTACCAATTCCGCCACTCGCGCCAGCCCCGAAACACTACCACGCACAGACGGGTGTCAACGCCAACCACTACCATGCAGTGGTTGACGACCGACGACACGGGAGACGCATGGGCCTGCTGGACAACTTCGAGCGAGGGTTGGAACGCGCCGTCAACGGCGCGTTCGCCAAGACCTTCCGCTCCGGGGTGCAGCCCGTCGAGATCTCGAGCGCCCTGCGGCGCGAGCTCGACACCAAGGCCGCGGTGGTCTCCCGCGAGCGCATCCTCGTGCCGAACGAGTTCACCGTTCGTCTCGCGCCGCCGGACTGCACGCGCATGAACGACGTCGGTCGTCCACTCATCGACGAACTGACCCAGATGGTGCACCAACACGCCGTGGCGCAGAACTACTCGTTCTCCGGCCCGGTCACCATCCGGCTCCAGCAGGACGGCACACTCTCGACGGGCATCCTGCAGGTCGACTCCACCACCGTGCAGCGCGACGTGGCCTGGATCCCCGTGCTCGACATCGGCTCCCAGCGGCACCGACTGCACCGCGGGCGCACGGTGATCGGGCGCGGCAGCGACGCGGACATCACCATCGCGGACACCGGGACGAGCCGCAAGCACGTCGAGGTCCTGTGGGACGGCAAGCACGCGCAGGCCACCGATCTCGGCTCCACGAACGGCTCGAAGCTGAACGGTCAGCACTTCCAGCAGGCGATCGTTGAGCCGGACTCCACCATCGAGATCGGTCGGACCCGTATGGTGTTCCGGGTGATCCCGGAGAACGACGGAGGTGCTCGATGACCACAGGCCTGACCCTGCTCGTCCTGCGCTTCGTGTTCCTCGCGGTGCTCTGGCTGTTCGTCTTCGTGATCGTGTTCGCCCTGCGCAGCGATCTGTTCGGCCAGCGCGTCCGCACGATCCCGACCGATCCCAAGTCGGCCCCGTCCGGACCGAGCACCCCCACCGTCCCGGCAGCGGCGGCCCCCGGCCCCGCGTCCAGCGGCGCGTTCACGGACGTCATCGGACAGCCCGGTGGTGGGCAGCGTCCCGCCTCGTCGGCCGCGTCCCGCCTGGTCATCACCGAGGGTGCGCGCGAGGGCATGGAGATGCCGCTCGGTGGCGGCCCCATCACGATCGGGCGCTCGAGCGAGTCGAACGTCGTGATCCGCGACGACTACACCTCGACCAACCACGCCCGCCTCGACCTGCGCGCCGACGGCTGGCTCCTCACCGACCTCGAGTCCACGAACGGCACCTTCGTCAACGGTCAGAAGGTGAGCGCTCCCGTCCTCGTGGCAGAGGGCACGCCGATCACGATCGGGACGACGACGTTCGAGCTGCGGCGGTAACCCGGCATGACCGCTCGCACGCTGAGCGCCGCTGTGTCCCACGTGGGGCGCATCCGCGCGAACAACCAGGACTCCGGCTACGCCGGGGCGCACCTGTTCGCGGTGGCGGACGGCATGGGCGGCCACGCCGGCGGTGACGTCGCCTCGGCGATCGCGATCCGCCGCATCCGCGAGGTCGACCGCGAGTTCCCCTCGGCGCACGACGCCGAGTTCGCACTGCAGTCGGCACTCATCGCCGCGAACCAGCTGATCACCGAGACCGTGTTCGAGCACCAGGAGCTCACCGGCATGGGCACCACGGTGTCCGCGATGATCCGCGTCGGCGAGCAGATCGCGATCGCGCACATCGGCGACTCCCGCATCTACCGCCACCGCGACGGCGAACTGCAGCAGATCACGTCGGACCACACGTTCGTCCAGCGACTGGTCGACAGCGGCCGGATCACGCCGGAGGAAGCCGCGGTCCACCCGCGCCGCTCCGTGCTGATGCGCGTGCTGGGCGACGTCGACGCAGCACCCGAGGTCGACACCGCGATCATGGACATCCAGCCGGGCGACCGCTGGCTGCTCTGCTCCGACGGGCTGTCGTCGTACCTGGCCGAAGAGCGGATCCGGCACGCCCTGGCGTCGAACATGGACGCCAACCAGGTCACGCAGCGCCTGGTGAAGGAGACGCTCGACCACGGCGCCCCCGACAACGTCACCGTCGTGGTGATGGACGTCACGGACACCGAGCCCGAGGACGACGACGACGCGGCCACCACCGTCGGGTCCGCCGCGGCGCCCCTCACCTTCGAGGCGTCGACCGGCCGCAAGCCGATCCGCCTCCCCACGATCCTGCTGCACCCGCTCAAGGTCACCACCGCGCCCGAGGACTCGCACTTCGAGCCCGAGTCCGACCAGTTCTTCGCCGAGCTGATCGCCGAGGACCGCCGACGCCGCATCCGTCGTCGGGTGTCCTGGACCGTCGCGCTCGTGGTCGCCGTCGCCGTGCTCGTCGGCGCCGTGTTCGTCGGCTGGCGGATCACCCAGGACCACTACTACGTCGGCACCGACCGGGGCACCGTCGCGATCTACAAGGGCGTGCAGCAGTCGATCGGGCCGTTGGCGCTGTCGGATGTGTACGAGGACAGCGACATCACGGTCTCGTCGCTGCCGGACTACACCCGCGAGAACGTCCGCTCGACGATCAACGCGCAGTCGCTCTCCGACGCCCGTGACATCGTCGAGCGCCTGCGCAAGGCCGCCGCGACCGGTGAGGACCAGGCCGGCACCGGCGGGGACGGCAACGCGAGTCCGTCGCCGTCGCCCTCACCGACGCGATCGTCCTCGCCGTCGCCGAACCCGACGCGGAGCTCGCGATGAGCACCGCCACGGCCGCCCAGTCCTTCACGCAGGCGATCACGATCAAGCTCCGGGAGCCCGCCCGTGCGCGGAACCTCGAGCTCTTCCTGCTCGTCATCGCCTGCGGCATCTGCGCGGGCGCGATGGTGCTCGTGCAGCTCGGCACCAAGGGCCGGCTGTTCGACCAGTCGGTGCTCTGGGTCGGTGGCGGCATCCTCGGCCTCGCGCTCGTCATGCACGTGGTGCTGCGCGTCGTCGCGAAGAACGCCGACCCGTTCATCCTGCCGATCGCGCTCGTCCTGAACGGCATCGGCATCGCCGAGATCTACCGCATCGACGTCCACAACGGCCTGTCCGGCTGGGACGCCATCGGCGTGAAGCAGATCGTCTGGACGATGCTCGCGATGGTCCTGGCGATCATCACGCTCGTCGCCGTCCGGAACCACCGGTTCCTGCAGCGGTACCGCTACATCTTCATGGCGCTGACGATCGTCCTGCTGCTCCTGCCAATGCTGCCCGGCATCGGCACGAACATCGGCGGCGCGCGGGTCTGGATCAAGATCGGCCCGTTCTCGTTCCAGCCCGGTGAGCTCGCGAAGATCACCATGGCGCTGTTCTTCGCCGGGTACCTCGTCACCGCCCGTGACTCGCTGTCGATCGTCGGCAAGAAGTTCCTCGGCATGACGTTCCCGCGTGCCCGCGACCTCGGGCCCATCCTGGTGATGTGGGGCGCCGCGATGGCCGTGCTCGTGTTCCAGCGCGACCTCGGCACCGCCCTGCTCTACTTCGGCCTGTTCCTCGTGATGATCTACGTCGCCACGGCACGGGTCAGCTGGGTCGCGATCGGTCTCACGCTGTTCATCGGTGGCGCCCTCGTCGCACAGAGTCTCCTCGAGTACGTCCGTGGCCGCTTCGAACAGTGGCTCGACCCGTTCAACCAAGAGGTCTTCAGCCGCGACACCCAGGCGAGCTACCAGCTCGTGCAGGGCCTGTTCGGCTTCGCGAACGGCGGGATCACCGGCACCGGCCTCGGCCAGGGCCGGCCGTACATCACCCCGGTCGCCAACGCCGACTACATCGTCGCGTCACTCGGCGAAGAGCTCGGCCTGATCGGTGTCTTCGCGATCCTCGCGCTCTTCATCGTGTTCGCGTCCCGTGGCATCCGCGTCGGGTTCATGGCGCAGGACGACTTCGGCAAGCTGCTCGGTGTCGGCTTCGGCTTCATCATCGCCCTGCAGGTGTTCGTCGTCGTCGGCGGCATCACCCGGATCATCCCCGTCACCGGTCTGACCACCCCGTTCATGGCCGCGGGTGGTTCCTCGCTCATCGCCAACTGGATCATCGCCGCGATGCTGCTGCGCCTGACCGACGCGATCCCCGCCGAACAGCGTGTCCAGCAGGGCGCGATCCCCGCCGCGAGCGGGCGGTCCGCGCGCGCGACCAGGAAGGAGCGTCGTCGATGAACCGACAGCTCCGCGGTGTCTCGACCGTCATCGTGCTCATGTTCGTCGCACTCTTCGTGTCGACGACCTCGATCCAGTTCTTCTCGGCAGACTCGTTGCGCGCCGACTCCCGGAACTCCCGAACCATCTTGGACAGTTACTCGACCAAGCGCGGCGCGATCCTCGTGGACGGCAGCCCGATCGCCGAGTCGACCCCGGTGAACGACCAGTACGAGTACCAGCGCAAGTACACGAACGGCGACCTGTACTCCGCGGTCACCGGCTACTTCACGATCGGCCAGGGCAACACCGGCATCGAGAGCGCGGAGAACACCGTGCTGTCCGGCAACTCGGACGCCTCGTTCTTCCAGAACCTCAACTCGATCCTCACCGGCCAGGACGTCCAGGGCGACAACGTCAACCTGACCATCGACCCGGACGTGCAGCAGGCCGCGTACGACGCCCTCGGCACGAACAGCGGTGCGGTCGTCGCGATCCAGCCCAAGACCGGCAAGATCCTGGCGATGGTGTCGAAGCCGAGCTACGACCCGAACTCGCTCACCTCGCACGACACGGCCGAGGTCAAGCGGCAGTACGACGCGCTGCTCGGTGCCGACACCGCCCCGTTGCAGAACCGTGCCATCGGCGGCGACCTGTACACGCCCGGATCGGTGTTCAAGCTCGTCGTCGCCTCGGCGGCGCTCGAGGGCGGCAAGTACAACCTCGACTCCACGTTCCCGAACCCGTCGCGGCTGCAGCTGCCGGGGACGAGCTCGTACATCAACAACGCCGAGGGCGGCACCTGCGGCGGCGGCGACAAGGTCAAGCTGCGCACCGCGATCCAGTACTCGTGCAACATCCCCTTCGCCGAACTCGGTCAGAAGCTCGGGTACGACGCGATCAAGGACATGGCCGACAAGTACGGCTTCGGCGACGCCATCGAGATCCCGATGGCCGCGACCGCCAGTCAGTACCCCGACGTCGACTCGACGGCGCAGCTCATGCTGAGCGCCTTCGGTCAGGCGAGCGTCCGGGTCTCCCCGCTGCAGATGGCGATGGTGTCGGCCGGCATCGCGAACGGCGGCAAGGTCATGCAGCCCTCACTCGTCGACTCGATCACCACGAGTGACCTGAAGACCGTCGAGTCCTTCTCTCCGAGGCAGTACAGTGATCCGCTGTCGTCCTCCGAGTCCGCTGACCTCACCGAGGCCATGCAGAGCGTCGTGAACGCGGGGACCGGTACCAATGCCAAGATCGACGGTGTCGACGTCGCCGGCAAGACCGGCACGGCTGAAGGCGGCACCGGCGATCCGTACACGCTCTGGTTCACGGGGTTCGCCCCCGCGAAGGACCCGGAGGTCGCCGTGGCGGTGGTCGTCGGGAACGGCGGCGGGCTCGGGCAGTCCGGAGTCGGCAACACGGTCGCGGCCCCGGTCGCGAAGAAAGTCATGGAGGCGGTGCTGAACAAATGAGACCCACCAGCGGACTCACCTTCGGTGGGCGGTACCAGCTCTCCTCCCGGGTCGCCATCGGCGGCATGGGCGAGGTGTGGCAGGCGACCGACCTCGTCATCGGCCGAACCGTCGCACTCAAGATCCTCAAGGACGAGTACCTCGGTGACCCCGGCTTCCTCGAGCGCTTCCGCGCCGAGGCCCGGCACGCTGCCCTCGTCAACCACGAGGGCATCGCCAACGTCTTCGACTACGGCGAGGAGGACGGCAGCGCCTACCTCGTGATGGAGCTCGTCCCCGGCGAGGCCCTGTCGACCATGATCGAACGCGAGCACACGCTCCCGGTCGACAAGGTGCTCGACATCGTCGCGCAGACCGCGAACGCCCTGCAGGCCGCACACGCGGTCGGCCTGGTGCACCGCGACATCAAGCCGGGCAACCTGCTCATCACGCCCGACGGTCGCGTCAAGATCACCGACTTCGGCATCGCCCGCATCGCCGACCAGGTCCCGCTCACCGCGACCGGTCAGGTGATGGGCACGGTGCAGTACCTGTCGCCCGAGCAGGCCAGCGGCCACCCCGCCTCGCCGTCGACCGACATCTACTCGCTCGGCATCGTCGCGTACGAGGCCCTGGCGGGTCGTCGTCCGTTCACCGGTGAGTCGCAGGTCGCGATCGCGATGGCGCACATCAACGAGCAGCCTCCGCCACTGCCCGGGGACATCCCGGAGCCGGTCTCGGCCCTGGTCATCTCGTGCATCGCGAAGAAGCCCGCCGACCGTCCCGCGACGGCAGCGAACCTGGCCCGCGCTGCCCAGGCGCTCCGCCGTGGTGACGTCGCCGCCGCCACCGTGGCCGTCCCCGCCATCGCGGGGAACGGCACCGTCGCGTTCAACCCGCCCCAGGGCCAGGGGAACGACGCCGCGACCGCACTCATCGGCACCCAGGCAGGATCGATGGCCGGCGGACCCGGGGCCCCCCGCTCGCCCGTCAGCGACGAGCCCGAGGAACCGAAGAAAAAGCGTGCCTGGATCTGGTGGGTCGTCGGCATCGTCGTCGTGCTCGCCATCGCCGCCGGCACGGCGTACGCCCTGAACGCGAACAACACCCCGGAGCCCGAGCCCACGAAGTCCTCGAGCACGCCGAAGCCGTCCCGCACGCCCAGCGAGACGCCGTCCCCCGAGCCGACCGAGACCCGCGTCACGGTGTCGGCAGCCGACTACCAGGGGCAGAACGCCGAGGACGTCGCGAACCAGCTGCGTGCCCGGGGTCTGCAGGCCGAGGTCGTCGACGGATCGAACGCGACGACGTCCGACCAGGTCGGCACCGTCGAGTCGCTCAGCCCCGAGGGCAGCCTGGCACCGAACACGCTCGTCACGATCAAGTCCTACGGCGACGTGCTGACCGCACCGGCGCCCGAGCGTGCCACCGGTGGGACCGTCAGTGAGTCCGGTCGCGTGACCTTCAGCTGGCCGGCGTACACGAGCTGCCCCGCCGGGTACTCGGACGTCAGCTACACGTACACGATCGACAACGGCACCGTGACGTCGAACGGCAGCAGCTCCGGCTCCACCTCGGGCACCGCGGTGACCGTCGCCGGTGCCCAGTACGGCAAGGTCGCCCTGTCGTACAAGGTCACCTGCAAGTCGCCGCAGTCCGATGCCTCGGTCGTCTCGGCGTCCTCGCCGGGCGCCCAGGTCGAGTGGACCGAGCCCACGGACCAGGAGACGACGGACCCGGGTGACGGAACGGACCCCGGCGACGGGACCAACCCGAGCCAGCCCGGCCCGCAGGACGGCCAGTGAACGACCCCCGGACGGGGGCTGTCGACACCGTTCGGTAACGGTTCGGTCGACCCCTCTCCGGCCAGCGTCTCACCAGGTCGTGCTGCCGTACACTAGCCGGACGAACAGACGGAGGAGTACGTGCCAGAAGGTGTGACCGCGGGGATCACGCTCCTCGCCAATCGCTACGAGATCGGTGACGTCATCGGTCGGGGCGGCATGGCGACCGTGCACCTCGGCAACGACACCCGCCTCGGCCGCAAGGTCGCGGTGAAGCTCCTCAAGCCGAGCCTCGCCAACGACCCGGCCTTCCGCACGCGCTTCCGGCAGGAAGCCCAGGCTGCTGCGCGCATGGCACACCCGACCGTCGTGCGCGTGTACGACGCCGGCGAAGAGACGGTGTCCGAGCCCTCGGGTGCCGAGGTGCAGGTGCCCTTCATCGTGATGGAGTACGTCGAGGGCCGACCGCTCTCCGACATCATCGCCGAAGGTGCCGTCGCCCCGGACGAAGCCGTCCGCATCACCGAGGGCATCCTCACCGCGCTCGAGTACTCGCACCGCGCCGGCGTCGTCCACCGTGACATCAAGCCCGCCAACGTCATGGTCACGCACAGCGGCCAGGTGAAGGTCATGGACTTCGGCATCGCCCGGGCGATCACCGACACCTCGGCCACGGTGGCCCAGACCACGTCGATCCTCGGCACGGCCTCGTACTTCTCACCGGAGCAGGCCCGCGGCGAGACCGTCGACGCCCGCACCGACCTGTACTCCACCGGCGTCGTGCTCTTCGAGCTCCTCACCGGTCGCGCGCCGTTCCTCGGGGACACCCCGGTGGCGGTCGCGTACCAGCACGTCAGCGAGCAGCCGGTCGCACCGTCGACGATCTCGCCCGAGGTGTCCCCGGCCCTCGACGCCGTGACGCTCCACGCCCTGGTCAAGGACCGCACGCGCCGGTTCCAGAACGCGGCCGAGTTCCGCGCGGACCTGCAGCAGGCCGCGGCCGGCCGGGTCCCCACCTCCACCAAGAAGCAGCAGCAGAACGCCCAGAACGATGCGTCGACCGTGCTGTTCGGCGTCGATCCCCGCACGACGACCAACGCCGCCTCGGCGTTCCGCGAGCTCGACGACGACACCGCCGAACACCGCCCGCAGCGCACGCAGAACCGTCCGCCGGTCGCGTGGATCTGGGTGGGCATCCTGCTCACCGTCGCGGTCATCGTGGCCGTGGTGTTCTTCGTCGCGAACCTGCAGCCCGGCAAGCCCCCGGTGTCGTCCTCGGTCAGCGTGCCGAACGTCGCAGGGTCGACGTACAGCTCCGCGGCCAGCGCCATCGAGAAGAAGTCCCTCAAGCCGGTCAAGGTCGAGGAGAACTCCGACAGCGTCGACAAGGGCCTGGTCATCCGGACCGACCCGGGTTCGGGCGTGAACGTCGGACGCAACCAGAACGTCAACGTCGTGGTCTCCATCGGACCGGAGCGCGTCCCCGTGCCCGAGCTGAACGGGCAGTCGCAAGCCGCAGCGCAACAGGCGCTCGACAACGCCGGCTTCCGCTTGGGCGCGATCTCGAGCGACTACTCGACCGACGTCCCCGAGGGCACGGTCCTGAGTTCCGACCCCGAGTCGGGTTCCCTGCACACCAAGGGCATCGTGATCAACCTGACGGTCTCCAACGGCAAGGTGCAGCTGCCCGACGTGACGCAGCAGCAGTACTCGGCGGCGAAGGCCACCGTGGAGCAGCTCGGGCTCACCGTGAACCCGGCGCCGTCCTACTCGTGCACCGGCGGCGTGGTCACGCAGCAGGACACCCCCGCTGGCGACGTCGCGCAGGGCAGTGCCGTCACGCTCACCTACTGCGCACGAGCTGCGGCGCCGCCGAAGGCACCGTCGTCGAACAACAACAACGACAGCGGCGGCAGCGGTGGTGACGGTGGGAACACCGACCGCGGTGGCGACGACGGTGGCGACGGCCGCTGAGCCGACCACGGGGCCGGGCGGCGGACCCGACCATCTCGTGACGGGGGCGTCCTGACGGACGGGTGACGGGCCTCCAGTCCGCGGACCGGCGTTGCGGTCGCGTGCGCCGCGCCCGTTCGTCACGGCTCCTTCGTCACGGCGTGTTCGTCACGGCGTGTTCGTCACAGCCTGGAGGCACAGCGCACGCCCGCCCCAGAACGCGCGGCACGCAGGCGGCCCGGTCCAGTGCCAGGCACACGCCGGCGTGTCGGCGTGACGCCCCGCAACGCACGAGACGCCGCCGATTCCGGCGGCGTCTCGTGAAGACGACGGCGTCTGCCGCCGTGGAGGCTCGTCAGGCGCGGTGCGTCGCGATGAGCGGCCCGAGGCCGGCGGCGCGCTCGGCCGCTCCGGACAGCCCGGTGGTCTCGAGCCAGTTGCCGACCATGCGGTAGCCGCCCTCGGTCAGGACCGACTCCGGGTGGAACTGCACACCGAACACGGGGTGCTCGCGGTGCTGGACCCCCATGATGACTCCGCCGCCGGTGCGCGCCGTCACGGTGAGTTCGTCGGGGACCGTGCCATCGACGATCGCGAGCGAGTGGTAGCGCGTGGCCGTGAACGGGTGGGGGACGCCGTCGAACAGCGGACTGCCGTCGTGGTCGACCTGGGAGGTCTTGCCGTGCATGAGCTCCTCGGCGTGGGTGACCGTGGCACCGAGGGCCTCGGCGATGGCCTGGTGCCCGAGGCAGACGCCGAGGAGCGGGACCTCGGCGGCGATGGCGGCGTGCACGGTGGGGATCGAGACGCCCGCGGCCGCCGGTGTCCCCGGACCCGGGGAGAGCAGCACGCCGTCGTACTCGGCGATGCGGTCGGCGATCTCGGACTCGGGGAAGGCGTCGTTGCGGACGACGTCCGTCTCGGCGCCGAGCTGCTGCACGTAGCCGTTGAGCGTGTAGACGAAGCTGTCGTAGTTGTCGACGACGAGGATCCTGGTCATGGCGGTCCACCGTACTCGTGGGCGATGTGTGCGGCGGTCCGCGGGCCGATCCACACACGTGGTCACGGTAGGATACCGGCCATGGCCAAGGACAAGGACCGCACCAAGCCCGCCCGGAGGACCCGAGCCGACTCGGTCGACACCGCTGGGGACGCCCCCAACCCGGTGTGGTTCAAGCCGGTCATGTTCGGCTTCATGCTCGTCGGCCTGGTGTGGGTGATCGTCTTCTACATCTCGAACGCCACCCTGCCGGTCCCGAGCCTCGGCTCGTGGAACATCCTGATCGGCTTCGGCATCATGTTCGTCGGCTTCCTCATGACCACCCGGTGGCGCTGACCTCCAGGCTGCTGCCCCCGACGCCCGTCACACCGCAAGGTGCGGCGGGCGTTCTCGTTCTCCACAAGCAGGAGCGCCTCCAGACCGCACATCCTCGACGATCCTGCTGTTCTCCACACTTCTCCCCACTCTCCACACGATCATCCACAGCACCGCCCCGGAGTTATCCACAGCTGAGTCCACAGTGGGGATAATCACACTGGTGTAACTCACCACCTTCTCCACACCTGTGGATAACTCTCGGTGGCGCTGTGGACAGCTGTGGACGAGCAGGGCACGGACAGCACCGGGAACGACGAACGCCCCGTCGCAGTGCGACGGGGCGTTCGAGGAGCGCGTTGTGGCGGTGTCAGCCGATCGTGACCGCGTACCCGACAGCGGTGAGCGCGATGCCGAGCACCGCCGCTCCGATGATCAGGGCGATCTGCAGCGGTCGCTTCCGGACGTTGCGCGTCTGTGCGAAGACGAAGCCCATCAGGAACCCGCCGATGATCCCGCCGACGTGCGCCTGCCACGAGATGTTGACTCCGGGCAGGAACCCGATGACCAGGTTCAGTCCCATGAGCACGAGGAGTTGCACGGCGTTGTTCCCCAGGCTGCGCTGCAGCACGAAGAACGCGGCGAACAGCCCGAAGATCGCACCCGAAGCACCCAGCACGGTCGTCCCCGGCGCCAGGAAGGTGACGAGCATGGACCCGAAGATCCCGGTGATGAAGTACAGCGCCACGAACCGCCAGGTACCGAGCATGTTCTCGAGCATGCGACCGAAGATCCAGAGCGCCCACATGTTGAACAGGATGTGGAAGATGCCCGAGTGCACGAACAGCGAGGTCACCACACGCCAGGGCTGCGTCGGCAGCAGCAGCGAGTTGTAGGCGAGCAAGCTCGTGAAGAACCGTCCGCTGACCTGGTCGAGCAACCAGATCGCCACCGTGATCGCCACGATGACGGTCGTGCCCTTCTGGTCGAGCATCGCGAACCGACGCCGAGCGACCGTGAACCCGCTGGGGGCTCCGGACGCTCGGCGGTTCGCTGCGAACTGTGCGCGCTGTTCACGCACGCACTCCGGGCAGTGCACCCCGACCGCCGCCGGCGTCTGGCACTCCGGGCAGATCGTCCGCCCACAGCGCTGGCAGAGCACGAAGCTCAGCCGGTCCGGATGCCGGTAGCAGGTGTTGTTCGGGTTGTACGCCTGGTCGGTCACGTGCGGGTCAGACGCCTTCGACGTCGATGCTCTGGATGACGACGTCCTCGACGGGCTTGTCGCGGCCGTCGGTCGGCACGGCCTCGATCGCGTCGACGACCGCGCGGGACTCGTCGTCGGCGACCTCACCGAAGATGGTGTGCTTGCCCTGCAGCCACGGCGTCGCCACCGTGGTGATGAAGAACTGCGAGCCGTTGGTGCCGCGGCCGCCCTGGATGCCGGCGTTCGCCATGGCGAAGATGTAGGGGTTCTGGAACGTGAGCTCCGGGGAGATCTCGTCGTCGAAGCGGTAACCCGGGCCGCCGATGCCCTGGCCGAGCGGGTCGCCGCCCTGGATCATGAAGTCCTTGATGATGCGGTGGAAGATCACGCCGTCGTAGAGCTTGTCGGTCGAGACCTTGCCCGTGCCGGGGTGGGTCCACTCCTGCTGGCCCGTTGCGAGGTCGACGAAGTTCTTGACGGTCTTCGGTGCGTGGTTGCCGAACAGGTTGACGCGGATGTCGCCCTTGTTGGTGTGGATCGTTGCGACAGCGGTGTGCAGAGACATGTTCCGATTCTCGCATGTACTCCTGACCGTGGACGGATCCCACAGCTACGGCTCCGTGACCTGTCAGGCAGTGTGGTGGCAGGATGGGGTCACGCCGATCCGATGGAGGTACCAGATGACGACGATCGAGATCCCGCGAAAGCGTCGGAAGCAGATCAAGAAGCTCAAGGGCCAGACCGCCTCGCTCCTCGGCGAGCAGCGCAAGGTCCTCGAGCACGCGAACGCGATCCTGGCTGAGGCCCGGACCAACGCCGCGGACGCAGCTCGCAAGGACATCGCACCCCGCGTGCAGAACGCGATCGACAACGGGATCCGTCCCGCGTTCGCGACCGGCGTGCACGCTGCCACCTCGGCAGCGCAGAGCGCTTCGCACAAGTTCCAGTCCGAGGTGGTCCCCGGACTCGTCTCGACCGCTGGTTCGGTGCTGAGCGTGACCGATCTCGCGAAGGACCCCCGGGTCAAGAAGATCGTGAAGAACGCCCAGAAGAAGGGCAAGAAGGCCAAGAAGGCCGCTGCGAAGTACGTCCCGTCGCAGCAGAAGAAGGGCCTCGGCTTCGGCGGAGTCGCACTCATCATCGTCGGCGTCGTCGCCGTCGCCGGTGCTGCGTACGCCGCGTACCAGACGCTCCGTGCCGACGACGACCTCTGGGTCGCCGACGACGCTGACACGGCGGAGAAGCCCGCCGCCTGACCTCCCGGTTCGTACGAAGGGCCCCGGCACCAGCCGGGGCCCTTCGTCGTTCCCGGGCCTGGCGACCACGCACCCGCGCACGGTGACGCGCCCTGAACGCGCCCGCCCACCCGCCTGGAGGCCCGCACCGGCCTGGCACCGCGCCTCCCGTCCGGCGGGCCGTCACGCAACACGCCCCGGGGCAGCCACCGACAGGTCGCATCCTGTCGTCCGGAGGACGCGCAGACGACAGTTCCAGCCACCTCGGCAAACCGCACGCGGCATGTCGTGACCACTCGACAAGAAGCAACCTGCAGGGAGAGTGGCGAACCCAACCATCGCGGAGCGGCGCGTCGCCGAAGGCGCGCAGACAAGCACGACGACCGAAGACGGCGGAGCGAGGAACGAGCGAAGCAGGACTCGTGCAGAGGGAGTGGAGCCTGGGAGAATCGAACTCCCGACATCCTGCTTGCAAAGCAGGCGCTCTACCAACTGAGCTAAGGCCCCGAGTGCCACCGAGGTGATCGGCGACAGGATCGGATTGTCGTGCTGTTCCGGAGAACTGGTGGGGCTACAAGGACTTGAACCTTGGACCTCTTCGTTATCAGCGAAGCGCTCTAACCGCCTGAGCTATAGCCCCTCAGACCGGATGAAAGCCTACCGTACCGATCCCAGAGAACGAAATCGAGCGGTCGGCCTCATCCGGCCGGGTGTGTCAGTTGTTCGTGAAGCCCACGAGCAGCCCGCCCGTGATCCGCACACTGAGGTTGTAGAGCACGCTCACGATGGCGCCGAGCACGGTGCCGACGACCACGTTGAGGATGCCCACGACGATGGAGAACCCGAGGACCTGGCCCAGCGAGAACTGGTCCATGATCGAGTAACTGTTCTGACCGGTGACGTCCTTCAGCAGGGCGTCGATCTGGGTGAACACACCCGTCTGGTTCAGGATGACCCACACCAGTGCCGTGGCGACCACGATCACGATGCTGCCGGCCAGGGCGATGAGGAAGCTCAGCTTCACCATCGACCAGAAGTCGACGTAGACCAGTCGCAACCGCACCTGGCGGGTGCCGACGGGTCGCTTCGCCTTCTTCTGGAGCTTCTCGGCGACACTACTCATTGCTTGACTGGTCCTCTCCGGCCTCGTCTACGACGGGCTCGGTGTCGATGGGATCAGTGGAATCCGGGGCCGCTTCGGCAGGGCTGACCGTCTCCACCGGGCCCGCGGGCTCGATCTCGGCGTCGTCCTGGTCGTCCAGGTTCCGCTCGGTGTTCCGGGCCACCGCGATGATCCGGTCGTTCTCCGCGAACCTCGCGAAGACGACGCCCATCGTGTCACGGCCCTTGGCAGGGACCTCGGCCACGGCAGACCTTACCACCTTGCCCGATTGCAGCACGACGAGCACTTCGTCGTCCTCGCCGACGATGAGAGCGCCCACAAGATCGCCTCGGTCGAGCGCCAACTTGGCCACCTTGATGCCCAGACCGCCACGGCCCTGCACGCGGTACTGGTCGACTGCGGTGCGCTTGGCGTAGCCACCCTCGGTCATCACCCAGACGAAGCCGTCGTCGGAGACGACCCGGGCCGCGAGCAGCGAGTCACCGTCGCGGAAGGACATGCCCTTCACACCCGAGGTCGATCGACCCATCGGACGCAGGGTGTCGTTCGTCGCGGTGAACCGGAGCGACATGCCCTGGCGGGACACCAGCAGCAGGTCGTCGTGCTCGTCGACGAGCAGCGCCTGGCGGAGCTTGTCGCCGTCGCGCAGGTTGATGGCGATGATGCCGCCGGTGCGGTTCGTGTCGTACTCGGTCAGCGCGGTCTTCTTCACCAGGCCGTGCTCGGTCGCGAGGACGAGGTACTGGGCGACCTCGTAGTCGCGGATGTCGAGCACCTGCTGGATCTGCTCGTCGGGCTGCATCGCCAGCAGGTTCGCGACGTGCTGGCCCTTCGCGTCACGGCCGGCTTCCTGCAGCTCGTACGCCTTGGCGCGGTAGACCCGGCCCTGGTCGGTGAGGAACAGGAGCCAGTGGTGCGTCGTCGTGACGAAGAAGTGCTCGACGATGTCGTCGGCGCGGAGCTGGGCCCCACGGACACCTCGGCCACCGCGGTGCTGCGAGCGGTACTGGTCGCTCCGCGTGCGCTTGACGTACCCGCCGCGGGTGATGGTGACGACCATCTCCTCTTCGGGGATCAGGTCTTCCATCGACATGTCGCCGTCGTAGCCGAACATGATCTCGGTGCGGCGGTCGTCGCCGAAGCGGTCGACGATCTCGCTGAGCTCGTCGCGGATGATCGAGCGCTGACGGCTCTCCGACGCCAGGATGTCCTGGAAGTCGGCGATCTTGCGCTCGAGTTCCTCGGCCTCGTCGTGGATCTTCTGGCGCTCCAGGGCCGCGAGGCGACGGAGCTGCAGCTCGAGGATCGCGCGCGCCTGGATCTCGTCGACGGACAGCAGGTCCATCAGGCCGGTGCGGGCCTCTTCGACGTCGGGCGAACGACGGATGAGCGCGATGACCTCGTCGAGGGCGTCGAGCGCAGCCAGGTACCCGCGCAGGATGTGGGCGCGCTTCTCGGCCTCGCGCAGCCGGTACTGCGTGCGGCGCACGATGACGTCGACCTGGTGGGCGACCCACGCCGAGATGAAGCCGTCGAGCGGCAGGGTGCGGGGCACGCCGTCGACGATCGCGAGCATGTTCGCGCCGAAGTTCTCCTGCAGCTGGGTGTGCTTGTACAGGTTGTTCAGCACGACCTTGGCGACGGCGTCGCGCTTCAGCACGATGACCAGGCGCTGCCCGGTCCGACCGGAGGTTTCGTCGCGGATGTCGGCGACGCCGGCGAGCTTGCCGTCCTTGACCAGTTCGGCGATCTTGATCGCCAGGTTGTCCGGGTTGACCTGGTACGGCAGCTCGGTGACGACGAGGCAGGTGCGCCCCTGGATCTCCTCCACCGAGACCACGGCACGCATCGTGATCGAGCCACGGCCGGTGCGGTAGGCGTCCTGGATGCCCTTGGTGCCGAGCACCTGCGCACCGGTCGGGAAGTCCGGGCCCTTGATGCGCTGCATGAGCGCGGCGAGCAGCTCTTCGCGGGTGGCGTCGGGGTTGTCGAGCGCCCACTTCGCACCCTCGGCGACCTCGCGCAGGTTGTGCGGCGGGATGTTCGTGGCCATGCCGACCGCGATGCCGACGGACCCGTTGACGAGCAGGTTCGGGAACCGGGCCGGCAGGATCGCCGGCTCCTGCGTGCGGCCGTCGTAGTTGTCCTGGAAGTCGACGGTGTCCTCGTCGATGTCGCGGACCATCTCGAGCGCGAGCGGCGCCATCTTCGTCTCGGTGTACCGCGGGGCGGCGGCGCCGTCGTTGCCGGGCGAACCGAAGTTGCCCTGGCCGAGCGCCAGCGGGTACCGGAGCGACCACGGCTGCACCAGGCGGACCAGGGCGTCGTAGATCGCCGAGTCACCGTGCGGGTGGAACTGGCCCATCACGTCACCGACGACGCGGGAGCACTTCGAGAACGCACGGTCCGGGCGGTAACCGCCGTCGAACATCGCGTAGATCACACGGCGGTGCACCGGCTTGAGGCCGTCGCGGACCTCCGGCAGGGCACGACCGACGATGACCGACATCGCGTAGTCGAGGTACGAGCGCTGCATCTCGAGCTGCAGGTCGACCTGCGAGATGCGGTCACCGGAGACGACGATGTCCCCGCTGTCGCCGTGGACGATCTCGGGCTGCTCGTCGGCGCCGTTCTCGTTGTCGTCAGCCATGTGGCTTCGTTCCCTTTCTGGACAGCCTGGAGGCTGTGGTTCCGTTGGTCGCGCCGGGCGCGACCACAGGTGGTCAGGACTGGTCGACGCGGCTCACACCGCGCCTCCTGGCCGTTAGATGTCGAGGAAGCGGACGTCCTTGGCGTTCTGCTGGATGAACTGGCGACGCGCGTCGACGTCCTCACCCATCAGCGTCGAGAAGGTGCTGTCGACCGCGGCTGCGTCCTCCAGCGTGACCTGCAGGAGCGTGCGGGTGTCCGGGTTCATCGTGGTGTCCCAGAGCTCCTTGTAGTCCATCTCGCCGAGGCCCTTGTAGCGCTGGATCCCGTTGTCCTTCGGGATGCGCTTGCCGGCGGCGAGGCCGGCCTGCATCAGGGCGTCGCGCTCCCGGTCGCTGAACACGTACTCGTGCGCCGAGTTCGACCACTTCAGGCGGTACAGCGGCGGCTGCGCGAGGTACACGTACCCACGCTCGATGAGCGGACGCATGTAGCGGAAGAGCAGCGTGAGCAGCAGCGTCGTGATGTGCTGGCCGTCGACGTCGGCATCGGCCATCAGCACGATCTTGTGGTACCGGGCCTTGTCCGGGTCGAAGTCCTCACCGATGCCGGCGCCGAACGCCGTGATCATCGACTGGATCTCCTGGTTGGCGAGGGCACGGTCGAGCCGGGCCTTCTCGACGTTCAGGATCTTGCCGCGCAGCGGCAGGATCGCCTGGGTCATCGGGTTGCGGCCCTGCACGGCGGAACCACCGGCCGAGTCGCCCTCGACCATGAAGATCTCCGACAGGGTCGGGTCCTTCGACTGGCAGTCCTTGAGCTTGCCGGGCATGCCGCCCGACTCGAGCAGCCCCTTGCGACGGGTGGTCTCGCGTGCCTTGCGGGCCGCGAGCCGAGCCTGCGACGCCTGGATCGCCTTGCGGACGACGTCGCGTGCCTGCGTCGGGTTGCTCTCGAACCAGTGGGTCAGCTCGGTGCCGACGACGCGCTGCACGAACGACTTCGCCTCGGTGTTGCCGAGCTTGGTCTTCGTCTGCCCCTCGAACTGCGGCTCGCCGAGCTTCACGGAGATGACGGCGGTGAGCCCTTCGCGGATGTCGTCACCCGTGAGGTTGTCGTCCTTCTCCTTGATGATCTTCGCCTCACGCGCGTAGCGGTTGACGAGGGTCGTGAGCGCGGCGCGGAAGCCCTCTTCGTGGGTCCCGCCTTCGTGCGTGTTGATCGTGTTCGCGAAGGTGTGGACGCTCTCCTGGTACGAGGTGTTCCACTGCATCGCGACCTCGAGCGCGATCTTGCGGTCCGGGTCCTCGGACTCGAAGCCGATGACGTCGGGGTGGACGAGGTCGGCCTTCTTCTGCGCGTTGATGAACTCGACGTAGTCGGCGAGCCCACGCTCGTACATGAAGGTGTCGTTGCGAGCTTCTTCCCCTTCTTCGGGGGCGCGCTCGTCGCGCAGGTTGATCCGCAGACCCTTGTTCAGGAAGGCCATCTGCTGGAAGCGCGTGCGCAGGGTCTCGTAGTCGAAGACGACGGACTCGAAGATCTCGGCGTTCGGCCAGAACGTGATCGTCGTCCCGGTCTCGTCGGCCGGTTCGTCCTTCGAGACGGGGGCCACTGGGACACCGTCGGTGTAGCTCTGACGCCAGACGTGGCCCTGCCGACGGACCTCGACGTCGAGCTCGGAACTCAGCGCGTTCACGACGGACGAACCGACGCCGTGCAGACCACCGGAGACGGCGTAGCCGCCACCACCGAACTTGCCGCCGGCGTGCAGGACGGTGAGGACGACCTGCAGGGTCGAGACCCCCTCGGCCGCGTGGACGTCGACCGGGATGCCACGGCCGTTGTCGACCACCCGGACGCCACCGTCTTCACGGATGCTCACGTCGATGGTGTCGCAGTACCCGGCGAGGGCTTCGTCGACCGAGTTGTCGACGATCTCCTGGACCAGGTGGTGCAGACCGCGGGGACCGGTCGAACCGATGTACATACCGGGACGCTTGCGGACCGCCTCGAGCCCCTCGAGCACCTGAATCTGGTCTGCGCCGTAGGACGGTTCGCTCTGCGGGGTCTCCGCTTCGAGCGGGTTCTGCGGGTCGTCTTCAGATTCTGATGCCATGTCGAGCGTGCTCCTGCCTGCGCGCGGAACGCCCGCGCACTGCACCTCCCAGTCTACCGCAGAGCCCCCTCTTTCGAGGGCTCATCTGCCCCACAGACGGGCTTTTCTGGCACTCCAGGATGATTTCGTCGCCTCAACCGTAGGTGTCGCGAGGACCGCGCCCCTGGACCGTCCTGGGGCCGCGTTTCCAGGTGGGGGCGTCCGGGCCGGAAACCCTGATCGACTCGACCCCTGCTTCCGGGTGCCGTTCCGCGATGGTGGTCGTGACCGTCGCGCGCATCAGTCGGAGCTGGGTCGCCCAGGCCGTCGAGTCGCACCGGATGACGAGTGCGCCGTCGTCGATGGTCACCGGGCGGGAGTGCTTCGCCAGCTCCTCGCCGACGACGCTCGGCCAGTCCACGAAGAGCTCGGAGCGGGCGAGTGGTTCGGTCCACCCGAGCTCATGGGCGAGCGACCCGACGATGTCGGCGAGGCCCTTCGGCTCACGGCCGCGCCCGTACGGCACGGTGTCGGCGTCGAACTCGCGAGCGCGTCGGCGGCGGGCATCGGTGCCGCGCTTGGACGGGTCGCCGAACACGGCGCGCAGGTGCCGGTACACCTGCGAGGGTTCGGTGGGCTTGCGGGGCTTCGGCATCAGGCGTCGGCTCCGGCGGGGGTGGGGCCGTCGTCGGTCGGATCGGTCTTGCTGTCGGCGCCCGCCATGGTGTCGGCGTCCGCCGGCTCCGTCGCGTGGGTCTCGACCGTCGCGTCCGTCCGGTCCGTCGCGTCCGTCCGGTCCGTCGCGTCCGTCCGGTCCGTCCGGTCCGTCGACGGACTGGAGGCGCGGGTTGCGTCCGCCTCGTCGGTCACGATCGTGCCCGCTTCGATCCGCACCGTGTGCGCCGCCAGCTTCGGGGGCACGTCACCGAACACCGCTGCCGTGATGAGCACCTGCTCGTAGTCGGCGACCGCGTTCGCCAGCCGTTCCCGTCGCGATTCGTCGAGCTCGGCGAACACGTCGTCGAGGATGATGATCGGGTCGCCCAGGTTCGACTCCGCGCGCAGGATGGACGCGCTCGCGAGCTGTATCGCCAGCGCGAAGGACCAGGATTCGCCGTGACTCGCGTAGCCGCGGGCCGGTAACCCGTTCAGTTGGAACAGCACGTCGTCCCGGTGCGGTCCGACGAGGGTGAGTCCGCGGTCGAGTTCGTCCCGCCGACGTCGTTCGAGCGCTGCCGCGAACGCCTCGGCCGCCGACGCGACGGTGACCGGTTCGTCGGGCGTCCCGAGCACGGGGTCGGTGGCCGCCGCGGACTCCGGGTCGCCACCGCGGATCGACAGGACACCCGTGATCGAGGCGTCGTGGTGCTCGCCGGCGACGGTCGCGTAGGCCTCGGCCACGAAGGGGGCGAGGCGTCGGGTCAGGTGGTCGCGAGCCGCGACGATCTCGGCACCGAGCCCCACGAGGCGGTCGTCCCAGACGTCGAGCGTCGACAGGGCGTTGGCCTTCGCACCCGTGGCGCGGGCCGACTTCAGCAGGGTGTTCCGCTGCCGGAGCGTGCGGTCGTAGTCGGCGAGCACACCCTGCATCCGCGGCGCGATCTGACCGAGCAGCTCGTCGAGCATCCGGCGTCGCCCGGCCGGTTCGCCCCGCACCAGGGCGAGGTCCTCCGGTGCGAAGAGCACCGACGTGCAGTAGCGCGGCAGCTCCCGCGGCTTGATCGCCGAACGGTTCACCTGCGCACGGTTCGCACCGGTGCGGTTGATCTGCACCTCGGCGAGGATGCTGCGGTCCTCGTGCGCGAGTCGAGCCCGGACGATCGCGGCGTCACAACCCTGGCGGACGAGCGCTGCGTCGGTGGGGACGCGGTGCGAGCCGAGGGTGGAGAGGTACCCGATCGCCTCGACCAGGTTGGTCTTGCCCTGTCCGTTGCGCCCGACGAACAGGTTCGGCCCGCGTGCGAGGTCGACGTCCGCCTCCCGGTAGTTCCGGAAGTCGGTCAGTTGGAGATGGTCGACGTGCACGCGGGCCGAGGCCGGGTTCCCCCGGGAAGTCCTAGGACTTCTTGACGGCGTGGCCGCCGAACTGGTTGCGGAGCGCCGCGACGGCCTTCATCGTCGGCGAGGCACTGCCCTGGCGCGAGACGAAGCGCGCGAAGATCGACGCCGAGAGCGCCGGCATCGGCACGGCGAGCTCGATGCCCTCTTCCAGCGTCCAGCGACCCTCGCCCGAGTCCTCGACGTAGCCCTCGAGCTCGTCGAGCTTCGGGTCTTCGTTCAGGGCCAGGACCATGAGGTCGAGCAGCCAGGAACGGACGACCGTTCCGCGCTGCCACCCGGCGAACACGGCGGGGACGTCGGTGATCAGGTCCTTGGCCTCGAGGAGCTCGTAGCCCTCGCCGTACGCCTGCATGATCGCGTACTCGATGCCGTTGTGGACCATCTTCGCGTAGTGGCCGGCGCCGATCGGGCCGGCGTGCGAGAAGCCTTCTTCGCGGGGGCCCTCGGGGCGCAGGGCGTCGAAGACCGGCATCGCGAACTCGACGTCCGCAGCGTCACCGCCGACCATCAGGCCGTAGCCGTTGTCCTTGCCCCAGACACCACCGGAGACGCCGGCGTCCATGTAGCGGATGCCGCGCGCACCGAGCTGCTCGGCGTGCTTGGTGTCGTCCAGCCACTTCGAGTTGCCACCGTCGATGACCAGGTCGCCCTCGCCGAGGACACCGGCCAGGTCGGTGATCACGTCGTCGGTGATCTTGCCGTGCGGGACCATGACCCACACGAGGCGCTTGCCCTCCGGGAGGGCAGCGGCGAGGGCGGCGAGGTCAGCGACGTCGGAGACGGCGGGGTTGGCGTCGTACCCGGTGACCTCGATCCCTGCGTTGCGGAGACGGGCACGCATGTTGTTGCCCATGCGACCGAGGCCGACAAGACCGATGTGCATGATTTCCTCTTCTGTTCGTCGTCGCGCTGATGCTGCCGGTGGTGTGCGCCAGCGCAGGTTGCCTGTTGCGCCTATCGCAGCAGCAGGTTGGGCTGCAGCAGGTACCGGTATCCATCGGTCGCTGCGGCCTCTTGCGAAGTCTGGCCGGTGATCAGCACCGGGCCCGGCTTGTTGGGGTTCTCCGTCTTGGTGAAGGAGATGCGGACGAACTCGGAGTGCACCGCGTTCAGCCCGTCCAGGAGGAAGGCGGGCTTCAACGAGACCACCGTTTCCTCGCCGGTCAACAACGCACTGATCGACTCTGACGCCTGCGCTTGTTCGGATCCGATCGCCTCGAGCGTGAGCCCGTCGACCGTGAAGGAGAACCGGAGCGCGGCTTCGCGCTCCAGGACGAGGGAGACCCGTCGGACCGCTTCGACCAGCTCCGCGGTGTTGATCACCGCGTGGTCGTTGACGGTCTCGGGGAAGAGCCGGCGGACCGGCGGGTAGTTGCCCTTGATGAGCAGCGACGTCACGGTCTTGTCGTCGGCGTGGAAGGCGATGAGCTCGCGGTCCGAGTTGCCGCTGATCGACACCGACACCGTCGACGCCGAACCGAACGTGCGGCCGACCTCCTGCAGGGTGCGGGCCGGGACCAGTGCGTGCAGGGGGTCCGAGCCGACTCGGCCGGAGTCCCACGCGATGGTGCGGACGGCGACACGGTAGCGGTCGGTCGCGATGAGGGACAGGTCGTTGTCGCCGACCTCGAGCTGCACGCCCGTGATCACCGGGGTGACGTCGTCACGGCTGGCGGCGACGGCGACCTGGGACACGGCTTCGGAGAACGCGTCGCCCGGGATGACACCCGTCTGCGGACCGATCTCCGGCAGCGTCGGGTACTCCTCGACCGGCATGGACAGCAGCGTGAAGTGTGCCGAACCGCAGGTGACCGAGATCTTCGCGTCCTCGGTGGTGAAGGACACCGGGGCGTTCGGCAGCCGGCTCGCGATGTCGTTCAGCAGCCGGCCGGAGACCAGGACGGTGCCCGGTTCGTCGATCTGCGCCGAGATCGACGTCTGCGCCGAGACCTCGTAGTCGAACGACGAGAGCGTCAGGCGATCCCCGTCGGCGTGGATCAGGACGCCCGACAGGATCGGCAGGGTCGTGCGCTGCGGGAGGAGCTTCACTGCGAAGGAGACGGCTTCGGAGAAGACGTCCCGGTTGACCTCGAACTTCACAGCTGGAACCCCTGTCGATCGGCTTGGACTGTCCGGCCGCCCCATTCTGGCACAGGCGGAGGAGCGCCGGATTTCTTGTCATCCCGCCGTCCACAAGGTTGTCCCGCGGAGATTGATCGTTAACCAGGAGTAATGGTGTTAACGCCTGTGCACACTGTGGATAACCCTGTGCATCCCGGTCCGGAGTAGGGAACTACACGCTTGTGACTTGTGAGCGGTGTGTGAGCGTTAACGGGATGAATGAATCTCATCTATCCACTTCCATCCCCAGTCTCCACAGGCGACCGCCCACCTGTGTACAACTGGGCGGCGTGTCCTCCACAGTTATCCACAGGCTATCCACACTGTGAGAACTCCGGCCCATGGAACCGTCTCAGATGGTGGATGGGTCCGGGAACCCGCCGATCTCAGCGGTAGCGGCGGTCCTGTTTGATGCGGCTGGTGAGCTCGGTGACCTGGTTGTAGATCGACCGACGCTCCTTCATCAGCTCGGTGATCTTCTTGTTCGCGTACATGACCGTGGTGTGGTCGCGGTTGCCGAACAGTTGCCCGATCTTGGGCAGGGACAGGCTCGTCAGCTCACGGCACAGGTACATCGCGATCTGTCGTGCCGTGGCGATCGCCTGGGAGCGGGACGAGCCGTAGAGGTCGTCGACGGAGAGCTTGAAGTACTCCGCGGTGTGGTTGATGATGTCCGTCGGCGCGACGACGTTGTCCTCGTCGAGGGTGATCAGGTCCTTGAGCACCGTCTGCACCAGTGCCATGTCGACGGCCGTCCGGTTCAGGCTCGCGAACGCGGTGACCCGGATCAGGGTGCCCTCGAGCTCGCGGATGTTGCTCGACACCTTCGACGCCATGAACTCGAGGATGTCGTCGGGCACCTGCAGGTGGTCGGACTGCGCCTTCTTGCGGAGGATCGCGATGCGCGTCTCGAGCTCGGGCGCCTGGACGTCGGTGATCAGACCCCACTCGAAGCGCGACCGCATCCGGTCTTCGAACCCGGTCAGGTGCTTCGGCGCCACGTCCGACGTGATGACGACCTGCTTGTTGTGGTCGTGCAGCGTGTTGAAGGTGTGGAAGAAGGCCTCCTGGGTGGAGTCCTTCCCCTGCAGGAACTGGATGTCGTCGATCAGCAGGATGTCGATGTCGCGGTAGCGCTGCTGGAACTGGTTCGACCGGTTGTTCGCGATCGAGTTGATGAAGTCGTTGGTGAACTCCTCGCTCGACACGTAGCGGACGCGGATCCCCGGGTAGAGGCTCTCGGCGTAGTGCCCGATGGCGTGGAGCAGGTGGGTCTTGCCCAGTCCGGAGTCCCCGTAGATGAAGAGCGGGTTGTAGGCCTTGGCCGGTGCCTCGGCGACGGCGACGGCTGCGGCGTGGGCGAACCGGTTCGACGAGCCGATGACGAAGTTGTCGAAGTTGTACTTCGGGTTGAGCCGCGACTCCGGGCGCCCGCTGGTGCCGGGAGAGTCGATCTGGCTCGGGACGAACGGCGCCTCGATGTACTGACGCGGCGCGGCACTCTGCTCGACGGCTTCCTGCACGGGTTCGGCGTACTCCGGCACGTTGGGGTCCACCCGCGGCTCCGACGCCATGTCCGGGTTGACCGTGATCGCGAAGTTCGCGACCGAGTCGTCGCCGATGCGTGCGACGGCCTCGGTGATCGGGATGCGGATTCGCTGCTCGAGCATGCCGCGGGTCAGGTCGTTCGGGACCTCGAGGTACAGGGTGCCGGCGAGCACGCCCTTCGGCTCGACCAGGTTCAGGAACCCGTGGAGCTGCGGCGTGATGCGGGGGTCCTCGGCGAGGATTCGGAGTACGGATGACCAGAGGTCCTCGACGGGGTCGGCCGGCATCGTCATGTCGCGCTCGTCTCCAGGGGTCGTGTCGTGCGTTCGCTGCCGGACGAGAGTGCGTCCCGCGGGGTCGGACATGCCGTGGCGTCCTCGGCGACCGCACTCGGGACAGGGTCGTCTCCGGCGGATCGTCGGTGGCTCCGGAGAGTTCTCCGAAGCCTCGTTGCCACGGAGGTTCCCACAGGGTTGTCCACAGTGTTGTCCACGACCGCTCCGAGTCGTCCGACAGGAGTACTTCCCTGTCGTACCGGGCCTTCGAGGCGATCGATCACACCACTGTAAAGGACCGGACCGAGTCCCACCGAACGGAAGTTGTCCCCAATGTGGAGAATGGGCTCGAGCGACACCAGCCACGGGTGTGACGGCACCACCTGTCCGCCTGGGGTTTGACCTGCCCGCCGCTGTCACGTACCGTTAACCAGTTGACTGCGGCCCTTTGGTCGCGCCCATCTGCGTCGTCCGCACCCGGACGACTACACATACGTGACGGCTCGCCGCGAGCAGCCGTGTGGAGAACATCATGAGCAAGCGCACCTTCCAGCCGAACAACCGTCGCCGCGCCAAGAAGCACGGCTTCCGCCTCCGCATGCGGACGCGTGCCGGCCGCGCCATCCTGTCGGCGCGTCGCGCCAAGGGCCGCACCGAGCTCTCGGCCTGATCAGGCTCATCCGCCTGATCCGGTCCTCGGTCTGACCCCGGCGTCGCAGTGTTGGCCAGCGCCAACCGCATCGTGCGCGGGGACGACTACCGGAACGTCGTGCGTCGTGGTCGCAAGAGCGCCACGGCGCACGTCGTCGTGTCCGTGGTCCGCCAACCGGCCGACCGCGACGGACCGACACGCTTCGGCTTCATCGTCGCGAAGACGGTGGGCAACGCCGTGACCCGGAACCTGATCAGGCGGCGGCTCAAGGCGATCGCGCACGACCTGCTCGTCGAGTGCCCAGAAGGGTTCGACGTGGTGGTCCGTGTACTGCCAGCCGCATCGCAGGCCGGATGGCCTACCCTGCTCGAAGACGTCACGCGCTCCTTCGCGCGCGGGGTGGAGAAGGCAGCATGAACCGCACTCTGTGGACCCGGCTGGCCTGGGTCATCGCGTTGCTCCCACGCAACGCGTGCGTCGTCGTGCTCCGGGCCTACCGTGCGGTGATCTCCCCGCTGTACGGCAACGTCTGCCGCTACCACCCGTCGTGCTCCCGGTACGCCCTCGACGCGATCCAGCAGTACGGCGTCGTGCGCGGATCCGCCATGGGCGCCTGGCGCATCGCCCGCTGCAACCCCTGGGCTGCCGGCGGCATCGACGACGTCAAGGAACGTCGTCACCCGTTCGTCGTCAACCGGTTCGGGTTCGTCCTCGCGCCGATCCCGCAGCAGCCGCACCCCGCGGTCGGAACGGCCCGGCCGGTCCTGCTCCCCCAGCGCACTCGAAAGGCGTAGCCGTCCCCATGGACATCATCGGATTCGTCCTCTGGCCGCTCAAATGGGTGGTCTCGGCCATCCTCGTCGGCTTCCACTGGATCTTCGAGAGCATCGGGATGGACCCGAGCGCGGGCATCACGTGGGTGCTCTCGATCATCTTCCTGACGTTCGTCGTCCGCGCGGCGTTGATCCCGATCTTCGTCCGGCAGATCAAGTCGCAGCGTCGCATGCTCGAGGTCGCGCCGCAGCTGAAGAAGATCCAGGACAAGTACAAGGGCAAGAAGGACCAGTTCTCGCGCGAGGCCATGAGCCGCGAGACGATGGCGCTCTACAAGGAGACCGGGACCAACCCGCTCAGCTCCTGCCTGCCGCTGCTCCTGCAGATGCCGATCTTCTTCTCGCTGTACTCGGTGCTGCACGAAGCGCAGATCAACAAGACCGGCATCGGCCTGCTGACGAACGACCTCGCGGCCTCGTTCGGCAACGCGGCGCTGTTCGGCGCTCCGCTGCACGAGACGTTCACGAACGCCTCCGGCTGGGAGGTCCGCGCGATCGCCGGCTTCATGATCGTCGTCATGACCGCGTCGCAGTTCATCACGCAGCTGCAGCTCGTCGCCAAGAACATGTCGCCGGAGACCAAGGAGTCTCCGATGTACCGCCAGCAGAAGATGATGCTGTACATCCTCCCGCTGGTCTTCGTGATCTCGGGCCTCAGCTTCCCCCTCGGCGTCATGTTCTACTGGCTCGCCTCGAACCTCTGGACGATGGCGCAGCAGTACTTCGTCATCCGCAGCATGCCGACCCCGGGTTCCGAAGCTGCTCTGGCTCGTGAAGCCCGCCTGGCCAAGAAGGCCCAGCGTCGCGGGACGGCCACTCCGGTCCTCGCCGAGGCCGGCGCCGGCGTCGGCGCGACGGAGATCGAGCCCGTGCGCGTCACCACCCAGCGTCAGCAGCCGGTCGGCAAGCAGCGCCAGAAGAAGAACGGGAAGAAGTAAGTGACCGAGCAGGACACCGCGGCCGCCGTCGAGACGACGGACACCGAGACCGAAGACGTCCGCGACGAAGCGGACATCGCAGCGGACTACATCGAGGAACTCCTCGACATCTGTGATCTCGATGGTGACATCGAGATCGAGGAACGCGGCGGTCGCGTGTACTTGTCGGTCACCGACGACGGAGAGGCACTTCGTGTCCTCTCGAAGCCCGACACGGTGACCGCACTGCAGGAACTCACCCGCATCGCGGTGCAGGCGGAGACCGGCGAGTTCAGTCGGCTCATCCTCGACGTCGGCGGCTCGCGCGACGCCCGTGCCGAGGAACTCCAGCGTCTCGTCGACACCGCGGTCGAGCGGATCGAAGCCGGTTCGTCGACGGCAGCACTCCCCCCGATGTCGTCGTACGAGCGCAAGCTCGTCCACGACCTGGTCGCTGAGAAAGGCTTCCACTCGGAGTCCGAGGGTGAGGGTCGGGACCGCCACACGGTCGTCACCCGATGACGGACGAGCCAGTGGCCCCCACGGCCGCACCGGTGCTGGAGACCGAGCCTGCTGCCGCCGTGACGCTGTTCGGCGACCAGATCGAGGTGGCGCGGTCGTTCACGGACGAGCTGGCGCGACGAGGTGAGGAGCTGGGCCTGATCGGCCCGCTCGAGCTCCCCCGGCTGTGGACTCGACATATCCTCAATTCTGCGTTGCTGGCACCCCTCCTGGAGGCGCGTGGCCGGGTTGCGGACGTCGGTTCCGGGGCAGGACTGCCAGGCCTTGTGCTCGCCATCGCCCGCCCCGACGTCGAGTTCGTGCTCATCGAGCCGATGGAGCGTCGGACGGATTGGCTCCGCGCTGAGGCCGACCGGCTCGGCCTGCAGAACGTGACGGTGCTCCGTGGCCGTGCAGAGGACGTCGCTGACGAAGTGGTGGTCGACCAGGTCACCGCTCGGGCCGTCAGCGCGCTCTCGAAGCTGATCCCCCTGACCGTGCCCTTGGTTCGGTCCGGTGGCCAGCTCATCCTGATGAAGGGTGCGCGTGTCGACGAAGAGATCGAGAAGGCCCGCAAGGTGATCCTCCGGAAGCGCCTCTCCGACGTCGAGGTGCTCGAGCTCGGAGACGGTGTGGTCGACGAGACCACTCGCGTCTTCCGGGCTACAGTTGACTGACGCTGCGGCTCGGGCCGGGTCATCCGGCCGCCAGTGGCTCCGCGTTCCACGTGAAACATCGAACCGGGGAAGAGGCACTCGTTGAGTTCATCGACCGACTACGACGCGTCGACACCGCTCGCTCGCGAGATCGCCGACCTCAACCGTCGCCGCCGCGCGATTGCGACGCAGCAGTTCCCGCTGCCTGCTGAGACGCGGATCATCACCGTCTCGAACCAGAAGGGTGGCGTCGGCAAGACGACATCGACGGTCAACCTCGCAGCGGGACTCGCCCACGGTGGCGCTCGAGTGCTCGTGATCGACCTCGACCCGCAGGGCAATGCGTCGACCGCACTCGGCGTCGATCACCAGGCCGAGGTCGCGAGCATCTACGACGTCATCGTCGATGAGGCACCGATGGCCGACACTGTCCAGGCCTCCCCCGAGTCGGACACGCTCTGGTGTGTGCCGGCAACGATCCACCTCGCCGGTGCAGAGATCGAGCTCGTCTCCCTCGTTGCACGTGAGCAACGCCTGCGGACCGCGCTCGACATGTACCTGCAATCGCTCGACGAGCCGTACCACTACGTCTTCATCGACTGCCCGCCGTCGCTCGGTCTGCTGACGATCAACGCGTTCGTCGCGGCACAAGAGGTCCTGATCCCGATCCAGTGCGAGTACTACGCGCTCGAAGGGCTGAGCCAGCTCCTGCGGAACATCGAGCTGATCGAGCGCCACCTCAATCCGAACCTCCGGGTGTCCACGATCCTCCTCACGATGTACGACAGCCGCACGAACTTGGCGAACCAGGTGGCGAACGACGTCCGGGAGCACTTCGGTGACCAGGTACTCAAGGCGATGATCCCCCGTTCCGTCCGAGTGAGCGAGGCACCCAGCTACGGGCAGAGCGTCGTCGCGTACGACGTGAACTCCACCGGGTCGCTGTCCTACCTGGAAGCGGCCGCCGAGATCGCAGCACGAGGAGCGAAGCACTGATGGCACCGAAGCGAACCGGGCTCGGCCGAGGCATCGGCGCCCTGATCCCCACAGCGACGGACCAGCAGGACCGTCCCGTGGATGTGTTCTTCCCGACCGGCGGCTCCCCCGCCTCCGCGCCGACGGCGGACGATCTCGTGGCAGTGCCGGGCGCCCGTCTGGCGAACCTCAACCCGCTCGACGTGATCCCCAACGCGCAGCAGCCGCGGAAGGAGTTCCGCGAAGAGGAGCTCCAGGAGCTCGTCCACTCCATCCGCGAGATCGGCGTCCTACAGCCCATCGTCGTGCGTCCCATCGCCGGAGCGACAGGGACGGACCCGCAGTACGAGCTCATCATGGGTGAGCGTCGTCTGCGAGCCACCAAGGAACTCGGGCTGAGCACGATCCCTGCGATCGTGAAGGACACCCCTGACGACGCGATGCTCCGGGATGCACTGCTCGAGAACCTCCACCGGGCACAGCTCAACCCCCTCGAAGAAGCGTCTGCCTACCAGCAGCTCCTCGCGGACTTCGGCATCACGCAGGAGCAGCTCGGTCAGCGCATCGGACGGTCTCGACCGCAGATCACCAACACCATTCGGCTCCTGCGCCTCCCCTCCCCCGTCCAGCGCCGAGTCGCCGCAGGTGTCCTCTCTGCCGGGCACGCCCGTGCCATCCTCGCTGCGCCGGACGCAGAGGCGATGGAGTACCTGGCAGAGAAGATCGTCAACGAAGACCTCTCGGTCCGGGCGGCTGAGGCGATTGCGCAGCAACTCGCCTCGAAGACCCCGCAGACGAAGCCGAAGCCCGAGCCGTCGAAACGTCAGGCGCACTTCGACGACCTCGCAGAGCGGCTCGGTGACCGGTTGAACACCCGGGTGAAGATCGCGGTCGGCGCCCGGAAGAGCTCGGTCACCATCGACTTCGCGAACGGTGACGATCTCAACCGGATCCTCGCCGAGCTCGGCGTGCGGGACCTCGAGAGCTGAAGCAGGCCTCACGCGGCGCTGTGAGGCGCTGTGAGCCTCTGGGACGCCCGATCTGCGGTCCGCGGTCGTGCGACTCCTGCTGGGCGCTCTGGCGGCGCCGCAGCGCTCCGGACGATGCTGCGCCTTCGGTGGACGCGATCGGCCTCAGCTGAGATGGTGGGGTGGTGACCACCAGCGGCTCGCCTTTCACGCCGGCGATCCGGGGGACGTTCTTCCGGGCCGTGGATCCGAGGTTCCGAGAGTTCGCGATCGCGGGATCGCGCTCCGTGTGCCGATATTCCAGGGCCGATGAGCCGACGTTGTACCTCAGTGCGTCGGTCGGAGGAGTCGAAGCTGCGATGGTCGCGCACAGGGACGTCCGTGCGGAGACGTTGGAGATCGTCGCGATCGATGTCGAGGCTGCACGAATCGTCGACTTGCGTGATCCAGGCACGCTCGATTCGATCGGCATCGACCTGCAGGACGCTGTTGCTCCATGGCAGGACATCGCCGCCGCCGGTGGTACGCCCGGCTCGTGGCAGGTGCGCGACCGCTTGCTCGAGATCGGCGCCGACGGACTCATCGATCCGTCTCGGAAGAGCCCCGGCCTGTGGCACTTGGTGCTGTTCCGGTGGAACGAGGACGACGCGCCAACCGTTGTGATCCGTCGATGAGATCGGCCGGACGAGCAGTGCGACGTTCCACGTGGAACATCGAAGCCCGTCAATCACGCCGGCGTGGTCCCGAACGCGCGGTGTTCCACGTGGAACATCGCGCGGCACTGATCAGGCGCGGTGGTCCCGGATGGCCTGCTCGGCGAGCTCGGCGTAGGTCCAACCGAGGTCGAAGCCCGACGCCGAGAGCGCTTGCGGCAGCAAAGACGTCTCCGTGAGCCCGGGGAGCACGTTGGCCTCGAGGAACCACGGTGTTCCGGCGCCGTCGATGATCAGGTCAACGCGCGACAGGTGACGGAGTCCCAAGGCCGTGTGCGCGGCGACTGCTGCTTCTGCCGCTGCCGCCGCGAACTCGTCTGACAGTCGCGCCGGCGTGTAGAAGGTCGTCTCCCCCGCGTTGTAGCGAGCCTCGAAGCCGTAGATACCGTTGCGGGGCACGATCTCGACGGCGGAGAGGGCGACCGGGCCGTCGCCGGTGTCGATGATCCCCACGGCCACCTCGGTGCCGCGGATGAGCTGCTCGACCACGACGTCGTCGCAGTACGTGTAGGCAGTGACCATGGCGCGTGGCAGGTCGTTGACGTCGTCGACGAGGGTCACGCCCTGGGCGCTCCCGCCACGTGCGGGCTTCACGGCGAGTGGCACTGGGTGTTCGGTGGCGATCGACTCGAGGACGCCGACGGCGCCGAGCTCACGGAAGGCGTCGTGGGACAGTGTCACCGAACGAGGGGTCCGCACGCCGGCGCGGGCGACCAGTGCGGACGCCGTGGGCTTGTCCCATGCCAGCCGAGCCGAGGTCGAACGCGAGCCGACGAACGGGATGTCCACGGCCTCCAGGATGCCCCGCAGGGCCCCGTCTTCACCGGAGGCGCCGTGCAGCGCCGGCCACACGACGTCCGGGCGGGACTCCGCGAGGGCGGGCAACAGGAGCGCGTCGGCGTCGCGGAGATCGACCTGCCAGCCGTAGCCGGTCAGTGAGTCGGCGACCCGCCGACCGGATCGCAGGGAGACGTCCCGCTCGTGCGAGATGCCTCCGGCGACGACGACGACGTGACGACGGGTGAGCTCGGCCATGCGGGGTCCTCCGGTGTGGAACTGCGGTGCTGTGCGATCAGCGCCGCGCAAAAGTGCTGATCAGGAGATGTTCGGCGGCGGCGCGCTGACGGATGACGTCGCTCGGACCACCGTGTTGGGGCGCGTGGTCGGCCCGAAGGTCTCGATGAGTTCGAGCTCGTCGTTGACGACGTTCGCCAACCGCTTGACGCCGACGCGGATCTGCTCCGGCGTCGGGTAGCAGAACGACAGGCGGATGTGTCCACCGCCACGTCCGTCGGCGTAGAACGCCGTCCCCGGTGTGTAGGCGACGAGCTCCTTGACGGCACGCGGCAGCATGCCCTTGGAGTCGAGCGACTCCGGCAGCGTCAGCCAGACGAAGAAACCACCGTTCGGCTTGGTCCAGGACAGGTCGGGCAGGAACTCCCCCAGCGCGGACAGCATGGCGTCACGTCGCTCGGCGTAGATGCCCCGGAAGGTGTCGACCTGACCCTTCCAGTCCGCGGCGTCGAGGTAGGCGTTCACGACGTACTGGCCGAAGGAGTTGGGCGCGAGGACGGCCGACTCGTTGGCGAGCACGAGCTTCTCGCGGATCGCGTGCGGCGCGAGTGCCCAGCCGACGCGGAACCCGGGCGCGAGCGTCTTGGAGAAGGAGCCGAGGTACACGACGCCCTCTTCGTCGATCGAGCGGATGGCCTGGGGTGCCGGCTCGTCGAACCAGAGGAGTCCGTAGGGGTTGTCCTCGAGCACGAGGATGTTGTTCGACCGGCAGATGTCGAGCACCTCGATGCGTCGCTCTCGGCTCATAGTGACGCCGGCCGGGTTGTGGAAGTTCGGGATCGTGTAGAGGAACTTGATCCGCTTGCCCTGGGTGCGGAGGTTCGCGATCGCCTCACGCAGCGCCTCGGGGACCAACCCGAGCTCGTCGGTCGTCACGTGCACCGTCTCGGCCTGGTAGGACCGGAAGACGCCGATCGCACCGACGTAGGACGGCGACTCGGCGAGCACGACGTCGCCCGGATCGACGAACAGCCGTGTGACGAGGTCGAGCGCGTGCTGCGAGCCCGTGGTGACCACGACGTCCTCGGCGCTGGCGCGGATGCCCTCGAGGCTCATGACGTCCACGATGTGCTCGCGGAGGGAACGCAGGCCCTGCCCCCCGCCGTACTGGAGGGCCATGGCGGCGTGCTCGTTCATGACACGGTCCAGGGAACCCGTGACGAGCTCCCTGGGGAGCGCGGAGACGAACGGCATACCGCCGGCCAGCGAGACCACTTCGGGGCGCGAGGCGACGGCGAACAGGGCTCGGACCTCGGAGGCGCTCAGCCCGGCGGTGCGCTGGGCGTAGGAGTCGTACCAGGGGTCGAGGCTGTTGCCGTTCGTCATCGAGTGCTCCGTTCAGTGGGACATTCCCGCCACACTACGACATCGGCCCGGGGAACCCGGGTTCCGCGACGGGGCCGATCGGCATCCGGTGGCTCCGGACGATAACGGCCCCGCTCTCCGGGGAGAGCGGGGCCGTTCGTGCGGGGCGACCTACGCGAGGAACTCGGCGAGGTCGGCCTCGAGCGCGGGCTTCGGCTTGGCGCCGATGACGGTCTTGACGACCTCGCCACCCTTGAAGACCTTCATCGCCGGGATCGACGTGATCTGGTAGTTCATGGCCGACTGGGGGTTGTCGTCCACGTTGAGCTTGACGATCTCGATCTTGCCGGCGTGCTCTGCAGCGATCTGGTCGAGGATCGGCGAGACGGCGCGACACGGGCCACACCACTCGGCCCAGAAGTCGACGAGGATCGTCTTGTCGGACTTGAGGACCTCGTCCGAGAAGGTGGCGTCGGTGACAGCCTTGGCGTTGGACATGTGTGCTCCTTCGAGAAGTCGTTCAGGGGGTACAACGGCGATGCCGTCGTGGTATTCCGAGACTGCTCAGGCCCGGGAGGCGATGACGTCGACCATGGCGGGTTCGGTCGGACCGACACCCTCGGCCTCGTTCGTCAGTTCGTCGTCGAGCTCGGCGAGGTACTTCTCGGCGTCGAGCGCGGCGACCGTGCCCGAACCGGCGGCCGTGATGGCCTGACGGTAGGTCGGGTCGATGACGTCACCGGCGGCGAAGACACCCGGCAGGTTGGTCTTCGACGAGCGGCCCTGGACAGCGATCGTGCCCTCGGGCGCGATGTCGATCTGGCCGTGGATCAGGTGCGTGCGCGGGTCGTTGCCGATCGCGATGAACAGGCCGTCCAGTGCGAGCTCGGACTCCTCACCCGTCACGGTGTCCGTGAGGGTGACGCCCTCGACCGCGGAGTCACCCGTGATGCCGGTGACCGCCTTGTTCCACGCGAACTCGATCTTCGGGTCGTTCATCGCGCGGTCCTGCATGATCTTCGACGCACGCAGCGAGTCCTTGCGGTGGATGACCGTCACCTTGTCGGCGAAGCGGGTGAGGAACGTCGCCTCTTCCATCGCGGAGTCGCCACCGCCGACGACGGCGATGTTCTTCTGGCGGAAGAAGAAGCCGTCGCAGGTCGCGCACCACGAGACACCGTGGCCGGACAGGCGCTCTTCGTCGGGGAGACCGAGGTGGCGGTACGCCGAGCCGGTGGCGTAGATGACCGCGAGGGCCTCGTACGTCTCGCCCGAGCCGACGGTGACCTTCTTGACCTTGCCGGTCAGGTCGACGGAGACGGCGTCGTCGTACAGGACCTCGGCACCGAACTTCTCGGCCTGCTCCTGCATCTTGATCATGAGGTCGGGGCCCTGGATCCCCTCGGGGAAGCCGGGGAAGTTCTCGACCTCGGTCGTCTTGGTGAGTTCACCGCCCGTCTCGACACTGGAGGCGACGATGAGCGGCTTGAGCTCTGCGCGCGCTGCGTAGATGCCGGCGGTGAACCCGGCCGGACCGGAACCGATGATGATGAGCTGGCGCATGCCTGATTGCCCTTCCGTTGCGTCTGACCGGGTCAACCCATCGTACCGGCGTGGCATTCCGCACGACCCGTGAGCGTGCGGTGCTCGGCTGGGATCAGCGGCCGAGCTTGCTGCGGAGCATCCGGACGGCGTTGCCGATCTCGCCGTTCTTCGCGACGACCAGGGCTCCGAAGTACACGGCGACCATCGCGGCGCCGGTCAGGACGATCGTGATGAGGGCCCCGGTGCGGTCGGACATCGCGAACCCGGACTCCGAGAAGGCACCGAAGAAGTTCACGACGAGGAGCCCGACGACGCCGGAGATCAGCGCCGCGATGACGAACTGGACGTGCGACCGGGTGATCACCGGCCCCTCGATGTGCCCCAGCCGCTTGCGGACGACCACGAGCGCGACGATCGTCTGCGCCGATCCGGCGATCGTGGTGCAGGCGGCGACACCGATGCCGATGACCGAGGTCGGGAACGTCGAGACCGCCAGGGCCCCGATGACGAAGAGCACCGACTGGATGCACTGCATGAGGAACGGGGTGCGGTGGTCGTGCATCGCCCAGAAGACGCGCTGGATGACGAACAGCATGCTGAACAGGACGAGACCCGGCATGTAGGCGACGAGCACGGCACCGACCTGCAGCGCGCTCTCGAACGTTCCCTCGTACAGGCGGCCGAACGGGACCGCGACGACGATCAGTGCCACCGAGGCGAAGACGGTGAACAGCCCGACGATGCGCAGGGACAGCGACAGGTTGCGGCGGACCGCGTCGAGGTCACCGCGCTCGGCGTCGTGGCTCATCCGGGTGAAGTACGCCGTCGCGATGGACACCGTGATGATCGAGTGCGGGAGCATGAAGATCAGCCAGGCGTTGCCGAGCACGGCGTTGCCCGGACCGTCGTCCCGTCCGAGCCACGCGACCTGCGACTGCACGATGCCGGCGACCTGGGTGACGAGGATCATCGCGAAGAGCCAGCCGGCAGCGGTCCCCGTGGACTTGAGGCCCACGCCGCGCCACCGGAAGTCGGGGCGGAACGACAGGCCGGCGCGCTTCCAGAAGAACGGCAGGAACGCGGCCTGGGCGAAGACACCGAGCGATGCGCTGCCGGCCAGGAGTGCGATCTTCGCCGGCGTCCACTGGTCGAGCTGGCTGCCGCTGGTGCCGTACAGGGCGATGAACACGACGAGGCCGCCGATGGCGATGACGTTGTTGAGCAGCGGCGCCCACGTGAACGGCCCGAAGACCTGCTTCGCGTTGAGGACCTCGCCGAGCAGCGAGTACATCGCGTAGAAGAGGATCTGCGGCAGGCACCAGAACGCGAAGGCGACGGCGAGGTCGGTCGCCTCGGGCCCGGAGCCGACCGATGAGCTCGTGTAGAACCGGACCAGCAACGGTGCGAACACCGTCGCCACGATCGCGATGACGACGAACACGGATCCACCGAGCGTCACGATCTTGTTGACGTACGCCTGGCCGCCGTCCGTGCCGGTCTTCATCGCGCGGACGATCTGCGGGATGAGCACGGCGGACAGCAGACCGCCGGCGATGAGCGCGTAGATGTTGTTCGGCAGCTGGTTCGCGACCGCGAAGGCGTTGGCCGAGGGGCTCGCGTTCTGCCCGATCGCGTACGCGAGCACGAACGTCTTCGCGAAGCCGAGGATCCGGCTCACCATCGTGCCCGCCGCGAGCATCGCGCTCGCCCGGCCGAGACTGCGCTCGGCGACCGGCTCGGCGTCGACGTCGGGCTGGGGCTGGCTGGCGCTGATGGTCGGCTCCTCGGCGTCGCGGTCGTCCGCGACGGTGGTGCGTGCTGCGTCGGACGGGAGGCGCGGCTCGGCCCCGGCGCGCGCGATGGCGTCCTGCAGGGGGCCGTGGTCCACCCCCGTGGCCGGCGTTCCTGCGGCCGCAGCGGCCGCAGCGGCCGTGGACGCGGCCACGCTGGGTGAGGTGGCTGCTCCGGAGGGGTGATCCGTGCCTCCAGGCCGGGTCGTCGTCGCCTGCGCGCCCCCGACCGTCGGCTGGACCGCCAGGGGGCGGTTCGGGTCGTCGTCGTCCTCGTCGTCGTCGAGTTCGCCGTTGCGGCGCCGGATGCGCTTGCGGATGCTGCGGAAGATGCCGAAGCCGAAGATGCCGATCAGGGCGATCGCAGCGACCGCGGTGATGACGGTCTCCCACTGCGCCTGCACGTTGAGCTCGACCGTGGCGGGCTGGGCGACGGCGACACCGGTCGGACTCGAGAGCGACATCGTCAGTTCGACCGTGCCGTTCGCGACCGACTGCACCGGGACGGTGGCACGGGTGGAGGAGTCCGGCTGGATCTCGACGACGATGTCGTTGCGGACGACGCGGAGCGCCGAGTTGGACGGCTGCACGGACAGGTGCACCGTGACCGGGTAGTCGGAGCTGTTCCGGATGGACACCGGCAGCGACGACCGGTCGCCGAGCAGGGTGAGACTGCTCGAGTCGACGATGCCGACCTCGGTCGTGCTCTTCGCCCACGCGGCCGCTCGGGCCTCCACCGCGGCTGCGAGACCCTGGTCGTCATCGCGCCAGGCGTTCGAGGCGAGGGCGAGCAGGCGGAGCCGTGCCGGGGCCGTCAGCTGGTTCGGGTCGCCGAGGATCGTCGCGAACGCGGTGAGGCCCTGCTCCCCCCGCACGAGCTTCTGGAGCTGGTCGATGCGGGATTCGCCGGTGGACGCGCTGGCGAGCGTCAGTGACCCGGGTGTGGCGTCCGAGGCGGTGGAGAGGTTGGCGGGAGCGACCCACGGGGTGCCCTCGAGCGCGTCCAGCGCCTGGCTGAGCCGCGTGGAGTCGGACGGCCACTCGCGACCCAGGGTGAGCAGGATCGGGCCCGTCGCCGAGCCTTCACGGGCCGAGGTGGCCAGGGTCGCGGTGAGCTCGGACATCGTCGACGACCAGCTCTGGCGGTCGGGGGCGGTCGCTGCGCGGCGGAGCATCGACGACATCGACTGGTCGGAGACGAGCACGTGGTCGCCGCCGATCTTCTCGGACGCGGCGATCGTGGTGTCCGCGCCGGCCGAGGTGTTGCCGCTCGAGACGATGGTGGTCTTGGTACCGGCTCGCCGGAGTGCGGGGAGGTCGTCGGAGGACACCGTGCCGTCGGTCGGCCAGGCGATCGGGTCCATCGAGTAGGGGAAGTCGAGCAGGGACTCCGTGGTGGGCAGGGTCTCCTGCGCCTGGTCGGTACCCGGGTCGGTCGTGGCGTCGTCCGGGGCCTGGGCGGGCGCCGGTGACGAGGTCTGCCCCGGGGTGGCGCTCGGCGTCGGCGCCGGGGTCTCGGCGCCGGGGAAGTTCTCGGCCTTGACGGACTCGTCGAGGGAGATCGGCGACAGGATGCCGTCGGACCCGGCCTGCCGGAGCCCGGTCACGTCCGCGTCGGCGTAGGGCAACGCGAAGGTCTCGTTGCGCATGGCCTGCAGGCGTTGGAGCCAGCTGACCGCGCTCGAGGGGGCGTTCTCGCCGAGGATCCGGATCGAGGCGATGATCCGGGGGTCGACGGCCACGGCGACGTTGTGGTCTTCGGCCGCGTCGAGCTGCTGCGTGAGGGTGCCGTCCACCGAGGTCGCGGCGGCCAGCACCGGGGCGGTGAGGATGCCGTCGGTGGACTTCGGCACCGTGACGGGCATCGCGACGGACACGCTGACCGGAGCCTGCTCGAAGTCCGGGTACCAGGTGATCGCGGACCGGTCGACGGCGAAGGCGTCACCCGCCGTGTACTCCGCCGCGATGCGCCGGGCACCGAACGACGAGTACCCGCCGAGTGCCACGTTGCCGGAGACGATGTCGACCGAGTCGATCGTGACCGAACGGTGCGCCGGGACCGCCGGGATGTCCACGGAGTCCATCGGGGCGCCGAGGTAACCGGTTGTGGTGGTGTCGTTGAGCCAGCTCGCCAGGACGTCCCGGGTGCTCACCGAGCGGAAGATGTCGAACTCCGCGGTGCCCGCCGGCAGGGCCGCATCGGTGTCGTTCGTGACGGTGACCGACAGGGTGAGGTCCTGGTCGCGCTGGACGATCCCCCGGTTCGCGGGGGCGATCGAGATGGTCGCCTTCCCCGCGTCGGCGGCGGCTGGGTCGGCGACGTGGCTCTTCGGTGCGGAGACCGTGGCGGCCGAGGCGTGGTCGGTGGTGACGGGCGCGACGACCAGGCCGAGCGCGACGAGGGTCGACGCGGCTGCGGCGAGCGTGGTGCGGAGCATCTGCATACGGGGAGCGGGCCACGGGGTCGGTTCGGGCCGAGCACGAGTGTATGAGGCGCGACCATGAACAGGACCCGTGCGCGCGCGGCTTGTGGAGAACTCGGGGCCTCGATCTGGGAGGATGAGCACCGTCATGCAGTCCGTTGCCCAGGCCGTCGAACGACTCGACGCACTCGCCACCACCGAGCCCGTCGACCTCCTCGCTCGGGCCTTCGCCGACGCCGGACACGAACTCGCCCTGGTCGGCGGGCCCGTCCGTGACGCGTTCCTCGGCCGTCCGGTGACCGACCTCGACTTCACGACCGACGCCCGGCCCGACGACATCCTGCGGATCGTCGAACCCATCGCGAGCGCCACGTGGGACGTCGGCCGCCAGTTCGGCACCATCGCCGCACGGGTCGCCGGCGAGCAGGTCGAGATCACCACGTACCGCAGCGACGTCTACGACGGCGAGACCCGTAAGCCCGAGGTCGCGTTCGGCGACACCATCGAGGACGACCTGCTCCGTCGCGACTTCACGGTGAACGCCATGGCGCTGCGGCTGCCGGCCCGCGAACTCGTCGACGTGCACGGCGGTGTCGAGGACCTGCTCGCCGCCCGGCTCCGGACGCCGCAGACCGCGGTCGTCTCGTTCCGCGACGACCCCCTGCGGATGATGCGCGCGGCCCGGTTCACGTCCCAGCTCGGGTTCACCGTCGACGACGACGTGCGTGCCGCGATGCAGGAGCTCGTCGCGTCGATCGACATCGTGTCCGCCGAGCGCGTGCGCGACGAGCTCGTCAAGCTCCTCAACACCAGCGACCCCGTCCCCGGCATCCGGCTGCTCGTCGACACCGGCCTCGCCGAGCGGTTCCTGCCGGAGCTGCCCGAGATGCGGCTCGAGGTCGACGAGCACCACCACCACAAGGACGTCTACGAGCACTCGCTCACCGTGCTCGAGCAGGCCATCGGGTACGAGGCCGAACGGCACGCCGGCGATCCCCCGGACACCGTGCTCCGGCTCGCGGCGCTGCTGCACGACATCGGCAAGCCCGCGACGCGCAAGCTCGAGCCCGGCGGCGCCGTGAGCTTCCACCACCACGACCTGGTCGGCTCGAAGATGGCGAAGAAGCGACTCCGTGCGCTCCGCTTCGACAACGACACCATCGCCGCGGTGTCCCGGCTGATCGAGCTGCACCTGCGCTTCTTCGGGTACACCGAGGGCGCCTGGACCGACTCGGCCGTCCGCCGCTACGTCCGCGACGCCGGGGACCAGCTCGAGCGACTGCACGAGCTCACCCGCTCGGACGTGACCACGCGCAACCGCCGCAAGGCCGATCGGTTGGCGTTCGCGTACGACGACCTGGAGGAACGCATCCGGGTGCTGTCGGAACAAGAGGAACTCGAGTCGATCCGACCGGACCTGACCGGCGACGACATCATGCGCATCCTCGACATCCCGCCGGGGCGTGCCGTGGGCGAGGCCTACCGGTTCCTGCTCGAGGCCCGGATGGACGAAGGACCCCTCGGCGAGGAGACCGCCGAGGAGCGCCTGCGCGCGTGGTGGGCCGCCCGGGGCGAGACCGGCGGCACCGGCGGCACCGGCGCCACCGGCGCCTGAGACGCGACCGCCTGACGGGCGGAACCGTTCTCCACAGGCCGGTGGCGCGCCTCCAGGCAGTCCGGTAGGCTACGCAGGTTGCCCCTCGCGCACCTGCGTGGTCTGGGGCACATGCATCAACCCTCCTGCCCCGGGAACCGCCCGGGGCCGCTGAGACCAGAGGAGGTGGGTTCCGCATGCACCAGTACGAACTGATGGCGATCCTCGACCCCGAGATCGATGAGCGCACCGTCGCTCCCAGCCTGGACAAGTTCCTGGCCGTGATCCGCAACGCGGGTGGCACCGTCGACAACGTGGACGTCTGGGGCCGTCGCCGGCTCGCGTACGAGATCGCGAAGAAGTCCGAGGGCATCTACGCCGTCGTCGACTTCACGTCGTCGCCCGAGGCCGCCAAGGAGCTCGACCGTCAGCTCGGTCTCTCCGAGGCCGTGCTCCGCACGAAGGTCCTCCGCGCTGAAGAGGGCATCGCGCAGGTCGCCGCCCAGAAGCAGCGTGACGAGGCGCGTGCGGCCCGCAAGGCTGCCAACGCCTCCCAGACCGCAACCGCGACCGCGAGCGCCGAGTAACCCGTGGCCGGCGAAACCGTCATCACGGTGGTGGGCAACCTCACCGCGGACCCCGAGCTGCGCTACACGCAGAACGGGCTCGCCGTGGCGAACTTCACCATCGCGTCGACCCCTCGCACGTTCGACCGTCAGGCGAACGAGTGGAAGGACGGCGACGCGCTGTTCCTCCGTGCGAGTGTGTGGCGCGAGTTCGCCGAGCACGTGGCGGGGTCGCTGACCAAGGGCTCGCGCGTCATCGCGCAGGGTCGTCTGCGTCAGCGTTCCTACCAGGACCGTGAGGGCCAGCAGCGCACGAGCATCGAGCTCGAGGTCGACGAGATCGGCCCGTCGCTCCGCTACGCGACCGCACAGATCACCCGCGCAGCGGGTGGCAGTGGCGGCGGTCGTGGCCAGGTCGGCGGCGGCGGCAACGCCCCCGCGGGCAACGGCGGCGGCAACTGGAACAACAACGGTGGCGCTCAGTCGGACGCGCCCTGGTCTCCCCAGGGCGGCCAGCAGGGTGGCGGCAACGCACAGTCGAACGACGTGTGGAGCACCCCCGGCGGCAACTTCGACGACGAGACCCCGTTCTGATCGGAGCACGCAGCGCCGCCTGACAGCGGCAACTGCGAGTTCCGGACTGACCCTCCCGGTTCCGACGGACACACAACTTTTCTTCTAAGGACAAATCACTATGGCTGGAAAGAGCACCGGCGACCGCCGGAAGCCTCGCGGCAAGGGCGGCAAGAACGCTGCTCCCGCGAAGTCGATCAAGGTCGGCGTCATCGACTACAAGGACGTTGCGACCCTTCGCAAGTTCATCTCGGAGCGTGGAAAGATCCGCGCCCGTCGCATCACCGGCGTCTCCGTCCAGGAGCAGCGCCTCATCGCCCGTGCCGTGAAGAACGCCCGTGAGATGGCGCTCCTCCCCTACGCCGGCTCCGGCCGCTGATCGGAGGTCGACACATGTCGAAGCTCATCCTCACCCACGAGGTCTCCGGCCTCGGTTCCGCTGGTGACGTCGTCGACGTCAAGAACGGCTACGCCCGCAACTACCTCATCCCCCAGGGCTTCGCTGTCGCGTGGTCCAAGGGCGGCGAGAAGCAGGTCGAGTCGATCCGTGCCGCGCGTACCGCGCGCGAGCTCGCCACCATCGAAGAGGCACAGGACCTCAAGATGAAGCTCGAGAACGCGACCATCACCCTGTCGGTCAAGGCCGGCAAGGACGGTCGTCTGTTCGGCTCCGTCCGTCCGGGCGACGTCGCTGACGCCGTTCAGGCGCAGGGCGTCGGCTCGCTCGACAAGCGCAAGGTCGAGGTCCCCGCGACCATCAAGACCGTCGGTGACCACGAGGCGACCGTGCGCCTGCGCGAGGACATCACTGCCGTGATCTCGCTCCAGGTCGTCGCTGCCAAGTAGCACCGACGTTCCGCTCCACGACGGGCGGGTCTCCTCCGGGGGGCCCGCCCGTCGTTGCGTTCCGGTGGTGGTCGCGCCGCTTGTCGTACGGCTGTCGCCGAGACGGTCACCGGACTGGAGGCGCGGCTCGACTCGGGCTGGCTGGTTACGGTTCAGACGGGGTCACGTTGGCTGGGAGCGGGCCGAGAACTCTCCCCACAGGAGGGGTGCTTGTCAAGTCGTTTTACACAGTGGAAACGTGTCAAATCGGAACCTTCAAGGGGTAGTTGAACCCCACTTTTCCACACACCGTGTGCAACACAAAAGCCCAGGTCAAGCGGTCGAAAGTGTGTTCGTACGGGCATTTTTCCACAGGGTCCTCCACAGTTGTCCACACAGCAGTCCGGCGTGTTCCGCAGCCTCTCCACAGAGTTATCCACAGGGCCGTTTGTTGGGGATAACTCTCGGGCCGTACGTTGGGCCAGCGACTCGGGGATGTCGGTCGCCGGGGGTAGAAACAGGGGTGCGGGTTCCGGCCGGTGGGTGCTGTCCCGCCGGTTCCGGTCCGTGTCGTCAACAGAGGAGAGCGTGTGTCGATCGCACATCTTGAGCCCGCACCGCAGGACTACGCGGAGCGCGGCATGGAACGCACCCCGCCGCACGACATGCTCGCGGAGCAGTCGACCATCGGCGGCATGCTCCTGTCGAAGGACGCCGTCGCCGACGTCATCGAGACCGCACGCGGCGTGGACTTCTACGTCCCCAAGCACGAGGTCATCTTCGACGCGATCCTGTCGCTCTACTCGCACGGTGAACCCACCGACGTCATCGCCGTCACCGACGAGCTGACCAAGACCGGCCTGCTGTCCCGTGCCGGCGGCGCCGAGTACCTGCACAGCGTCACGAGCATGGTGCCGACCGCCGCGAACGCCGGCTACTACGCCGGCATCGTCGCCGAGAAGGCCGTGCTCCGTCGGCTGGTCGACGCCGGCACCCGCATCGTCCAGATGGGCTACGCGTCGGAAGGTGAGGTCACCGACCTCGTCAACAGCGCCCAGGCCGAGGTCTACAACGTCGCCGGTGGCGTGCAGACCGAGGACTACGTCCCGCTGACCGACGCCATCTCCGCCGCCCTCGACGAGATCGAGGCCGCCAAGGGCCGCGACGGCCAGATGACCGGCGTGCCGACCGGGTTCGCGCAGCTCGACGGCCTGACCAACGGCTTCCACCCCGGACAGCTCATCATCGTCGCCGCCCGCCCCGCCCTGGGCAAGTCGACGCTCGCGCTCGACCTGTGCCGCGCCGCCGCGATCAAGCACGACCAGACCGCCGCGTTCTTCTCGCTCGAGATGGGCCGCGCCGAGATCGCCATGCGTCTGCTCTCCGCCGAGACCAGCGTGCCGCTGCAGAACATGCGCAAGGGCACCGTGGACTCCCGCGACTGGACCACCATCGCGCAGACCCGCGGTCGCATCAACGACGCCCCGTTCTTCATCGACGACTCCCCCAACATGACGCTCGTCGAGATCCGCGCCAAGTGCCGTCGACTCAAGCAGCAGCACAACCTGAAGCTCGTGGTCATCGACTACCTGCAGCTGATGACGTCCGGCAAGAAGGTCGAGAGCCGCCAGCAAGAGGTCTCCGAGTTCTCGCGTGCCCTGAAGCTGATGGCCAAGGAGCTCCAGGTGCCCGTCATCGCCCTGTCGCAGCTGAACCGTGGGCCCGAGCAGCGTGCCGACAAGAAGCCCGCGATCTCCGACCTTCGTGAGTCCGGCTCCATCGAGCAGGACGCCGACATGGTCATCCTGCTGCACCGTGAGTCGGCGTACGAGAAGGACAACCCACGTCAGGGTGAGGCTGACCTGATCGTGGCGAAGCACCGTAACGGGCCGACGGACACCATCACCGTGGCGTTCCACGGGATGTTCTCGCGGTTCGTCGACATGCCGCAGTAGGTGCCTGTGTCGTCCGCCAGCTAACTTGTCCGACTGCCACACAACATGTCTGAAATACGGACTCGGACACGTTGTTTGGCAGCCCGGACGGATCACGTTAGGCAGAGGTCGGCTCAGTCTTCGTGCGTCGCGAGGTGTCCGTATGGCGTGCGTGGACTGAGATAGCTCGCGGACCACCTATGTGAGACGGGGTTCGCCCCGGAGCCGGACTGTATGATTCCGGGCCTGCCCGCAAGCACCCGAGGGCCACTGGAGGACCGGCTTACGGGCACGTTCTGCCGCCCGCCCGCCTGCCGGACACACCCCTACTTGTCGGAGACCGGTACGGAAGGAAGACCTCGGTCAGCTCGGGCACGATCAACGATGGACTGGATGACTGCCGTCTTGGCTGCGTTATACGAAGCTCCGCGGTGCTGAGCTCCCTCTACGGCAGCAACTTTCGCCGCCTCGTAACGCCTCATGTCCCTGGGGTGCGTGAGGAGCCAATCTCGCAAGACGCGCTGGTTGTTGTTGTCCCAGTCGTCTGCCGTGAAGAAGTGCGCGATACGAAGTCGTCGCCCATCGCGTTCGAAGACCATCACGCGATGGGAACGCACGCTGCTTCCGAGTTCCCATCCGCCAGCTTCCAAGCGTTGGCGGTGGGCATCGAAGTCCGCGACGTCGCGGACCCGGACTGCAAGATCGATGATTGGCTTCGCGGCCAGACCAGGAACTGACGTCGAGCCGATGTGCTCGACGAGCCAAACGCTGTTCCCCAGCTTCTGGATCTCCTCAGCGGCAGCTTCGAACTGGTGGGGCCAGGACGGATCGTACGGAACGAGCACAGTTCGCACTCTAGATCCCGCTGCCATCGGGCTGCTGCCCGGCCGCCGATCCCTACCGGCGCGCCTCGAGGACCAGCTGCACCGCTTGCCTCGCCGCTTCCGGCACCAACGGGATTTGGGCGAGCAAGGCCACTTCCACCCACCTCGGCTCGTACTGGTTCAGTTCTGATGCTCGTTCAATCTCTGGGCCACCAAGCACCAACGGACCAGGACGCACTTGGGCTGCGAAGTAGGCCGCTGGAGCGGCGCTATCCACTGGCACGTCGAGCAGATCGCCGATGATCGCCTCAAGGCCAGTCTCCTCGCGCAGTTCGCGCCGGCAAGCCTCGCGGAGGCTCTCACCTTCCTCCACCCCACCACCAGGAAGCACCCAGTAGTTCCGACCGTCCTTCAACCGATCGATGACGAGCAGGCTCTCGTCTCGGATGACGACGGCCGCTGATCTGACGCGCATCCGGCCAGCACACCACGAAACGCCTGTTCGTGTCCCACAGCCCGGCGTCGAGGCGTCCCGATTGACGATCGCCTACCGGGCAGCCGCCCGATGCTTTACGTGCTGACAGTGGCCGAATCGTGTCTTGCCCCTCGAGGAGGGAGATCCATACGTTGTGGTTGCACCATCACGGCACCGTCGCCGACGGGGGGTCGGGTCTGGGGCTTTCACCAAGGGGATTACATGAGATTCAAGAACCGCTTCGCCCTCACAGCCGTCGCGCTCTGCACACTCGCGGCCGGGACAATTACCGCCGGACCTGCTATGGCATCCGCCGACTACGTAGCAGGTGCCGACTACGCAGCAGGTAAGTACCACTACCAGTGCATCGGCGCAGATGGCCGCGTCTGGAGCGTCGGGCCGAGGAAGTCCGTCGCCGCGACATGCAAGGGAGCCAATGCGGTCTCGCAGTACCTCGACAGTGGGCAGCATGTCTGGACCCATGCGCTCACACCGTCCGGGAAACTCGCCACCTTCAAGGGAGGTGCCGACTGCTACATCGCCGTCGGCGGGGCCGCCTTCGCCGCCCTCACCTTCGAGGACACCTGGGTCTGGTACGTAGGCACCGGCTTCGCAGCCGCGGGCCTGCATTCCTGCGCTGGCTGATTGGAGAAAGAACAAGAGGTGCCAGTAGGAACACACTGCTGGCACCTCTTCTCAGTTCTCGGCGGAGCTCAACACACGCCGAAGACGCTCAACGTGATCCGCGAACGCCTCCCGCCCCGCATCCGTCAACCCCACCCAGACACGCGACCGCCCCCGCAACGCCGACTTCCGGCTGGACACGTATCCCACATCAGCGAGCAGCTTGATCTGCTTACTCAACGACGAATCGCTGATCTCGAGACGCTCCCGGATCGTTCCGAACTCCGCCTCGTCAACTGTTGTGAGAAACGCGCAGATCGCCAACCGTCTGGGCGCATGCACCACCTCGTCAAAACCGTCAAGCGGACCGCTCATTGGCCAGCGCCCGTCACACGGCGACGACGGGCACCGTCATACGCCCGCCCGAAGATGAGTGTGACGAGCACGACCACAACGCCAGCGATCACCCCGGGCCAGGAAGAGTCGAACCGCACATCCATCATCCGGCCAACAACGCACAGCACAGCGATGGCAAGGAACCAGGGGACGATCAGCCAGCTGGTCGCACCCCCGAACACCCGCCCGATACGCAGGCCCGTCCTCTGCCCGAGAACGCCGGCCAGCACCCTGCCCGCAGCGATTACCAACACCCCCGCAAGCACCATCGCCCACGCGAACCCCGACGACACCGCTGCTACCCCGACGCCGAACAACATACCGAGCGCACCCCAATACCAAACAGGCACTCCCGGGACAGCCACCTCCCGGACCCGCTGAAGGTCGCGAAGCTGCGCCGCTGCATCCTGATTTTCCATAGTGGAAACTAAACGCCCGATCCGCTCACTTGTCAACCAGGCAACCGACCCACGACCAACATCGGCGCTGTCTCGACCCTTCTATAGGTGAAGTCAAGGAGTCATCGCTGCTCCGAGGTCCCAGGACTAAGGTCGCCGAGGTGAGCAACAGCCTCGTGATCGCGCGCTTTTCTCCAGGACCCTGGTGGGGCTTCAATGGAGTAGACGTCCTGGAGCTCGACGACGTGTCACTGGTCCGGCGGCGCTTCAAGCTGCTGCGCGGCCGCGTGCCAACTGCGGTCCCGCTGACCTCCGTCTCTCTTGTGTCGGTGGAAGTCCGGCCGAAGAAGCGCGGCAGGGATCCTCAGTGGGTTCGCATGGTCCTGCTTTTCGGGGGCGCTCGGAAGGTGTTCACCGGACGAGTAAGAGATGGGCAGCCTTTCGCTCAAGCGCTTACTCGTCGACTGACGCGGCCTACGGCCTGAGCCCGACTGGCGGTCGGATGCTGGAACGCAAGCCTTATCGGTGCCGTCAGGCGGTCATGGTGGCGGTGAGGTGTCGATAGATCTGTCGGGCGATATAGCGCTTGAGCATGCGCTTGACCTCTCTCGTGGTCTTCCCTTCCGCAAGGCGGCGTTGTTTGTAGGCGCGGGTGTCGGGGTCGTAGGAGAGTCGGACGCGGGCGACGGTCTCGAGCGCGGAGTTCAGCCGTCGGTCGCCGTGCCGGTTCAGTCGGTGTCGGCTGGTGTTGCCGCTGGAGGCGGGGATCGGTGCGGCGCCGGCGAGGGACGCGAACGCGGCTTTGCTGCGGACTCGGCCCACGTGCGAGTACGCGGTCAGGAACACGGCCGCTGACACCGGCCCGACTCCGCCGATGTCCAGCACCGACGGCGCGAGAGCAGACACGTGCAGTCGGAGCGCGTCGTGGTTGGCTTCGAGCTTGCCGGTCAGGTCGATGACGTCGCGGGCGAGGCGGACCGCTTCGCCGCGAGCGATGAGCCTGTCGATGTCGTCGCTGGGGTGGTGCCGCCACACTGCAATCGAGGCGATCTGCTTGTCCGTCAGCGGGCGCCGAGCGTCGACGCCGAGGTCGATGGTGCGCAGCAGCGCGATGAGTGCGTTGCGGCTCGCGGTCCGTTGACCGTCCATCGATCTCCGGGCAGACAACAGGAGGCGAAGCGCCGAACGGATCTTGCCGGTCCTGGGCCAAGAGAGCAGTGCGGTGTCGGTGCGCAGCACGGCTCGAGCTGCGGCTTCGGCATCGATGGGGTCGGACTTCCGGCGAGCTCCGCGGTCTGCTCGTCGTGGTGGTCGCGCTTCGACCACGGGGATACCGGCCTGCTGCAGGGCTTCGGTCAGGGATGCTCCGTAGGAGCTGGTCCCCTCGATGGCTGCGAGCCGTCCAGCGGATGTTCGACGATCGATCCAGGCCAGAGCGCGAGCGAGACCTGCCGGGTTCGTCGGGAACATCGCAGTATCGATGATGCCGCCGGTACGGGTATCGAGGACGACGTAGGTGTGGGTTCTGGCGTGCGTGTCGACGCCAATGACTTGCGTGTACTCGTCTGCGACGATGGGCATCGCGGGACTCCTCCCAAGACGGGGACCGTGTTGGTACTCGGCCCGGGAGAGTCGTTGCGGGGCGGATCTCTAACGAGTCACAACCAGCTGGCTGGTCGGACGACCTTCTATCAAGCCATCGCAGCGGACGGGCCGGCACCAGCCCCGCCACCCGCGGCGGACGAGTCGAGACAATGCCACGCCATGATGACGGACAGATAGCCGAAGAGTCACACCACGAGCCGGGACCAGTGCCAGCCTGCCAGCCAGCCCCAGGCCAGCCAAGAACAATTAGAGATAGCCGATCTTGGGTTCGGCCGGTCGTCGCAACACCACCGTGAATCGGAGCGTTGCAGATGAGATCGAGGCTGGAACACCGTGCGCGAGAGGCGCGGTTCTGGGAGCTATTGAGACAAGGTCTCGGGCGGACGGCAGCCTGTAATGCTGTCGGCGTGGATCGACGTCAGGGATACCGCTGGGTCAAAGCAGTCGGCGGGCGGAACCCGTTCGCCCATATGCCTCGCTCGGACAGGTACCTGAGTCAGGACGAGCGGCTGCAGATCGCGGACCTGCGCTTGAACGGTGCCGGCGTGCGCGCGATCGCGAAAGCCCTCGGCCGGGCGCCATCGACGATCAGTCGCGAGCTCAGCAGGAACGCTGCAGCTAACGGGAACTACCGGCCGTACTCGGCGGAGAAGCAGTGCCGAGTCCGAGCGCGGCGCCCGAAGCCCCGAAAGCTTGACCGGGTCGAGCTTGCCCTGCAGGTCGAGCTGCGGTTGGTGCGGAATTGGTCCCCGGAGCAGATCCGTGATGACCTGGCCAGGACGTTCCCGAACCGGCCGGAGATGCACGTGTCGCACGAGACGATCTACCAGTCCCTGTTCGTGCAGGGCCGCGGGCACCTGCGCGCTGACCTGCACAAACACCTCCGCACCGGCCGCGCCCTCCGTCGGCACCGCGGTGAGCCGCGGCGGGCGTCGTGGTCGAAGATCCGCGACATGGTCCTGATCAGCGAACGCCCTGCCGAGGCCGACGACCGTGCCATTCCCGGCCACTGGGAAGGGGACCTCATCGTCGGGATCAACGCCAGGAGCGCGATCGGCACCCTGGTCGAACGCACCACCCGGTACGTGATGCTGCTGCACCTGCCCAACGGGCACAGCGCCGATGCGGTCCGCGACGCAATGATCCCCACGATCCAGGCGCTGCCCGAGCATCTGCGTCGGTCGTTGACGTGGGATCAGGGCACCGAGCTGGCCCGACACAAAGACATCACTCTCGCCACCGACCTCGCGATCTACTTCTGCGACCCGCACAAGCCCTGGCAGCGCGGCTCGAACGAGAACACCAACGGCCTGCTCCGGCAGTACTTCCCGAAATCCACCGACCTCAGCGTCCATAGCCCGGAACGGCTCCTTGAAGTGGCCACCGAACTCAACGCACGGCCTCGCAAGATCCTCGGCGGAATCAGTCCCTCCGATGCGTTCCTGCGTATGAGGAACGGACGCAAAGCTGCGCCTTGACTCAGATCCGGTAAGCGAGGCCCACAACTACCCTTGGCGACATGGGCAATCGAGAGATCAACGACGATCGCGGTGTTACAAGTCGAGGGCGCCGTTCGTGGCGATCGCGCATCCGCGACACCGGGACGATCCTGATGGTGCTCGCGTTCGGCGGCTTCATCACCGCCTTCGCTTTCCTACTGAAGGAGCTTCCCACTATCGCCGGCGTCTCCGCCGTCGGAGGTGCCGCTTGCCTCGTACTCGGTGGGATCTGCTTGTGGGTCGGTCACGAACGACGAGCCGTCCGCGGCTAGCCTGAGCGAACATCGTTCAACAGTTGCGACGACCCTTTGAAAGCACCATCCGCTAATGAGACTGGTGTTCGACGCAGACTTTCGGTTCGATCGAGGTGGATCCCGCCATCGGGCAGGTCAGGGTGAGGTAGTGTTCGCGGGCCAGCGGCCTCCAAGCGGGACTCGTGTCCGACAAGTCGCGAGAGCAGTAGTTGCCGGCCATCCAGCGGCCCGACACAGCACTAGGTCCCCCGCTAGCGAGCCACCGCTGTGCGGCACTTGGTACCTGCTCTTCTTGTACGAGGTCTGCGTCGTGTTCGGGTGCGACTTCGCGTAGCTGCTCTTCACGAGCTTGCCCGTGACCGAGCTCAGCGTGTTCGTCTACACGACGTCATACCCGGTGAGCTCCAGCCGTCGACGGCGCGGGCCCGCGCGGTGCTCTGTTCGTCTGCGTGGCCGTCGGCGGTGATGGTGTTTGTGGAGCGGATTGTGCCGTGGACGGTGGCCATCGATCCATCCTCGCAGCGCGCTCCGACACCTGCGGTGTCGGCGGCCGCGGTCATCATCGATGCTCTGACCGTGACCGTGACCGTGACCGTGACCGTGACCGTGACCGTGACCGTGACCGTTACCGTGACGGAGCGGGTGTCGAGCTCTGCGCGTCGGTGTGGGTGCGGGTCAAGTTCACGATTTTGGCGCTTCTCGGGTATGCGCGAGTGTCGACGACTGACCGGCGCACCCGTGCGCAGCAACAAGGGTGCTGAACGTATTCGCAGCGGTAGTCATACTCCGGGATGACGTGGATTGCCATGTGGCTGCGCAAAACTGCACAGACCACACTCGGCTAAGCCGACGGTGTGATTTCAGTGATTGATTGGGGAATAATCATGAAGGTCAGAGCGAAAGCAGCGGTGGCGATCGCGTCCGTGTTTATCGCGCTGGGAGGGGCCGTCGCCGTGCCTTCGGCGGCAAACGCGCAGAATAGCGCGTCTGACCTGGCATACGCCAAATGTCATTACAGCAAGGACGTCCAATCCTGCAAGTTCCTCGCCATGCAGGGGAAGCACATCACGAAGAGCGAGCTGAAGTGCCTCGCCGCGGCGGGCATCGCCGTAGGGGGGCTTTTCGTGGGAGAGGGCGTCGGAGAGGGACTTGCTCTCAGCATCGCCCGGAAGTACGTCGCGGCCGGAGCCGCGGGGTGCCTGGGTTCGTTCCTCTGATACAATCTGCATCATGACACGTAGAGCAATTCCGTTCTGGGTTGCAGTCGGGGTCGCGTTCCTGCTCGCGGTCCTCTGTTTTTCGTTCGTCCATTCTGGGTGGTCGATTGCCGTTTATGCCGTGCTCATCCTCGGGGTGGCGTTGGCCTACAGGCTGTCGCGCAAGGGGCCCGTACGTAGAGATTGACGCCGCGTGAAAAGCACCCCCGGGCTTCATTGCCCGGGGGTGCTTATTTCGTGGTGGGCTGTCCGCGCATGACACCGTCGCTGAGGATCGCGGGCTGAATTGTCATGCCGTCTTGTCTCTCGCCGGCGTCAAGCGTCGACGGTGATGCCGAGACTGATCCACCCGTCGGGGATCGACTGCAGGTACGCCGCCCGGGCGGCGGCGTAGTTCGGCCCGGACGCTTGGTTCGGCTGGACCAACAACATGTTCACTTCGCCGAATTGAGCGGTCAGCGTCGGCTCCTTCTTGCCCGTCGTGCCGGGCCGCGAGTGACACTGAGAGACGCGCACCCTGAAGCGTCTGCCACGTGGCGATCGCAGTCACAGACCCCGTGCCCATCAACGCCACTGCCGCCACTGCCGCGGTCGTACGCAGGATGAACCCCTCCACTCCTCGGCGGCGGAGCCGCCCATGACGAGCGACGCCGGTCCGAATCATCCTCGGCCGCCGAACAGGTGGCATGTCTTCCCCATCAGAACGCCGAAACCCTGCATGTCCCATCGCTGTGGTCAACGCTCACCACACCGCCGCCACGTCGGCGATGGTCGCCGCATGTCGAAGGCGGGGGAGGCGGGCATCGCACGCTGTCTGTGTGGTTGACGGAGGGGGCAGATCTCGTGCGGACTCCGGTGCATTGGTCGGAAGCTGTCGTGCGGGCGTCAGCGCGCTGATCTGGGGTGTGAACCGTCGCGGTCGAGTCCGGAGTAGATCAGGCGAACTGGGCAGTAGCGATTCAGATCGATGATGAGACCCAGCAGCGCCTACAAGAATGCTGAGCGCTCTCGCACTGAAGTCAGGCGAAGCGGGTCAACACGGGTCCCTGCGTGTGTGGACCGGTGCCCCAGTGCCGAAGGCTTCGCTGTTCACGCGTGCTGCAGGCTCACCCGGTGTTCATGCGAGCGCGCGCCACCGCCAGTCCCTGCTCGGCTGAAGCCCGGAGCACCGGGTCTGCAGTTCGTCGGAGTTCGACGGCGCGCTCGAAGTCCTCGACTGCACGTTCTGCTTCTCCATTGGCGAGGAGCGCTTTTCCTCGGTGTTGCCGCATCACCGCTTCCCGAGCCGTTCCCAGACATTCCGCGACGAGGAGGTCGTACTCCTGCACAGCGACAGCGGTTTCGCCGCGGTCGCGGCGGCAATCAGCCGCGAGTGCCCGGACTCTCGGAGTCTGCTCGAGCAGGCCGAGGGCTCGGAGAGCAGCGTCGGTGTCCCCGGTCCAGAGGAGCTCGATCGGCTTCGTAAGGGGGTCTTCAGCGATCCCGGCCCTGAAGGTGTCCAGGTCCGTGATCGCGGGGCGGAGGTCGGCACCTCGGATGATCCAACCGGGCCCGCCGGCGACGTCGCTCACCATGTACCGAGGGTAGGCGACTGTCGCGACGTGTTCCGGGTGGACGAGGCCGGAGGAGCTGCTGCCGATCGACGTCGAGCGCGTGGCGATGGGGACGGCTCCCCCATGAGACCGCGGCCCTGTTCGGTCGAGGTCACCGACCAGCCGATGTCAGCGCGGGTGACTGGCCGCATCGGATGCCGCTCCGGATCAGCGGCACGCCCAATCGGTCCCGAAGGCTTCGTGCACGCGCCGGAGTGCTTCGGGGTTGCCCCACTCGTCGATCTCCGAGCAGTCGGCGGAGGAGCGCGCTGCGACGAGACCCCAGTTGCCGACGCTCTGCCACGAGTACCGGGTGTCGGAACTCGAGCCCGAGGATGCGCCGCCGCCACCTTGCTGCTCCGGAAGCTGCAGCTGCTCACCGTCGGGGAAGACCAGCACCTGACCCAGCGGGTCACAAGTCGGCAGGCGCGTCGTGTCCAGCTGCTCGACCGAGACCGGCGCTGCGGTGGTGCAGGGCGACAAGGTGGCTTCCCCCGCAGAGAGCGTCAGGAAGTCGTCGTCCCGATCGTGCTGGGCACAACCGACGAGTGCGACTGCAGCCACTGCGAGGATCGCGGGTGCGGTCAGGAACTGAGGGATCACCACCTCAGTCTTGTCCTCGCCCGGCTTCTCGGGTTCACTGCGCTCATGGGTCTCGTCGAAGCAACAGCGTCGTGTGTCGAGTCAGTTCCGGAATGCAACGACACGATGAGCGCATCCACCGACCTGCTGTCGGCGGCGTGGCTCGCATCGGCAGTGGTCGTCGCGGTGCTCGTGGTCTTCGTCGTGATCGTCCTGCGGCGTCGTCGCCGACGGTAGGGCTCTCGCCTCTGGCCTGCTGGACACCTCGACGTGTTAGGTTGTGCACAACCTAATGGAGCACATCGTGAAACTGACCAGCTCGATCGATCTCGTCACCGGCGTCCTGCTCGCCGGGCACGGCATCGTCATGGTTCGCCGCACTCCGCTGCGCGCCCGAGCTCAGCAGATGCAGCGCCGGGGCTTCGAGCCGGGCGTCCCGCACGCACTCGGCATCCCGGCGCTGCAGGTCCTGTCCGGGCTCGGAGTCGCTGCCGCAGCGGTTCGCCGTGCGCCCGGGCGCGACCTGGTCGGCACCGGCGCCGCCATCGCGGCGACCGCCCTGGGCGGGACCCGGCTCGCGATCGACCTCGAAGACCAGTCGGTGACGACCACGACCGGCGCTGCCGCGGCACTCACGCTCGCCGGTGGGCTTCGACTCCTCACCTCGACCCGCGGCCGTCCGGTCGCCCGGATCCTCACGCTCGGTGCCGCCGCTGCCGCGATCACGTTCGAGGCCGCACGCCGACGCCGAGTCCTCCGCAGCCGCTGACCTCGTCCTCCCACTCCACCGAACCCCACCCCGATCGTGAAAGGCACCACTCCGATGGCAACCCGCACCCCCGCAGTCCGCTCAACGCTCCCCCGGACCATCGTCCGCATCCTCTTCGGGGCGATGCTCACCTGGGCCGGCATCAGCCACCTGACCGTGGCGCGCGAGGAGTTCCAGGCGCAGGTGCCGAAGTTCGTGCCGTTGCCGACGGACGTCACGGTGATCGCGTCCGGCGTGGTGGAGATCTCGCTCGGCGCTGCGCTGATGCTCCTGGCACGGCGACAGGTGACCGTGGGGTGGGTCGTCGCGGTGTTCTTCCTGGCGGTCTTCCCGGGCAACATCGCGCAGTGGATGCACCACCGCGACGGCTTCGGTCTGGACACCGACACCAAGCGCTTCGTCCGCCTGCTGTTCCAGCCCGTGCTCATCGCGATCTCGCTCTGGTCCACGAACGCCCTGCGCAAGCGCCGCTGAACAACGCCGCACTCGCGCCGCGCGGACGATGGGTGCAGAATCGGCCCCATGAGCGGGGACGACGAGGACCAGCCGCGCGTGGTCGCGGTCAGCAAGGACGGCGAGCACCGGTTCAGCAAACCGTTGGTCGACGCGGTGACCCTGGTCGCCGGGTGGGGCATCGAGGGGGATGCTCACGCCGGCACGACCGTGCAGCACCGCTCCCGGGTCGCGCGTGACCCGTCGCAGCCGAACCTGCGACAGGTCCACCTGCTCCACGCCGAGCTGTTCGACGAGGTCGCCGAGGCCGGGTTCAGCGTCGAGCCGGGCCAGATGGGCGAGAACGTCACGACGAGCGGCATCGACCTGCTCGGGCTGCCGGAAGGCACGGTGCTGCACCTCGGCGACGACGCCTCCGTCCGGGTCACTGGCCTGCGGAACCCCTGCCAGCAGATCAACGGCTTCGAACCGGGGCTGCTCCGCGCGGTGCTCGGACGAGCCGAGGACGGCACCGTCGAGCGCAAGGGTGGTGTGATGAGCGTCGTGCTCACCGGTGGCACGGTCCGACCGGGCGATCGCATCCGGGTGGAGCTCCCCACCGGCGAGCGACGAGCACTCGAGCCCGTCTGATGCCGCAGCCCACGCGACGCGTCCTGGTGCTCGGTGGAACCGGCTGGCTCGGACGGACGATCGTCGACGAGCTGTTGGTCGAGGGTGCCGACGTCACGTGCCTCGCCCGGGGCACCACCGGCAGCGTTCCCGAGGGTGCACGCTTCGTCCAGGCGGATCGGTCCCTGCCCGGCGCCTACGAACCGGCCACCGGCACCTGGGACGAGGTCATCGAGCTCGCTCACGCCCCCGAGTTCGTCGCACCGGCGCTCGACGCCCTCGCCGACCGGGCCGCCCACTGGACGCTGGTGTCCACGGTCTCCGTCTACGCGCAGAACGACGAACCGGGCGCCGATGAGTCCGCCCGGCTGGTGGAGCCGAAGGACCCGTCCGCCTACGCCGACGCGAAGGTCCTCGCCGAGCGCACCACGCGGCTCAGGCTCGGGTCGCGGCTGCTCATCGCACGCCCGGGGTTGATCGTCGGCCCGGGTGACCCCAGCGACCGGTTCGGCTACTGGCCGGCACGCCTCGATCGCGGCGGGCCCGTGCTGGTGCCGACGACGGCGGAGCGCTTCGTGCAGGTGATCGACGTCGCGGACCTCGCCTCCTGGCTCGTCCGGGCGGGGCGCGACGGGTCCGTCGGCACGGTCAACGCCGTCGGGGCACCGGTGTCGATGCACGACTTCCTGCGGTGCGTGGCCGAGGTCACCGGGTTCGAAGAGGAGCTCGTCGCGGTGGAGGACGACGTCCTGCTTGCACACGACGTGGCCTACTGGGCGGGCCCCCGATCACTCCCCCTGTGGATCCCGGTGTCGGACGCGGGGTTCGCGCAGCGCTCCGCAGTGGCGTTCACCGACGCCGGCGCGGTGACCAGACCCCTCCGGGACACCGTCGTGCGGGTGCTCGACGACGAGCGTGCCCGCGGGACGGATCGGGAACGCCGTGCCGGCCTCACCTCGACCGACGAACGGGCGGTCCTCACCAGGTAGACGCGCGGTCACCACGAGAGCTCAGGACGCAGCGGCAGCCTGCTCGTACAGACTCGTCGCCAAGTCGTTGAGCACCTCGTGCAGGTCCCCGTTGTGCGCCCCGTCGACGGCCCGGAGCATCGCCGCGTACCGCTCCTGGTAGTCCGACACGACGACATGGCCCGGGGGGAGCAGCCGCAGCAGTGATCCTCGGCGATCGGCCGGGTTCGGTGCGCGCTCGAGGAGCCCGGCGGCGCTCATCCGGTCGATCATGTTCGTCACCGCACCGGAGGTCAGCCCCAGGTACCCGGCGACCTCGGTCGGCGTGGAGTACCCGGTGTCGCTGATGAGCACCATGGCCCGGAGCGCGTTCTCGTGCACGCCCGCGCGAGCGCTCAGCTGACTCACCAGGCTCGCGTTCGCGCGCACCACAGCGGTGAACGCGGTCATGAGCTCGGCTGCGCTGTCCCCGCTTCGTGCTGCTGTCACGACGGTCTTCCTCCGGGTCGGGTGATGGGGGGACAAGGGCCGTCCCCCGCACTGGGGTAAGTATACGAGTCGCACACATGCTCAATCACTGACTATCTTAACCATTGAAGCAAAACAGCCCGAATGTCTTGCTCCCCCCGACCACCGAGCATCACCGAACGAAGAGGTACCCCGTGTCCACCAAGCTCCGCACCTCCGCACTGAAGCGGATCCGCTTCGCCCCCGTGGCCCTCCTCGCGGGTATCTTCGCCGCCGTCCTGCTCTCCCTCTCGCTCACCGGCACCCTGTCAGGGTTCGCCGCGAGCATCACGAACAGCAGCAACACCGCCGCCAGCGGCACGCTGATCATGCAGGAGCAGAACGCCGGCGCCACCGTCACCTGCCTCAGCACCGACGGCGGCTCGGTCTCGACGAACTCGGCGACCTGCTCGACGATCAACAAGTTCGGCGGCAGCACGACGATGACCCCGGGCAACACGGTCAACACCGCGATCTCGATCAAGAACACCGGCACCGCGAACGCCAGCACCTTCACGCTGAACCCGGGCGCCACGTGCACCCAGTCGGCGAACGGTTCGGCCAACGGCACCGCGACCGACCTGTGCGCCAAGATGAACCTCGTCGTCACCTCTGGCTCGACCACCGTGTTCAGCGGCACCCTCGCCAGCTTCAAGGGTGCGGCCGCGTCGGCCATCACGATGCCGCAGGCCCCGGCCGCCGGTGCGAGTGTCCCGTTCAACTTCGCGGTGACCCTGGACTCCTCGGCCGGCAACACCTACCAGGGCCTCGCCGCCTCGGTCCCGATGACCTGGACGTTCACGGCCTGATCCGGCCCGATCCGGTCCCCATCACCACTCCCCAGACCGGCGACGCTCGGCCGACCCCCCTCCGGTCGAGCGTCGCCGTTTCCCTGAACCCCCGGAGCAGCACCCATGAGCCAGACCGCAGCGATGCCGCTCAGCGGCATGCTCGACCGCCCGGTCCTGCGCGGCCGCCAGGTCACCCGCTCCGAGACCGTCCTGGCGTGGTCGGTCGCCGCGATCGCTGCACTCCTGCTCACCGCCGCCGTCCTGTTCCTCTCCGCCGGCGGCCGCTGGTTCGTCGTCGAGACCCCCTCGATGGGCGAGGCTGCCCCGGTCGGCACCCTCGTGCTCGACCTGCCGGTGGACGCCTCCACCCTGCGGGTCGGCGAGATCGTCTCGTTCGAGACCTCCGCCAACCCGGACGTCGTCTACACGCACCGCATCGTGTCGATCGACGCGGACGGTGGGCTCCACACCCGTGGTGACGTCAACGGCGCGATCGACCCGTGGACGCTCACCCAGGCGGACGTCATCGGCACCCCGGCGCTCCTGGTCCCGCACCTCGGGTGGCTGTTCCGGGCCGCCTCGGTCCTGCTCATCGGCACGCTGATCATCCTGACCCTGACCAGCGCGTTCACCGACCGGGTGACCCGCACATGCCTGCGGATCACCGGCGGCGCCCTCACGGCCGCGTACGCGGCCTTCGTGTTCAAGCCGTTCGTCAACGTGACGACGATCACGAACACGTCGAGCCCGAACGGGGTCGAGGCGACCGTGGTCTCGTCCGGGATCTTCCCGGTCCGCATCGACGCCCACGGCGGCAACAGCGTCCACCTGGTCGACGGCGAGGTCGGGCGCGTCGTCATCCACGAGCTCACGGAGCACGGGAACTACCAGCTCATGTCGAACATCGACCTCGACCCCCTGGGTTGGGTCGCCTTGATCGCCGTGTGCCTGGTGCCGCTCGTGGCCTGCCTGGCGGTCGGCCGTGTCGAGGCGGTGCGTCCCTCGTGATCCTCGGTCGCCTGCGCGACGGCCGCGTCGTCGCTGTCCTGCTCGTGGTCGCCCTGGCTGTCGTCGTCCTGCTCAACCAGTTCGCGCCGACCCGCTCGGCCTTCAGCGCACGTGTGACGAACAGCACGAACACCGCGGCGACCGCGCCGTACTTCACGTGCACGGGTGCGGTCGGCGCCGACACCGCGAACGCGCTGTTCGCCTACCGCCTGACCGAGGCCTCGGGGTCGAGGACCGCGACCGACTGGTCGGGTCGCGGCTCCAACGGCACCTACCAGGGCACCATGACCGCGACCACGCCGAGTCCGAACGCCTGCCCACGTGACAGCGGCAGCGCCTACGCGCTGAACGGTTCCACGAGCTACGTCTCGACCCCCCGCTCGGTCGCGAACCCGACGACCTTCAGCGAGGAGGTCTGGTTCCGCACGACCGTCGCGGGCGGCATGCTCATCGGCTTCGGGAGCAGCCAGACCGGCGCGTCGAGCCAGCACGACCGGAAGCTCTACGTGACCACCACGGGGCAGCTCGCCTTCGGTACCTACACCGGCAGCGCCACGCAGGTGCTCACGTCGCCGAGGTCGTACACCGACGGCAGCTGGCACCACGTGGTGACGACGATGTCGCCGACCAACGGCATGCGCCTGTCCGTCGACGGCAAACTCGTCGCGTCGAACGCGGCCTTCACGACCGCCGAGAACTTCACCGGGTACTTCCGCATCGGCTACGACGTCGTCAGCGGCTGGCCGGGTGCTTCCAGCAACCCGTACTTCACCGGGTCCATGCGGTACGCCGCCGTCTACAGCACCGAACTGACGGCCAGCCAGATCGCCGCGCACGCGGCCGCAGGTTCCTGACGCACTGACTGCCGGCCTGGAGGCGCATCGCGGCGCCGCCACGGGCCTCCAGTCCGTCCACTGGTCACGTCGACGACGTGGGCCGGGTTGGCGGACCGGGCCCACCAACCCCCAGATTCGGCGCGACGAATCCCGCTGATCAGGCCTTTTCGTGCCCCGGACCGTGCCAGGATCGTCAGGTCCTGAGACGTCGGCGTCTCCGTCCGACCCTCTCGAAAGGCGCCGTTCCCATGTCGTTCTGGGCCCTCTTCCTCATCGCGCTCGGCGTCTCCGCAGACGCCTTCGCCGTCGCCCTCGGCAAGGGCCTGCACATGAAGCGCTTCGACGTGCGGCACGCGATCGTGATCGCGCTGACGTTCGGGGTGTTCCAGGCGGTGATGCCCCTGATCGGCTGGCTGCTCGGGTCCGCGTTCGCGCAGTACATCGCGGCCTTCGACCACTGGGTCGCGTTCGGGCTGCTCGCGCTGATCGGCGGGAAGATGCTGTGGGAGGCGTTCTCGAAGCACGAGGACACCGAGCAGGACACCGATCGGCTGCCGGTCCGGGAGCTCCTCGTGCTCGCGGTCGCGACCAGCATCGACGCCCTGGCGGTCGGGGTCACCCTGGCGTTCCTGCCCGTGTCGATCGGCGGCGCGGTGCTGCTCATCGGGATCACCACCGCGGTGCTGTCGTTCGTCGGGGTCCTGGTCGGTCGCCGTGTCGGCGCCCGCTTCGGCAAGCCGGCGGAGATCGCGGGTGGTGTCGTGCTGATCCTGATCGGCCTGAACATCGTGCTGGAGCACACCGGCGTCATCGGCTGAGGCCGCGTCTCCGGAACCGACCCCGGACACACCGGAGGCCCGTGGCGAGCTGCCACGGGCCTCCGGTCTGGTGCTGGTGCGCGTCAGTAGCCGGTGGTGCTGCCCGCCGGGGCGTTCGCGACGGCTGTGATCACGAGGATGATCCACAGGATGCCGAACACGACCGACAGGGCGCTGATGATGACGCCGGCGAGGGCTAGGCCGCGGCCGCGCTCCCCGGTCTTCTTGATCTGCGAGAGGGCGATGATCGACACGACCAGGCCGGCGATGTTCACCACGAAGGCCAGGACGAACCCGACGATCGCCATGACGTTGAAGCGGTCGGACGACGGCTGCATGGGCGCACCGTACGGCTGTGGTCCGCCGCCGGCGTAGGGGTTCGGGTTCTGCTGGTTGAACTGGGGCGTGCCGTCACTCATGGCGCCGCGTCCTCTCTGGTCAGGGATTGTCGACACAGGAAACGTACAGGACGAGCGGGCTGAACGGGGGTGGGATCATCGGAACATGGGATGGCTGCGCCGACACGTGCTGCACGGCGGCCGGTACGACGAGCGTGATCGACGTGACCAGCTCCGGCGCTACGTCGTCCGGGGCGACCGGCTCGTCGCGTTCCTCACCGGGCACGGCGATCCGTCCGCCGCGCGGGTACGGGCGCGCGTGGACCATGCGCGGGAGCTGCTCGAGCACGGATGGTCCCGTGACGACCTGCTGACGGTCGCCGCCCCGGTGTGGGCACCGTGGCCGAGCAGCAAGGGGCGTGATGCGGGGGCGCCTGCTCCGGAGGACGCCGACCGGGCGGACGGGTTGATCGCGGACCTGAACGCCGTGGCACTCGAGCTGCGCGCCGTCGCCGAGGTCTGACGGTGCACTGACCGGCAGCACGACACCCGTCAGATGTCGAGCACCCCGTCCACCGCGTCCGACCGGTCGGCGATGTGCCCGGTGGCGATCTCCTCCTCCAGGTGCACCGTGACGTACGTCCAGTCCTCCACGTGCCCGGCGTCGTCGAACACCCGGTAGCGCCGGCGGAGCCGCAGGTACGGCACGGCGCGGTGCTCGAACGACACCACGAGCTCGGTCGCCGGCCACGCCCCCTCGACGGTGACCTCGACGGCCCGGTAGTCGCTCGCCGACCGCCGGGGTTCGGGGTGGTCGCGGGTCCACAGGATGCCGGGCTGGTCGAGGGCTTCGAACACGGCCACGAGGTCCGCGACCGCGCGCTCCCGTGCGGCAGCGTCCAGGTCGTGCAGCGGCCAGTGCGCGCCCTCGACGTCGGTCAGGTCGAACCGCTCCGTCCACGGCGCGAGGGCTGCTTCCAGACGCTCCTGTTCGTCCTCCCACGACGTCTCGTCCTCGTCGCTCGCGGCACGGGAGGGCAGGTCATCGGTGGTGACGGTGACGGGGAGGCCGCCGCTCACGTCGAGGTCGACCTCCCGGGACACGTAGACGATGCTTCGGAACACGGACGCGTCGGGGTCCCGTCGCGGACCGGTCGGTGCGTACCGGATGGTGAGCACCGAGCCCGTGCGGCGGACGTCCTCGACCAGGTGGTCGACGGCGATCGTCGTCCGGCTGCCGTCGTTGCGGACGAGCACCAGTTCAGTCGGCGGGGTCGGCAGGGGCGGAGCGGGTTCCGCCTGCGGTTCAGGCGGCGGGACGAAGCCGCCCTCGACGCCGCCGAAGCTGACGCTCCAGTACCGGGGCCCATCGTCGTCATCGTCGTCCAGCAGCTCGGGGTCGTCGTCCTCCGGCTCCTCGCCGGCAGCGAGCGTCGCTGCCCACTCCTCCGGGGACGGCCAGAACGGCTCCGACGGCGCCCACGGCAGGGTCTCCGGGTCGACGCCGTCGAACGGGTCGGCCGAGTCCTCGTCGAGGTCATCCGCGGACGCGTCGTCCTCGGGCTCCTCGTCCTCGTCATCGCCTGCCCACATCGACGCGTCACGCGGGTCGCCGATCCACAGGCCGTCGACGTCCGCCCCGAGCACGTGTCGATCACCGAGGTCGACGGTGCACGTCACCCCGGTCGGCGTGACGTGCACGGCCGTCCGCGACTCGGTGTCGAGGTCGCCTCCCGCGTCCTCGCGTGACAGGTAGACGACCCAGGCGCCGGCCGCGGTCGCGAGGACCTCGACGTCGTCGACCGCACCGTCCGGCAACGGCGCGTCCGGCCACGTCACCCACCGCACGTCGTCGCCGGTGACGACCGCCGCGACCGGTCGTGTGGCGTCCGGCACGATCGTCGCGTCACCGACGCCGACGGCGTCGATCGGCTCGAGGAAGCTGCTCATGCAGCGACCGTACCGCGGCCCTGTGGCCGGCCCGTGAACAGCCGGGAGGCCCGTGGCGGGCCCGCACCGTGCCTCCCGTCCGACCGTTGCCGGTCCACCTGCCGGACCCGCCGCAGCGGCCGGGCGCATGATGGGCGGATGGCACGCATCCTCGTCACCGGATCCACCGACGGCCTCGGGCGGGGAACCGCCGACTCGCTGCTCCGCAGCGGGCACGACGTCGTCGTCCACGCGCGCAACACGGCCCGCGCCGAGGCGGTCGCCGACCTGGTGGAGCGCGGCGCCGAACTCGTCGTCGCCGACCTGGCGGACCGCGACGCCGTGATCGCCACCGCTCGCCAGCTCGACGCCGGCACCCCGCTCGACGCCGTCGTGCACAACGCCGGCGTGATCTCGGGCCGTTCCCTGGTGCCCGTCAACGTCGTGGCGCCGTACCTGTTCACCGCATTGCTGCGCTCGCCCGAGCGGCACGTGTACCTGAGCAGCGGGATGCACCGGGGCGGCCGTCCGCGCCTGGACACCGTCGACTGGACCGGCGCGTCGGAGACGAACTCGTACTCCGACACGAAGCTGTTCGTGACGGCACTCGCCGCCGAGGTGCCGCTCCGACGCCCGGGCGTGCTGAGCAACGCCGTCGACCCGGGCTGGGTGGCGACCAAGATGGGCGGGGCCGGTGCTCCGGACGACTTCGAGCTCGGACACCGCACGCAGGAGACCCTGGCCACCGATCCGAACCAAACCGTGACGGGTGGTTACTGGTTCCACGGTGAGCAGCAAGCACCACACCCGGCGGTCACCGACCAGCGGTTCCGCACCGACCTGCTCGACGCGCTCGCCGAGGCCACCGGCATCACGCTCTGAGTCGCTGACGGAACCACCGCGACCGGTCGGGTGCTCCTGCGAAGGCGTTCGTCGCGCCCGGACGAGGATGGCGTCGACACGACGAACGGAGGACCCGGTGACCCTCGGCCTGCACAACGGATCGAGTGGGTGGCGGCGCGTGCGACGGCACGGCCTGCTCCTCGCGAACGTCGCCGTCTTCGTCGTGTGCTTCGTCGGCATGGTGTTCTCCGGGTGGCGGGTGTCCGTGGCGGACGCGCTGCAGCACGGCGAGGCGGCCGTGTCGCTCTGGGGCTTCCTGACGAGCGGGGACTTCGCCGAGGCGACCTTCGAGAACTGGGAGAGCGAGTTCCTGCAGATGGGCGCGTACATCGTGTTCACGGTGTTCCTGTTCCAGAAGGGGTCGAGCGAGTCCGAGCCCCTGGACGAACAGAGCCCGCAGGACGATGACCCCCGGGAGCACGCCGACGACCCGAAGGCGCCGTGGCCGGTACGCCGGGGCGGGATCGTGCTCGTGCTGTACGAGAACTCCCTGCTGATCCTGTTCGCGGTGCTGTTCCTCGGCAGTGTCGTCGGGCACGTGATCGGAGGCGCTGCGGCCTACAACGAGGAGCAGCTCGAACACGGTGACAGCGTGGTCTCGGCGTGGGGCTACCTGGGCACGAGCCAGTTCTGGTTCGAGTCGATGCAGAACTGGCAGTCGGAGTTCCTGGTCATCTCGGTGATGGTGATCGCCACCGTGTCCCTGCGGCAACGAGGGTCGAGCCAGTCGAAGCCCGTGGCCGCGCCGACGGAGCAGACCGGCGCCTGAGCGGACGGGAGGCCCGTGGCGGGCCCGCCACGGGCCTCCCGTCCGGTCCGCACCGCGCTGGTGCGGTAGCGTCCTGCCCAACGCAGTCCGCACACGTGAGGGGGCGCCCGATGGCGCAGGGGCACCGCTCTCCACCCACGATGAGCGACGTCGCCGCCGTTGCAGGTGTCTCGAAGAAGACCGTCTCGAACGTGCTGTCCGGCTACGAACACGTCTCCGTCCGCACCCGTGACCGCGTGATGGCCGCCGTCGACGAGCTCGGCTACGAGCTCAACGTCTCGGCCCGCAACTTCCGCGCCGGACGCTCCAAGGTGCTCGGCCTCGCGGTGCCGGAACTGCGGCAGGCGTACTTCGCCGAACTCGCCGATGCCGTCATCCGCGCTGCCGGCGCCGTGGGCTACACCGTGCTGATCGAGCAGACCGCGAGCGGCGTGCGCGAGGCGGACGCGATCACCCGCATGCGCGAGCACTCCATCGACGGCATCATCTACAGCCCGTTGACCGTCCGACCGAGCGACGCCGCCGCGCTCGAGGTGAAGTTCCCCCTCGTCGTGCTCGGTGAGCCGATCCCGGACGCCCCTGTGCCGTTCATCGCCATGTCGAACGCCGACGCCCTGCGCGACGCGACCACCCACCTGCTCGACGCCGGTCGTCGTTCGATCGCGTTCATCGGTTCCGATCCGGCGGGCCCGGTGCGCACGGCGCAGGAGCGGTTGCGGGGCTACCGCGAGGCACTCGACGACCACGGCGTGCCGTTCGCGCCCGAGCGCGTCGTGCCGACCGCGCTGTGGCACCGGGCCGAGGGGGCGGCGGCTGCACGACAGCTCCTAGAAGCCGACGTGCCGGTCGACGGGATCGTCTGCTGCAACGACGCGCTGGCGCTCGGGGCGATGAGCGCGCTGCAGCTGGCGGGCCGGACCGTGCCGGACGACGTCGCGGTCGTCGGGTTCGATGACATCGAGGAGTCGGCGTACTCCACCCCGGCGTTGACCACGGTGTCGGCCGACTTCGACCGCACAGCGGCGACGGCCGTCGGGGTGCTCGTCGCCCAGCTCGAGGAGGGTGCCCCGGCGACACCGGGCGTGCTGCGCTCGCGCCACGCGCTGGTGGTGCGGGCGTCGTCAGCGACCCGCTCGGGACGCGAGGCCCGTGGCGGACCCGCCACGGGCCTCCCGTCCGTCCTGGGGTGGTGTCTCAGGCCGCGACCGGCTCCGCAGGTCGGTCACGCAGTGCCGGGCAGTGCTCGGCGGTGGGGTGCTCGGTGATCGCGATGACCTGCTCGAGGCGCCCGCGGACCGCCTCGAGCTCGGCCAGCTGCGCGGTGATCCGGTCCCGCTCCGCGAGGAGGAGCGCGAACGACTCCGGCGTCGACTCCCCGCGGTCGACGCACGGCAAGAGCTGCACGATCGTGCGGCTCGCGAGCCCGGCGGCGAACAGCTGCTGCACGAGCTGGACCCGCTCCACGGCTGCGTCCGTGTAGGTCCGCTGCCCGCTCGCGGTGCGCGACGCGGTGAGCAGTCCCTGCTCCTCGTAGTACCGCAGCGAGCGGACGCTGACGCCGGTCGCGGCTGCGAGGTCACCGATGCGCATGTCGACTCCGATCCGGGCTTGCCCCTGACATGGATGTGAGGTCTTAGCGTAGCCGAGCCACTGCGGGAGACACCCGCGCGGCAGGAGGAGACACCATGGACATCGCTGGATCGGTCGCACTCGTCACGGGCTCGAACCGGGGCATCGGACGCCGCTTCGCGCTGCAGCTGCTGGAGCGCGGCGCCACCAAGGTCTACGCGACCGCACGTCGACCCGAGCTCGTGGACATCGAGGGCGTCGTGGCGCTGCCGCTCGACATCACCGACCAGGCATCGGTCGAGGCGGCGGCCGCCGCCGCGGGCGACGTCACCCTGCTCGTGAACAACGCCGGCATCTCGACGACGGGCTCGCTGCTCACCGACGACCTCACCGATGCGCGCCGCGAGATGGACACGCACTACTGGGGGAACCTCGCGATGATCCGGGCGTTCGCGCCGGTGATCGAGCGGAACGGTGGCGGCGGCATCGTGAACGTCCTGTCCGCACTGTCCTGGTTCGTCTACCCGGGATCCGGCGCGTACGCGGCGGCGAAGGCCGCCGAGTGGAACCTGACGAACGCCGTCCGGCTCGAGCTCGCAGGCAAGGGGATCAGCGTGCAGGGGCTGCACCTCGGGGCGGCGGACACCGACATGATGGACGGCTACGAGGGGCCGAAGGTCGACCCGGCCGACGTGGCGCGGGCCGCGCTGGACGGCGTCGAGCGCGGTGCGGCCGAGGTCGTCGTCGACGACTGGAGCCGGATGGTGAAGGCATCGCTCGCCGATGCACCGGAGCGCTTCTACGCGCAGTTCGCCTGAGCGTCGCCCCTGACTGGGGGCATGTCCCCGCAGCGCAGTCCTGGACCCGGCGCTGGGTCATCAGCGACCATGGACCCGGATCAGGAACGGGGGGCACGTCGCCCGCCGCTGGAAGGGAACCATGCGTCCTGTCAGGAACGCACTCAGCACCGGGGCGATCGTCGCGATCCTCGCCGGGCTCACCATCACCGCAGCACCCGCCCAGGCGGCGACCCCGGGGACCGGCGCGAGCTGCGCCCCGGGGACCCTGTCGGTGCAGACGCTCGAGAGCGGCTGCACCGCGACGTCCGGCACGGTCGTCACGCCCGACGGCCGCACCTTCGCGCTCCCCGCACCGGGTGAGAGCGTGATGGCGAGCAGCACCTCGGCGCCGGGCGCGCCCGAGCTCGCCGACGTCCTCATCGCGAACAACGGCTCCGCCGGCGTCGCCGTCCGCGTGGACGAGGCATGGCGCGGGTCCGCTCCCGCCGTCCAGCAGGAACGTGCGCAGAGCCAGGCCGCGACCGCGCAGGAGCCCGCCGCGACGACCGCTGCGACCACGAAGTGCACGAGCACGGCGTGGAAGGCGTCCGGCTACAGCTGGGCGAGCACGGTCAAGTGGTACTACAACCAGACCGGCCAGAAGTCGACCTACGCCAAGGACGCCCTGCGCAAGGGCGCGAACGCGTGGAACGGCACCATCTCGGCCTGCGACCGCACGGTGACGTCGACGGCGAAGAACGACTACCTGCGCCTCGCGACCCAGAAGCCGAACCTCACCGACCAGGGCGGCTGCTCGCGGAACAACGGGTACAACGTGATGGGCTGGGGCAAGCTCCCCACCGGCACCCTCGGGGTCACGTGCGTCTGGTTCGACGGCAACGGCAACGCCCGTGAGGCCGACCAGCGCTACGCCACCGGCTTCAAGTGGAGCTCGACGGCCACCTGCTCGGGCGCCCGCTTCGACACCCAGGTCGTCGCGACGCACGAGTGGGGCCACCTGTACGGGCTCGACCACGTCGCCACCGGTACCGGTCAGGTCATGGAGCCGTCCGGCGGCTACTGCGAGCTCGGCGGCCGCACGCTCGGCCGTGGCGACATGACGGGCATCTCGACGCTCTACTGAGCTCGATGCGCTCCTGGGACAACGACGGGGTCGCGGCGGAGAACCGCCGCGACCCCGTTCGTCTGTCTGCCTGTGGGGCTGGAGGTCTTGCTCAGACCGCGTCGGCGCGCAGGAACTCCGCCACCGGGGTCGACCCCTCGTTGAACCGGAAGGTGTTGCCGGCCGTGCCCGGGTTCTCGACCACGTCCGCGACCACGTGCGCCACGTCACCGCGCGGCACCTGGCTCGACGTGCCGTCCCAGTCGACGGACCCGGTCGGCTCGTCATCGGTCAGGGTGCTCGGGGCGACGATCGTCCACTGCAACCCGGAGTCGCGGAGCACGGCGTCGGCGATCATCTTGGACTGCGCGTAGGCGAAGAAGTCCTGGTCCTGCGGGACCCCGTGGTCGAGCTGCGAGCCGGAGAACGACACCATCACGTAGCGGTCGACCCCGGCCTGCTTCGCCCCCTGGATCGAGAGCACCGCGGCGTCGCGGTCGATGGCCCAGGTGCGGTCGACGGAACCGCCACCGGCACCGGCCGACCACACCACCGCGTCGTGCCCGCGCACGAGCTCGGCGAAGTCGTTCAGGGACTGCTGCTGGATGTCCGCGACGTGCGGTTCGCCGCCGTGCGCCCGGATCTCGTCGGACTGGTCGGCGTTCCGGATGACGGAGGTGACGGTGTGCCCGCGCTCGGACAGGATGCGGGTGGCGAGGAGTGCGACCTTGCCGTGGCCGCCGAAGACGATGACGTTGCTCATGGTCCGGACGCTACTCGGGGCGGCTCCGTACCCGGGGAACGCGGGACGTCCGCTCGTCGCTCGTCGCCCGTCGCCTGCGATGCTCGGAACACCCGGGGGCACCGTGCGTACCGTCGGGGGCAACACGACAGGAGTCACGATGAGCAAGCAGCACGAGCAGCACACCCTGGTCCGCACCCTGGTCCTCGGCATCATGAGCGGCGGCCGGAGCGCCACCCCGCTCGCCGTCCTCGCACTGAACCACGACCGGTCCTCGCTGAAGGGGTCGTGGCAGCAGTGGAAGGTCTTCAGCACCCCGCTCGGCCGTGGGCTGCTCGTGGCGTCCGCGGTCGGTGAGCTCATCGGCGACAAGCTGCCGAAGACCCCGAACCGCATCGCCCCCTCTGCGCTGCTCGGTCGCGTCGCGTCCGGTGCCCTCGCCGGTGCGGCCCTCGGCACCACCGGCAAGCGCGACCTGCGCATCGAGGGCGCGATCCTCGGTGGCGTCGGCGCCCTCGTCGGCAGCTTCGTCGGCTGGGGCGTGCGCAAGCTCGTCGGGAGCACGGGACTTCCCGACCCGGTCGTCGCGCTCGCCGAGGACGCCGCGGTCGTCGCGGGCTCGGTGAAGGTCATCACCGCCGACTGAGGGGCGGGAGCGGCGGTCGGGACGTGCCGCTCAGGTCCGTGGGGTGGTCGCGATCTGTCGGTCGCCGGGTCGGTGGCCGACAGTTCGTGACCGGTCGGCGTTCGCCTCGCGACGTGTCGTGACCGGCCGACGGATCGGCCGACGGACCGACGGGAGGCGCGGTGCCAGGCCGCCACGGGCCTTCCGGCGGGCAGGTGCGAGCGGTCATGACATGCCGCTCAGGTCCGTGGGGTGGTCGCGAAGTGTCGGTCGGCGGGTCGGCAGTCGACAGTTCGTGACCGGTCGGCGTTCGCCTGGCGACGTGTCGTGACCGGCCGACCGACGGCCGACCGTCCGCCCGACAGCGGTAGGCACGGTGCCCGACCGCCACGGGCCTTCCCGATCGCCACACCCGACCGTTCCTGCTCACGATCCGCAGGCCGCGGCCTACGGTGGCCCCATGCACATCGTCGTCATCGGAGCCACCGGCCACATCGGCTCGTTCCTCGTCCCCCGTCTCGTCCGCTCTGGTCACCGGGTCGTCGCCGTCACCCGCGGCACGAGCACCCCGTACGCCGACGCCCCGGAGTGGCAGCAGGTCGAGCGGATCACCGCCGACCGCGAGCAGGAGGACCGCGACGGCACCTTCGGCAGCCGCATCGCCGCGCTCGGTGCCGACGCCGTCGTCGACCTCGTCTGCTTCACCGAGTCCTCCGCCGCAGCCCTGGTCGACGCGCTCCGCGGCACCGGTACGCACCTGGTGCACTGCGGCTCGATCTGGCGCGCGGGTGTCTCGCACGTGCTGCCGATCACCGAGCGGAACGCGACCCAGCCGTTCGGCGACTACGGCGTCCAGAAGGACGCCATCGCGCGGATGCTCAAGGAAGAAACTGCATCAGGCGGTTTGGTCACGACGTCCCTGCACCCCGGGCACATCAGCGGGCCGGGCTGGACGCCGATCGGTCCGCTCGGCAACCTCGACACGTCGGTGCTGACGAAGCTGTCCGCCGGCGAACCGCTCGAGGTCCCCGGGCTCGGTGCCGAGACGATGGCACACGTGCACGCCGACGACGTCGCGCAGGCGTTCCAGCTGGCGGTCGAACACCGCAACGCTGCGGCCGGCGAGGACTTCTTCATCACGGCCCCGACGGCGCTCACCGCGCGCGGGTACGCCCACCTGGCAGCGTCCTGGTTCGGCCAGGAGGCCCGGCTCGACTCCGTCACGTGGGACCGGTTCCGCGAGACCACGGCTCCGGAGCACGCTGACGCCAGCTGGGAGCACCTGTCCCGCAGCCAGGTCTTCAGCACCGAGAAGGCGAACCGGCTGCTCGGCTACGGCCCGGCGTTCACCGCCGAGGAGACCGTGCTCGACGCCGTGCGCTGGCTCGTCGACCACGGGGAGCTCGAGGTCGCGAACCCCCTGGTCCGCTGAGCACCGTGGTCACACCCGCTCCGGCTCGACCACGAGCCCGCGGTTCCGGTGCGAGACCCAGACCGTCGCGGCGAACCCGGTCAGCACCGCAGCGCCGATCGTGACCGCCGTCCAGCCTCCGGCGTTCCACAGCACCGACGCCAGCGCGGAGCCGATCGCCCCGCCGATGAAGTTCGAGGTGACGAAGGCGGTGTTGAATCGGCTCCGCGCGGCCGGGTCCACCGAGAAGAGCCGGGTCTGGTTGAGCACGTTCGCGGCCTGCACGGCGACGTCGAGCAGCAGCACGGCGAGCAGCACCACGACGATCGAGTGCGCACCGATCCCGGCGACGACCAGGGAGACGAGCAGGAGCACGATCGCTCCCCCGGTGACGGGTACCGACAGCCCCCGGTCGTGCATTCGCCCGACCCGCTGGGCCGCCACGGCACCTGCGAGCCCCACCAGGCCGACCAGCCCGATGCTGCTGGTGGAGAAGTCGTAGGGGTCGCTGCTGAGCAGGAACGTCAGGGCGGTCCAGAACATCGTGAACACGGCGAAGACCGACGAGCTGATCACCAGCGTGACCTGCACGGTCCGGTGGGTCCGGACGGCACGGAACACCGACAGGATGAGCTGCGGGTACGCCACCTCGGCGCGGGTTCCGAGCTCCGGGATGGCGCGCCGCAGCAGCAGGGCGAGGACCACCGCGACGACAGCGGCGAGCACGTAGATCGCACGCCACCCGAACGCGTCCGCGACCAGGCCGCTGATCGTCCGCGACACCAGGATGCCGGTGAGCACCCCGGACGCGATCGTGCCGACCACGCGTCCGCGCTGCGCGGGGTCGGCGAGGTCCCCGGCCAGCGGGATGAGGAGCTGCCCGGCGACCGTGGTCAGCCCGACCAGCGCCAGGGCGACCAGGAGCGTCGCGAAGGTCGGAGCGATCGCGGCGAGCAGCAGCGCGACGGCGGAGGCGACGAGCACCCAGGGGATGAGGCGCCGGCGGTCGAGGACGTCCCCGAGCGGCACGACGAGCAGGATGCCGAGGGCGTAGCCGACCTGGGTCAGCGTGACGAGCAGTCCGGCGAGCGACGCCGAGGTGCTGAGCGACGATGCGATGTCGTCGAGCAGCGGCTGCGACCAGTACAGGTTGCCGACCGCCGCTCCCCCGGCGACGGCGAACAGCAGTGTCCGGCCCGTCGACATCGAGTGCTCCGTGCTCATGCTCCGGGTGCTCCGAGCGAGGCGTTCCGCAGGGTCTCGTCCACGAAGTCGGCGTGGTTCCGGGTGAACTCGGGGTCGGTGTCGACGAACGGCATGACCTCGACGCTAGGGCCGACCGCGGGGCCGTGACAGGTGCTGTCTTCCCCCCTCAGCCGTCACCGCCGCCGGAACAGCTCCCCCAGGTGCCACGGCCCGGGCGCGAGCCGCACCGCTGCCTCGGCTCGGACCCGTTCCTCGAGTTCGCGGTCGCGGGTGAGTTCGTGGATCTCCTGCTCGGCACGCCACCGGAACCGCAGTCGACCGAGGAACCCGGTCGTCGGAGCCTGGACGACGGTCTCGACGGACTCGGTCTCGTTCACGCGTCCTCCCCGGCAGCAGCAGCGGCGGCAGCGCCAGCAGCACCAGCGGAGATGGTGTCCGTCGACACGGCCGTCGCGCTCGTCGCAGCGAGGTTCGCCAGCAGCTGCAGCCGTTCCTCGGAGGACGACCCGGGCTCGGTGCCGTACACGACCATGGTCAGTCCGGAGTCGGTGACGAGCTCCATCGTCTCGTAGGTCATGTCGATGTCGCCGACGTCCGGGTGGTGCACCCGCTTCACGCCGCTCCGGTGCCGCATCACGTCGTGCGCGGCCCAGCGTCGCCGGAACTCGTCGCTGCGGGTGGAGAGCTCCCCGATCAGGTCCGTCAGCCCCTTGTCGTACGGCGAGCGGGCCGCCTCGGCGCGCAGTGCGGCGACCACGTCCCCGGCGACCGAGTCCCAGTCGCGCCAGAACTGCCGCCCCCGCGGGTCGAGGAACGCGAAGCGCGCGGTGTTCGGGGTACCGGAGGGCGAGAGGAACAGCGGCGAGTACACCGCTCGGGCGAGGGTGTTGCCGGCCAGGAAGTCGAAGCGGCCGTTGCGGACCCAGGCGGGCGCGCTGATCGAGTCGAGCACCCGCTGCACGTTCGGCCGGACCTTCGACGTCGGGGTCGTCCGGCGCGAGGCGCCCGAGGCGTTCTGCAGGCGGGCCAGGTCGAACAGGTGCGCGTGCTCGGCGTCGTCGAGACGGAGTGCGCGGGACAGCGCTTCGAGGACGCCCTCGGACACACCGGTCAGGTTCCCGCGCTCGAGGCGGACGTAGTAGTCGACGCTCATCCCCGCGATCAGTGCGAGCTCTTCACGACGCAGTCCCTTGACGCGGCGGACCCCGCCGAAGTCGGGCAGCCCGACCTGCTGCGGCGTGACGCGCTCGCGGCGTGTGCGCAGGAAGTCACGCACTTCGCTCCTGGTGTCCATGCGTCCACGGTACGGCCGGCAGGGTGGCGGAAGCAGGGGCTGCTGGTACCCGTCAGGTGGCGCCCGGCGGTCTGACGCGACCACGAGCGGCCCGGAGGCGCGGTGCGGGCCGCGCTCGGCCGTGCGGTGGTCGCCACCTCCGCGTCAGGCGACCTGGTGCGAACGAAGGGCCACAAGCCTCCCGTTCACGTGCGCGTGAACGGGACGGAGACGATCCGGTCGTCCCCTCTCGACGGCGTCCCGCGGCCGTCGGTGTTGTTCGTGACGAACCAGAGCGTGTCCGACGGCCCCTCGAGCACCGTCCGGATGCGGCCGAAGTCACCCGCGAAGTACTCGGTCGCGGTGCCGGGCTCGTCGGCAGGGACCGCCCGGAGCACCTCGCCCCGCAGGTTCGCGACGAACACGGTGTCGTCGACGACGGCGAGGCCGCTCGGGGACGCCTCGTCGGTGGACCACTGCTGCACAGGGTCGACGAAGCCCTGGTCCTGGCCGCCGGTGCCCTCGACCTCGGGCCAGCCGTAGTTCGACCCCGGTTCGATGACGTTGAGCTCGTCGTGCGTGTTCTCGCCGAACTCCGACGCGAACATCGTGCCGTCCGACGACCACCCCATGCCCTGCACGTTGCGGTGCCCGAGGCTCCACACCGGTGACCCGTCGATCGGGTTGTCGGCGGGGACGTCGCCGTCCGGCGTGAGCCGCAGGATCTTGCCCGCGAGCGAGTCCTCGTCCTGCGCGTCCGTGCTCGCACCGGCGTCCCCGACGCTCGCGTAGAGCATGTCGTCCGGACCGAACGCGATCCGGCCGCCGTCGTGGAACGAGTTCTTCGGCAGCCCGTCGATGATCGTCGTCGCCTCGCCGAGTCCCCACGAACCGGTGTCCCCGGTCAGCTCGTACCGCTGGATCCGGTTGCCGTCGTCGGCCGTGGAGTACACGAACAGGTCGTCGTCGTGCAGTGCGAGCCCGAGCAGTCCTCCCTCGCCGCCGTGGCTGACACCGTCGACGGTGCCGACCTGGCGGGTGGTGCCGTCGGACCGCAGCTCGAGCACCCGGGCCGAGTCGCGCTCGCTGACCAGCGCGTCGCCGTCGTCACCGGTCAGGACCACCGACCAGGGGGCCTCCAGGCCGGTGACCACGTCGGTGGTGTCACCGTCGAGCGCCACCTGCCCGGCCGACAGGTCGGCGGGTGCGGTCGCGCGCGCCGACGGCGAGCCGCCGCGATCGGACCCGTCCTGCTCCGTTCCGTCGCTGCTCGTGCAGGCGGTGAGGGCCAGCGCCGCGACGGCGGCGAGGCCGGCCACCGACCAGAGGCGGCGGCTGCGGGGCGTTCCGGCGGGTGTGTCCACGATGATCCTCCCGGGGTCGTGGGTCGATCACACACGCTGCGTTCGGGAAACCCCTGAGGGGGTCTGTCGGCACCTCTCGACGGTGCGCACGGCGGCCTACCGTCGTCGGCATGCAGATCGAACCGAAGCAGCCGACCGTCAAGAACCCGCCCGAGCAGTTCACCGGCGACGTGTACCTCGACGCCATCGCCTCGCCGAAGGAGCCCGGTCAGACGATGACCGTCGCCAAGGTCCGGTTCCTGCCCGGCGCCCGCACCGCCTGGCACTCGCACGCCAAGGGGCAGACCCTGCACGTCACCGAGGGCGTCGCGCGGATGGGCACCCGGGACGGACACGTCATCGAGGTGCAGGCTGGACAGACCGTCACCACGCCGGCCGGCGAGGAACACTGGCACGGCGCGACCCCCACCGACTCCATGGAACACCTCGCGATGCTCGATGCCGCCGACGACCCGGCGACGACCACCACCTGGCTCGAGCACGTGAGCGACGAGGAGTACACCGCATGACCACCATCGCCATCGTCGGGGCCGGCAAGGGCCTCGGCCTCGCCGTCGCCGAGCGCTTCGCCCGCGAGGGCTTCGCCGTCGCCCTGATCTCCCGCAACCAGGACCGCCTGGACGGCCTCGCCGCGGAGCTGCGTGAGCGCGGCCACACCGCAGCCGGGTTCGCCGCGAACGTCCGTGACGGGGACTCCCTGCGCACCGCACTCGAGCGCGCCACCGAGCAGCTCGGCCCCATCGAGGTGCTGCAGTACAGCCCGCTCCCCGCCAAGGAGTACATGCGCCCCGTGCTCGAGACCACGGCGGACGACCTGGTCGGCCCGATCGAGTTCTCGGTCTACGGCTCGGTCAACGCCGTCCGCCAGGTGCTGCCCGGCATGCGCGCGATCGGCCACGGCACGATCCTGTTCGTCAACGGCGGCAGCGCGGTCCGACCGGGCGCCCGCGTCACCGGCACGTCCGTCGCCTTCGCGGCCGAGAGCGCCTACGCGCAGCTGCTGCACGACGCCGTCCGCGACGAGGACGTCCACGTCGGGCAGCTCATCATCCCGTTCGGCATCGACGACGGGCAGCCCGAGCACTCCGGGGAGTCCATCGCCGACCGCCTGTGGGCGATCCACACGGAGCGCGGCGACTTCCGCGCCTACGCGGAGGCGCTGCCCGAGCTCCCGTGAGCGGCATCGAGTGAGCAGAACGCGACGGGTCCGGAGACGCGACCCGTTGTCTTCTGCTCACTCCCTGACGGACTGGAGGCCCGTGGCGACGCCGCCACGGGCCTCCAGTCCGAGCAGCCGCTGGCGGTGGAGCTCACCGAGCAGCACGGTGCCGATCCCGAAGGCGTCGGCCACTTCGTGAGCAGAAGACGTCGAGTCCGAGCAGCCGACTCGACATCTTCTGCTCACCAAGCGAAGCCTCACGCAGCACGCGCGTCAGTGCGCCCGTCGCACCGCCACCCGCCGCCGACCCCGCGACGTCAGCCACGCCCCGGCCGTCACCACGAGGGGCAGGCCGATCGCGAGCAGCGCCAGCACCGGCCAGTCCGGCACGAACGGCATGTGGTTCACCCCGACCGGACTCTCGGTGAACCGCAGGGTCAGGGCGCGGATCGGCAGGAGGCCGAGCAGCGTGCCGATCACCGAGCCGACCGTGGCCAGGATCGCCGCCTGCCAGGTCGACACCCCACGGCGCAGACGCGGAGCGGCACCGATGGCGTCGAGCACCTCGTCGTCCCGACGCCCGTCGGACCGTGCGAGTCCGATCGCCACCGCCGTCGCACCGATGGTCACGGCCGCGGCGAGTGCGAGGACGATCGCCCGGATGAGCGCCTCGTTGTCGGTGGGACCGGCTTCGTACGTGAACGTCGGGCCGCTCCACCGTGCACGGTCGTCGCCGCCGAAGCTCTGCCACGCCGAGCTCAGCTCGTCCGCCTGGGCCGGGTCGAGGTCGTGGGGCAGCGTCGTGACGAGCATGCCGTCGACCACGGGCACGCCGTACTGCTCGGCGGTCGCCTTCGTCATGAAGACGCCGACCTGGATCCGCGGGGTCTGCACGTCGAGCACCGCGGGGATCGAGACGCTGGCCGCCGGTCGGGTGCGCTCGGTGATGGGCTCGCTGTCCCACGTCCGGTCGTGGAACGTGTCGATGCGGACCGCGCCGTCGTGGGCGTACTCGGGCCAGAGCGACACGGCCCGACCGCCCTCGAGTGCGCTCCGGACGGCTGCGGACGGCTGGTGTCCGGTGAGCACGGCGTAGTCGTCGACGGTGCCCGTCCAGATGTGCGGCATCGACGCGCTCGCCGTGTCCAGGTAGTACGAGCAGCTCGTCGTGTCGTTCGCCGGGCAGTCGTACGCGCTCCAGCGGTGCGGGATCGTGACGGTCGAGGGGGTGTCGCCCGGCTGCTCCTGCGTGACGCCGAGCACCCGGATGCGGTCCTGGTCGAAGACACCGGACACCACCTTCGCGGCGTGGGCGGTCAGCTCCGCGTCGTGGCGACCGGTACTGCCGCCGTCCTTCGTCTCGGTCAGCACCTCGGACGTCGCCACCCCGACCGCCGTCGTGTACTCGTACCCGCGGACGTACTGGGCGTGGCTCGACGCACTCCACGTGATGACGACCGAGGCCACGAACACGACGCTCATCACGCTGGCGAGCACCGGCACCGTGCGGACCGGGTTGCGTCGGGCGTCGCGGGCGGCCAGTCGCGCCGACAGACCGGCCCGCGAGGTGAGCCGGGTGACCAGGGCGAGCAGCCACGGTGAGCAGATGGCGATGCCGAGCTGCATCAGGCACGGCCCGAGCGCGACACCGGCACCGACCACCCAGGCCCAGTGGTCGTCCTGCACGGGACGGTCGTTGAGCATGAGCACCCCGACGCCGCAGACCATCGTCGTCAGGGCCCCGAGGACCACGAGCAGCGGCCCCCAGATGCGCCGACGTCGGCGGGCCGGACGGCTGACGGGCACCGGACGGAGCGAACCCCGCAGGGCTGCGAGCACGTTGATCCGGGTGGCCGACCGTGCGGCGACGAGCGCGGAGACGAGTCCGGCGAGCACTCCCGCGGCGGCGATGGACAGCAGCAGGAGCGGCGGCACGTGCAACCCGGGGAACGACACCACGTTGCCGTTGTCGATGAGTCGGTAGGCGAGCACGCCGATCCCGGTGCCCACGGCCACGCCGAGGACCGCGCCGACGAGCCCGAGCACCAGGCCGGACCCGGCGACGATCGTGCGGACGAACCGTCTGTCACCGCCGACGCTCGTGACGATGGCGTACGAGCGGGTGTCCGCCCGGGTGCCGACCAGGAACGCGGCACCGGCGAGCAGGGCGACCTCGAACATCGCGAAGACGCCGAGCAGTGCCATCGCGCCGAGGTACCAGCCGACCGTCGAGCTCATCTGACCGCCGGGGAGCCGGGCGTCCGGCGGGTCGAGCACGACCGGACGCGACTGCACGACGATGCCGTGCGCGTTGAGCTGCCGGATCTCCGACCAGGTCGGGGCGTCCGACGGCAGGTACACGGTGACGTCGGTCAGCCCGACGTCGTCGGTGGTGTCGGTCGTCGAGAGCGTCGTGCCCCAGGGCAGGAAGATGCCCTGCGATCCCGGGTCGGTGCCCAGGTCGGTCATGGTGCCGGTGATCGTGAAGCGCTTGGTGACGGGGTCGGTCAGGTCCACCGTGTCACCGATCCGCGCCCCGAGGCGGTCGAGCGTGGCCGGCGTGACCATGAGCTCACTGCGTGTGGTCGGCCGGGAACCCTCGAGCACGTGCCAGTGACCGTCGAGCGACGGGTCCCAGACGCTGCCCTCGACGGCGGTCAGCCCGACCGGACCCTTCGGCCCCTGGAGCACGACGGGCGTGCTGCCGACCGGGATCGACAGCGCACCGTCGGGCACGTGTGCCAGGACGTTGGCGAACGGGGAGTCCTGGTCCGACTTCGTGACCGGGCTGTTCCGCTTCGAGTCGGTGAACTCCCACTGCACCGGGTCCTGCACCATGCCGGGCAGGTCCGGGCCGGACACCCGCATCTGCGCCGAAGCATGGCCGAGGTCGTGGTCGAGCCGTTCGGTGGCGGTGGCCTGCGTCGACTGCACCACGACGGCGACGGCCGCGAACCCCGCGGTGGGGATCCCGATGAGCGCGATGATCAGTGCCGCGCGGCCTGCCTTCGCGAACGCCAGCCGACGCCCCAGACGGAGCGCCGGTCGGAGGGCGAACGGCGTCCGGGCGGTCCCGGAACGCCGGCCCCGGCTCACGACGCGGTCCGGTCCGTCAGCGCGGTCTCGACGCCCGAGTACACGGTCTCGTCGACGACACGTCCGTCGCGCAGGAACACGATCCGGTCCGCCCAGGCGGCGTGCCGGGCGTCGTGCGTCACCAGGAGGGCGCCCGCCCCCGCGTCGACGTGCCGACGGAGCATGCGGAGCACGACCTCGCCGGTCTGCGAGTCGAGTGCGCCGGTCGGTTCGTCGGCGAGCACGAGTCGACGTTCACCGACCACCCCGCGGGCGATCGCGACGCGCTGCTGCTGCCCGCCGGACAGGTCGTCCGGGTAGGCGTCGGCACGGTGCGACAGCTCGACGTTGTCCAGCGCGAGTTCCGCGGCGCGACGGGCCTGCGAGGCCTTCCACCCGTCGAGCTCGAGCGGCAGCGCCACGTTCTCGACCGCGGTCAACGAGGGGATCAGGTTGAAGTCCTGGAACACGAACCCGATCAGCCGGCGCCGCAGCGCTGCGAGTTCCCTGGCGGGACGGTCGGAGACGAACGCGCCGTCGATCAGGACCTCGCCGCTCGTCGGCGGCAGCAGGGTTCCGGCGCAGGCGAGCAGCGTCGATTTGCCCGACCCCGAGGTGCCCATCACGGCCACCATCTCGCCGCGCTCGACCCGCAGGTCGATGCCGGCCAGGGCGGTGACGGCCTTGGCGCCGGAGCCGTAGTGCACGCTCACGGCGTCGAGCTGCAGGAGCGGTGCGGCGGTCACCGTGCGCTCCGGGGAGCGGCAGCGGAAGCGGAGGCGTCGGCACTGGCCGGTGCCGCCGGGTGCTCGTCCGGCCGGTACCGCGCGACACTCGACTCCACGTGGTCGAGCCAGCGCACCTCTGCCTCGGCCTGGAACACCATCGACTCGAGCACGAGCGACCACGCCAGGTCCGACGACGGGTCGGTCGTCCGCTTCAGCCGCGTCAGGTCCTGCAGGTTCCGGATCGCGGCACCACGCTGCACCTGTACCAGCCGGGCGACGTCGACCCCGGGCACGGTCACGGCGAGGGCGAACTTGATCGCCAGTTCGTCGCGGCCACGCTTCGCCGGCACGGGCTCGCTGAACCAGCGGGCCACCTCCGCCCGCCCCGCATCGGTCGCCGTGTAGACGACGTGGCCGTCGTCGTCGGCGTCGCCGCGGGCGACCAGGCCGTCGCGTTCCAGTCGGTCCAGGGTCGTGTAGACCTGGCCGATGTTCAGCGGCCAGCTCCCGCCGGTGCGGTGCTCGAACTCCCCCCGGAGCTGGTACCCGTAACCGGGTCCCCCCACCAGCAGCGCGAGTACGCCCATCCGAACGCTCATGACACTTCCCCTGTCCCGGGCCACCATGGCCATACCGAGTATGCACATACCCGGTATGCGTACGCAAGCACGGATCTGGACAGGGCCGATGAACGGACGGGAGGCGCGGTGCCAGCTGGCACCGCGCCTCCCGTCGGTCGGCTGGTCGCGTTCGCGACCCGCGGTCGCGTCCGAAGGGTCAGTGACCCAGCTTCGCCAGCTCCTCGAACTCGTCGTCGGTCAGCTCGACCGTGGCACCCGCCAGGTTGTCCTCGAGGTGCGCGACGCTCGACGTGCCGGGGATCGGCAGCATCACCGGGGAGCGCTTGAGCAGCCACGCGAGCGCGAGCTGCGCCGGGGTGGCGCCCTTGCGCTCGGCGATCTCGGTGAGCGGCGAGTCCTCGCCGGTCAGGCCACCCGTGGCCAGGGGGAACCACGGGATGAAGCCGATGCCCTGCTGCTCGGACCAGTCGAGCAGCTCCTCGGCGTCACGCTTCTGCAGGTTGTAGAGGTTCTGCACGGAGACGATCGTGGCGATCTGCTGCGCGGCCTTGACCTCGTCGACGGAGACCTCGGACAGGCCGATGTGGCGGATCTTGCCCTCGTCCTGCAGCTTCTTCAGCTCGCCGACCTGGTCCTCGAGCGGGACCTTCGGGTCGATGCGGTGCAGCTGGAACAGGTCGATGCGCTCCAGGCCCAGGCGGCGGAGGCTCATCTCCGCCTCTTGCCGCAGGTACTCGGGGCGGCCGACGGGCGGCCAGACGTTCGGGCCGGTGCGGGTCAGGCCGGCCTTCGTCGCGATGACGACGTCGTCGCCGTAGGGGTGCAGGGCCTCCTTCAGGAGCTCCTCGGCGACGTAGGGGCCGTACGAGTCGGCGGTGTCGAAGAAGTTCACGCCGAGCTCGACGGCGCGCTTGAGGACGCGGATCGCCTCGTCGTGGTCCTTCGGCGGTCCCCAGACGCCGGGGCCGGTGAGCTGCATGGTGCCGTAGCCGAGCCGGTTGACCTCGAGGTCGCCGCCGATGCGGAAGGTGCCGGAGGACGCGGCCGGACGGTTCGTGGTGTCAGTGCCTGTGGTCATGTCCCCGGTCTACGCCCGGTGCGTTGCCGGTCCCTGAGTCGGTGTCCCCCGACCGCTTGCCGTGTTCGCAGAGTCCACGGACGGGTTCGTGCGCACCGTGGCGTTCGGAGCGGTCGTGCTGCCGTTCAGGCCGCGCTGCTGCTGATCCGGGTCGCGCTCGCCCAGTCGTGCACCCAGTCGGGCAGGGTCAGGTCGCGGTCCGCGCCACCCGCAGCCTCGAGCAGGTCCGCGGTCGGCACGGTCCCGCCGGCACGCCGCAGGAACCGGGCCTGCACCACGGCTCGAGCCATCACGGCGCCGCCGCGCACGAACGTCTGCTCCAGGTACACGGCACGGTCGTCGACCCCGAGCACGTGGGTGCGGAGCTCGAACCGCTGCCCGAGCGTCAGCGACCGCTTGTACGTGATCGTCTGCGCCGACACGACGGGGTACCAGCCACGTTCGGACAGCGCCGCCCAGTACCCGGAGCGGAGCATCAGGTCGAGCCGACCCAGGTCCAGCATCGACAGGTACTTGCCGTTGTTGACGTGCCGCAACGGGTCGAGGTCGGTCGGAGCGACCCGGAACGGCGTCCGGACCTCGTCCCAGAGCGACGCCCGGCGGCGTCCACCGACCCGAGCGCGCAACCGGGTGCGCAGCTGCAGCAGGAGCAGTCGGAAGTACAGGTTCACGGGACGATCACACCAGTGGACCGCGTGCTCGCGCCAGCACCTTGGAGGAACCTCACCAAGCGCGCGGGCGACCGGCGAACCGGAACGCCTGGTCCCGACAAGCGGCGCGAACGGCGGGGCGCAGTCCAGCTCGGCCGGTTCAGCCGGGGATGCCGCCGCCGGCGCCGGTGATGCCGGGGTGCGCGGACTTGGCGAGCCCCTCGGTCCTGGAGTGCGCCGCATCGGCTTCGGCCGCGGCGCGTGCGCTGTCACACGGATCCGACAGGTCTTCGATCGATTCGAGCGCCCGCCGACGACGACGGTTCTGCACCTCGAGCACGGTCAGCAGGGCGCCGATGACGACGACCACGGAGATGACGATCCACATGACGACCACGACACTCCCCCGAACCCGGGGCCCCTGCCCCGTCCTGGCAGCGTAGCGATGACGAGGCGGGTACAGCCAGTGCCTCCCGCCGTCCCGGGGACCGGGAGTAGACCTGCAGCATGCACACACGCAAGCTCGCAGACCTCGAGGTCGGACCCATCGGCCTCGGAACCATGGGCATGAGCGCCTTCTACACGGGCGCCGGCACCGACGACGACGAGTCGATCCGCACCATCCACCGCGCGATCGACCTCGGCGTCACCCTGTTCGACACCGCCGAGGCGTACGGCCCCTACACGAACGAGGAACTCCTGCGCCGCGCGCTCGAGGGCCGTCGCGACGACGTCGTCATCGCGACCAAGTTCGGCCTGTACCGCCACGAGGCCGGTGAGGAGACCCCGACGCAGCAGCGCGGTCTCTCCAGCCAGCCGGAGTCCGTGCGCGAGGCGCTCGAAGGCTCCCTCCGTCGCCTCGGTACGGACCACATCGACCTCTACTACCAGCACCGCGTCGACCCCGCCGTCCCGATCGAGGACGTCATCGGCCAGCTCGCCGGCTTCGTGCAGGAGGGCAAGATCCGGCACATCGGGCTGTCCGAAGCCGGAGCCGACACCATCCGCAAGGCCCACGCCGTCCACCCGATCACCGCACTGCAGAGCGAGTACTCGCTGTGGACGCGGGACCCCGAGGGCGACGTGCTCGACACCCTGCGCGAGCTCGGCATCGGCCTGGTGCCGTACTCGCCGCTCGGCCGCGGGTTCCTGACGGGTGCCATCACGAAGCCGTCCGACCTGGACTCCGACGACTTCCGCCTGGCGAACCCGCGCTTCCAGCAGGAGGCGTTCGCGCAGAACATGCGCATCGTCGACGCCGTCAAGGACATCGCGACCGAGGCCGACGCCACTCCGGCGCAGGTGTCGCTCGCATGGCTGCTGGCCCAGGGCGACGACATCGTCCCGATCCCCGGCACGAAGCGGGTCTCACGCCTCGAGGAGAACGTCGGCGCAGCCGACCTGACCCTCACGACGGACCAGCTGTCGCGCCTGTCGGCGCTGCCGGTCCCGACCGGCGACCGCTACCCCGACATGTCGACCATCGGTCGCTAGACGCGACCGGTTGACGGACGGGAGGCCCGGTGCCAGCTGGCACCGGGCCTCCCGTCCGTCGTCAGTCGCGTTCGCGGAGGCGAGACGCCGGCGTCAGCGCGTGACGCCCCCGAATCCGGCGGCGTCTCGCTGACTCGGCGGCGTCTTGCGAGCACGCCGGCGTCTCAGACCTCGGCGGCGAAGGACGCGGCCCGGACCTGCAGGTCCTCGATGCGCCGGAGCCGCGCTGCCTCGACGTCGTAGCCCTCGTAGGCGGGCGGCGGCAGCTTCCGGACGTTCCGCGAGCACTGGAAGTCCTGGCACACCAGGGTGCCGACGGTGTTGCCGTTGCGACCGGCCGGCCCGGACCGCTTGGCGCTGTAGAACGTGACGTCGTTCGGCAGCTTGACGTCCTGGCACCACGAGCACTGGGCGCGGGAGCGCGGCGAGGCCTCGGCCTGCCGGAACAGGATGCCGATCAGTTCGCCGTCCAGGGTCGGCACGACGGCGTACGCCCGCCGACCGATCTTCGGGTCGCGCCAGCCGAGGTAGTCGAGCGCGTCCCAGTCGAGCGTCTCGAAGCCGGCGGGCAGTGTGATGTCGGTCGTCTCCTTGCGGGAGGCGTTGACGAAGGACGTGCGGAGGTTCTTCTCCACGATGGGGAGCATGGGTGATCGCTTTCGAGCAGGCCCGGGGTGTGCGGGAGCACACCGCACCGGGCGGAGGAGGTCAGGGTTCGACGAGGACGGCCACGCCCGAGGGCACGACCGGGGGCCTCACGCCCTGATGCCGGCGATACGGGCGCCGACCACCTCCTGGAAGCTCACCCGACCAGCCTACGACCGGGTGTCAAGCCCGGGCCGGGCCGGTGCCGCCGCGTTGATCGTCCGCGGTCAGTTCGGCGTCGCCGTGACCAGGACGACGGAGCCCTCGTACGTCGGGCGGATCCGGAGCGACCCGTGCCGTCGGTCCCACTCCCCCGACTCCAGCGCGGTCCGGAGCGCAGCCACCGACCGCCGGACGGTGAACTCGTCGACCAGGTCCCATGCCGGGTCCGCGCGGCGCACGGCTGGGTCGAGCAGGCGTTCCGGGCGGGCGTAGTACGCCTCGGCGAACCCGTCGACGCACGTGAACGGGATCGGCAGCGGGGTGCTCGTCACGGTGTCGTTGCCGAGCGCGTCGGCGATCCGTGGCAGTGCCGGGTGGCGACGGGCCTCGGCCGCCAGCACCTCGGGGGCGTACTCGGCGAGCCAGGAGCGCTCGATGCGGTCGGGGTTGAACGTCACGATCACGATCGGCCCTCGGGTCACCCGACGCACCTCGGCGAGCCCGCGCTCGAGGTCGGCCCACCCATGCAGCGAGAAGGTCGACACCGCGGCGTCGAAGGTGTCGTCGGCGAAGGGAAGGTCCTCGGCGGCCTGCACCGCGGTCACGTCGCGGTCGGTCGGCGCGTAGGACCCGGCGGCACCGGCACCGGCACCGGCACCGGCACCGGCACCGGCACCGACGTCGAGCACGGTCCGGGCGTCGCCGATGGCCTTCGCGACCGCACGGGCGAACGCGGGCTCGGGCCGGCGGTGCTGCCGACGGTCCGCATCCCCTGCTGAGCCGTCCGTCGTCCTGGTCACGTCCCCACCCTACGAACCCGAGCTGCTATCTTCGGCAGATGCTCGCAGACAGTGGTCTCGGATTCGTCGTCGTCCTGTACGCCCTGTTCGTGCTGGCGCTCGCCGTGCTGGCCGTCGCCCTCATCGTGCTCGTGTTCGCCGCGATCCGCGTGCTGCGGTTGTCGGCGACGGAGCGTCAGCTGCGCATCGAGCGGATGCGCTCACCGGAGCTGTTCGACGGCGACGTCCCGCCCCAGGCCTGACGGTCCGATCGCGGCGCTGACGCACCTGCCCGTCGGCGGGCCGGGTCAGTCGACGGACTCGGACTCCGACTCGCGGACGGCCGCGTACTGCTCGGCCCGTTCCGTCGCGGCCCAGCTGCCGAGCAGCGCGAGCGACCGCTCGGAGTCGCTGCCCGGTTCGGCCGAGTACGAGAACAGCGTCAGACCGGGGTCGGCGACCAGGTCGAGCGCCTCGTAGGACAGTCGGAGCTCCCCCACGATCGGGTGGTCGATGCGCTTCTTGCCGGTCCGCTGCATCCGGACGTCGTGTGCGGCCCACCAGCCGCGGAACTCCTCGCTCCGGGTGGAGAGCTCACCGACGAGCGTGATGAGCCCCGGCTCGCAGGGGTTCGACACCGCGGCGGTCCGGAGCACGGCCACGGCGTCCTTCGCGGTCTGTGCCCAGTCCGGGAAGAAGTCGCGGGCCGCCGGGTCGAGGAACGTGAAGCGTGCGGTGTTGACCGGGCGCCCGGGGCCGGCGAAGAGCGGCGCGTACAGGGCACGGCCGAGTTCGTTCGTCGCGACGACGTCCCCGCGCTCGTTCCGCACCCAGGCCGGGGCGCCGGTGATCGCGTCGAGCAGGCGCTGGACGCCGGGGCGGACGCGGGTCGGCACGTTCCGGTGCATGACCTTCGCGCCGGAGTTCGCCAGGCGCGTCAGGTCCCACAGGTGCGCACGCTCGTCCTCGTCGAGCTGCAGGGCGCTCGCCAGACCCTCGAGCACACTGTCCGAGACGCCCTTGAGTGAGCCGCGCTCGAGCCGCGTGTAGTAGTCGACGCTGACGCCGGCGAGCATGGCGACCTCGTGCCGACGCAGCCCGGGGACCCGCCGCACCCCGCCGCCGAACGACGGCATGCCGACCTGCTCGGGGGTGAGCCGCGCCCGCCTGGAGGACAGGAAGTCGCGGATCTCGTTGCGCACGTCGATACCCATGCGACGAGCGTACGTGCCCGGGCCGTGCGGCACGCGGGCGGGAGAGCCGTGGCGGGGCCGCCGGCCGTCGCCGACTGGTCACGACACGTCGCGTGCTGCCCGCCGGGTGGTCGCGACCTGTCGGCTGGTGGCGCCGCAGGCGACGACCTGTGACCGCTCGCCGGCGCCCCGCGGGGTGTTACGACCGCCTGCCGCCACGGGCCTCCCGTCCGCCGTGGGGCCGCGATCAGGGCGCGGCGTCGGCCCCGATGCGCACGCGCGCGACCCGGTGACCGTCCATGGCGGTCACCTCGAGGCGATGGCCGCCGGCCACGACGACGTCGCCGACCTCGGGCACGCGGTCCAGCTGCACCTGCACGAGCCCGCCGACCGTCTCGTAGTCGCCGTCCGGCAGCACCGGTCCGCCGTCCGCTGCCAGGTCCTCGAGCACCGTGGCGCCGTCGACGCCGTCGTGCGCCAGCACGGACTCGTCGTGCTCGGCGGTGTCCCACTCGTCCCTGATCCGACCGACGAGGTCTTCGAGCAGCGCCTCGAGCGTGACCATGCCCGCGCTGCCGCCGTACTCGTCGACGACCAGGGCGATCTGGTGGCCGTCGGTGCGCATGTCCGCGATCGCACTCGACAGCGACTTCGTCTCGGGCAGGGCGAGCACCGGCCGGACGAGCGTGGCGACGGGGGCCGCGGGGTCGACCGGACGCAGCAGGTCACGGAGGTGCACGAAGCCCTGCACCTCGTCACGCCCGCCGGAGGTCACGAGGTACCGCGTGTGCCCGGCCGCGATGGCCTGGTCGGTGGCCTCGGCGACGGAGACGCCGGCGTCCAGCGTCGAGACGTCGTACCAGGGGCGCATGGACTCGCGCAGGATGCGGTCACCGGCGTCCAGGGCGCTGCGGGCGATCCGGCGTCCCTGCTCGTCGACGCCGGTGTGCTCGTCGACCAGGCCGCGGAGCTCCTCGGTGCTCATCGACTCGCTGCGGGCGTTCGGGTCGCCACCGAGCAGTCGCACGACGGTGTCGGTGGACTTCGAGAGCAGCCAGATCACCGGCCGCATCAGCACCGCGAAGCGCTCCAGGGTCGGGGCGACGGCCATCGAGAAGCCCTCGGCACGCTGCAGGGCGAGGCGTTTCGGCACGAGTTCGCCGAACACGAGCGACAGGTACGCGATGACCAGGGTCATGAGCACGAGGGCAACTGCCTCGGACGTGCCCCGCTCGAGCCCGAGTCCCTGGAAGAGCGGCGCGACGTCGGGCGCGATCGACGACGCTCCGTACGCGGCGGAGAAGAACCCGGCGACGGTCACACCGATCTGCACGGCGGACAGGAACCGGTTCGGGTCGCGGCCGAGCTCGGCGACCCGCACGCCCCGGGGGCCGCGGCGTTCGAGCTGCTGCAGCTGCGATTCACGCAGGGAGACGAGTGCGATCTCGGCGGCCGCGAAGACCCCGCCGACGAGCACGAAGAGGATGACGAGCCCGAAGGCGATCCAGGTGTCGGCGCCCATCAGCGGGCAGCTTCCTCGGATCGACGACGGGCGGGCGGTCTGTGGGGATCGTCCATGCCTGTGAGTCTGCACAGGACGACTGGGACATCACCGTGCTGGTGCTCGACAACGGCTGTGGATCGTCGCGCGGCGACGGGGCGTGGTCGCTACAGGGTGAGCGAGCGACCGATGCGGGCCTCGAGCCACGCCTTCGGGTCGATCGGCGTGACGCCGTCCATCAGGACCTCGAGGTGCAGGTGCGCGCCGGTCGAGACGCCGGAGGACCCGACGAGTCCGATGAACTGTCCGGCCGCGACGGTGTCGCCGACCTTGAGCGGCGACGACCCGGGGATCATGTGGCCGTACAGCGTGGACACCTGACGGCCGTCGACCACATGGTCGATGATGACCGCGTTGCCGTACGAGAAGTACGTGCCGGAGACCCGGACCTTGCCCGCGGCGACGGCACCGATCGGCGTCCCCATGCCCGGGGTGAAGTCGAGGCCCTGGTGCAGCGACGAGCACGCGCCGCACGGTGCCGAGCGGTAGCCGAAGCCGGAGCTCATCTGCACGGGGCCGGGGAACGGCGAGCGGACCGCGCCGCCGAACGACACGGCCCCACCGGCGGTGCCGGAGGACCCTGCCGTCTTCGTCGTGACGGTCGACCCGCCGCCGACGGTGAACCCGTCGCGGTCGGAGCCGGCGGCCGTGACCGCCTGGGTCACGGCGTAGTCCTGGGTGCGCACGATCGGCGCGATGGTCGAGGTGGCCATCGAGGTGCCGGCGCTGGCGTGTGCGGGCATCGCCGACGCGGCGAACATCGCGATGGCGGCGGCGGCGCTGGTGAGCGTGATGCGTCCGGCGCGGGCCGACCGGGAGGCCCTGGGTGCGGTCGCCGTGCGGGTTGCCCGGGGTGCGGGGCGGCGGACCACGCGCTGGATGCGGTCGTCGACGTGCTCGGTGGTGGCGCGCGCGGCTGCGGCGCGGCGGCCGGTCGGCTCGGTGGTGGCGAGGACGAGGGGCTTCGCTGGCTTGGCGGGTTTCGCGACCTTGGCCGGCTTGGCGACCTTGGCTGGGTTCGCGACCTTCGCCGCCGGAGCCGCCTTGCTGCGACGCTGCGGTCCGCGGGCGGCTGCGCGCTCGGCTTCGAGGGCGGCGCGACGGGACAGGTGCACCACCGGGGTCGCCGGGTGCTGTTCGGGTTCGGGTGCAGTCGTCATGGCCGCCAACCATTCTGCACGACTCTGTCGCTTTGTACAGGCCCTTCCGTGATCTTTTCGTTACCGAGTCGGCTGGGAGGGGCCTGATCACCCTGTGCTGCCGCGTCCCCCGGGCCGCCCCGATCAGTACGGTCGAGGGAAAGCGACGGAAGGACCCGCACCATGGCCCGAACGCCGCGCGAGCGGTACGGAACGGTCGACCTGTCGTCGGCCGACGTCGTGCTGGCCGGTACCCAGGAACTCCTGCCCGTGCTCCGGGCCGCGGCCGTGCGCGCCGGCATCGACGCCGCACGGATGCGGGTCATCGGGGTCGACGACCTGCCGGACCCCGAGGAGACCTGGGATGCCGCGCTCGCCGTCATCGCGATCCGTCGCCCCGGTGACGACCCCGCGTTCCACCGGGCCCAGGCGGCGGCCGAGCTCATCGCGCCGCTGCTCGCGCCGCACGCCGTGCGCATCGTCGTCACGGTGTCCGGGGTGACCCGCCTCGCACCGAATCTCGAGCGCACCCTGACGTCCGAGGTCCTGCACCAGATCGACGCGGCCTCGGCGTCGTCCGGGTTCCGACGCCCCTTCCGGCCCCTGCGCATGCGGCTCGGCCTCGCCGGGCTCCGTGCCGCGGGCGTCCGGGTGTTCCGCGTCTCGCTCGGCGACTGACGCGCTCACGCCCCACTCTGGGGGGCGATGTATCTTGATGTCGAGACATCCTGCGCCACGAGTACCGTGGACGTACCGACGGTCGAACAAGGGAGTACCCGCCAGCATGGCCAAGATCATCTACACCCTCACGGACGAGGCGCCGTTCCTCGCCACCCACTCCTTCCTCCCGGTCATCCAGGCCTTCGCCGGCACCGCGGGTGTCGACGTCGAGACCCGCGACATCTCGCTCGCCGGCCGGATCATCGCCCAGTTCCCGGAGCGGCTCACCGACGAGCAGCGCCTGGACGACGCCCTCGCCGAGCTCGGCGACCTGGCGAAGACCCCCGAGGCGAACATCATCAAGCTGCCGAACATCTCGGCGTCGATCCCCCAGCTCAAGGTCGCGATCAAGGAACTGCAGTCGCAGGGCTACGACCTGCCCGACTACCCGGACGAGGCCACGACCGACGAGCAGCGCGACGTCCGCGCCCGCTACGGCCGCGTCCAGGGCAGTGCCGTCAACCCGGTGCTGCGCGAGGGCAACTCCGACCGCCGCGCACCCCTGTCGGTCAAGAACTACGCCCGCAAGCACCCGCACCGCATGGGCGCCTGGTCGCGTGACTCGAAGACGAACGTCACCACCATGGGCGTCGACGACTTCCGGTCCAACGAGAAGTCCTGGATCGCCCCCGCCGACGACGTCCTGACGATCACCTTCGTGGCCGAGGACGGCACCGAGCAGGTCCTCAAGCAGTCGATCCCCGTGCTGCAGGGCGAGGTCGTCGACGGCACCGTGCTGCACGTCGCCGCCCTCGAGTCGTTCCTGCGGAAGCAGATCGAGCGTGCCGCGGCCGAGGACGTCCTGTTCTCCGTGCACCTCAAGGCCACGATGATGAAGATCTCCGACCCGATCATCTTCGGGCACGTCATCAAGGCGTTCTTCCCGTCGGTGTTCGAGCGCTACGGCGCCGACCTCGCCGCCGCCGGCCTCACCCCGAACGACGGCCTCGGCTCGATCCTCGCCGGCCTCGGTGCGCTGCCGAACGGCGCCGAGATCGAGCGCGCCTTCAAGCAGGGCATCGCCGACGGCCCCGAGCTCGCCATGGTCGACTCGGACAAGGGCATCACGAACCTGCACGTGCCGAGCGACGTCATCGTCGACGCCTCGATGCCCGCGATGATCCGCACCTCGGGGCACATGTGGGGTCCGGACGGCGACGAGCACGACACCCTCGCCGTCATCCCCGACTCGAGCTACGCCGGCATCTACCAGGCCGTGCTCGACGACTGCCGCGCCCACGGCGCCTTCGACCCGTCGACGATGGGCTCCGTGCCCAACGTCGGCCTGATGGCACAGAAGGCCGAGGAGTACGGCTCGCACGACAAGACCTTCGAGCTCCCCGGCGCCGGTGTCGTCCGCGTCACGACCGCCTCGGGCGACGTCGTCATCGAGCACGACGTCGAGCCCGGTGACATCTGGCGCGCCTGCCAGACCAAGGACGTCGCCATCCGCGACTGGGTGAAGCTCGCCGTCACCCGCGCCCGTGCCTCCTCGACGCCCGCCGTGTTCTGGCTCGACGAGACCCGCGCGCACGACGCCAACCTGATCGGGCTCGTCCGGAAGTACCTCGGCGAGCACGACACCGACGGCCTGCAGATCGAGATCCTCGCGCCCGAGGACGCCATGCGCTTCTCGCTCGAGCGGATCCGCCGCGGCGAGGACACCATCTCGGTCACCGGCAACGTCCTGCGCGACTACCTGACCGACCTGTTCCCGATCATGGAGCTCGGCACCTCGGCGAAGATGCTCTCCGTCGTCCCGCTGCTCGGCGGCGGCGGCCTGTTCGAGACCGGCGCCGGTGGTTCCGCGCCGAAGCACGTGCAGCAGCTCGTGCAGCAGAACTACCTGCGCTGGGACAGCCTGGGCGAGTTCCTGGCCCTGGCGGTCAGCCTCGAGCACCTGGCCGGTGTGACGGGCAACGAGCGGGCGAAGATCCTGGGCGAGACCCTCGACCGCGCCACCGGGACCTTCCTGGAGCAGGACAAGTCCCCTGGCCGCAAGCTCGGCTCAATCGACAACCGCGGCAGCCACTTCTACCTGGCGAAGTACTGGGCCGAAGAGCTCGCCGCGCAGACCCAGGACACCGAGCTCGCGGCGTCGTTCGCGGACCTCGCGGCGAAGCTCGGTGAGCAGGAGCGCACCATCGTCGACGAGCTCGTCTCGGTGCAGGGCCACCCGGCAGACATCGGTGGCTACTACCGCCCCGACGACGCCAAGACGAGCGCGGTCATGCGCCCGTCCGCCACGCTGAACGCGGCGCTGGCAGCGCTCTAGCAGCGCCCAGCCCACGGACGGGAGGCCCGGTGCCAGCTGGCACCGTCCCTCCAGGCTCGGCCGTCACCCCGCTGGCGCGGTGCGCCGGTACCGGCTGGTGGGGCCCACCTCCAGGCACGGCCGTCACCCCGCTGGCGCGGTGCGCCGGTACCGGCTGGTGGGGGCCACCTCCCGTCCGTCCGTGGTCGCGAACACGGCCGCGTCGAGTGAGCAGAAGACGTCGGGTCCCGCTTGCGAACCGGACGTCTTCTGCTCACTCGTTGATCAGCCGGGGGGCGCTCGTCGCCTCAGCCGCGCGACGGCACGGGCGGGCCGACGGCCAGCAGCCCGGTGAAGACCAGGGCGACGGCCACGACCCCGATGCCGGCGGCCACCGCGGGACGACGCACGACGAAGAACAGCAGGCGGTCCCAGAAGCCCGAGTGGGCGTCCGGCGAGCGGCGCCACGACCCCTCGAGCATGCCGCGGCGGGCGACCGCGACCTCGAACGGCACGGTGGCGTACGGCACGACGGCACTGACCCAGCCGAGCACGAGCGCCCCGAACGACCACCGCTGGTTCACGGCGACGACCGTCGTGACCACCAGGTACGCCAGGAACACGAAGCCGTGCACGCCGCCGCCGATGCGGACGCCCCAGTCGCCGGCGTCCAGCCCGTACTTGAGCACCATCCCGGCGATGAGCAGGGTCCAGGTCACGAGTTCGGCCACCGCGGCGGCGCGGAACAGGGAGCGCGGAGTCATGCCGTCAATCGTGGCGGACCCGGTTGACAGACAGCAGAACGCCCCGGATCGTCCGACCCGGGGCGCGCTGCAGGTCTGCTCAGTGCTGTACGACCACCGTCTGACCGAGGCGGTTCACGCCCGTGCTCGCGTCCCACGTGCCGGTGTTCGCCGTCTGGATCGCGAACGCGGGGTCCGCCGCCACCGAGGCCTCCGGTGCGGGCAGGGCCAGTGCGACGCTCCAGCGCCCGTTCGGCACGTCGGCGAGGGACGCCCGGACGGTCACGGTCCGTCCCGGCTGCCAGGACGACGCGTCGGCGGCCACGGGCACGGTCACCCGGCGGTCGCCGTCGGTCAGGACGAGCTGCACCGGGCGGCTGTTGTACGGCGCCGCCCAGCCGTCGTTCCGGATCGACACCGCCACCGACGCCTTCGCGCCCGAGGTGGCGGTGCTCGAGGTCATGGTGAAGCGGTAGCCGAGCTTCTTCGCGGCGTCGGTCATGCCGTCCGTGCCCCAGGTCGCCAGGACGTCCTTGTTGTAGTCCAGGTTGAGGTAGCTGTAGTGGTACTTCGCCATCTCGGCCGAGGCGGACGGGTAGTCGGTCCGCGGCGTGTTCACGGCGCAGGTCTCACCGCCGACGGGGACGTACCGCGACTCCGCCGCCAGGTAGTCCTGGTCGAGGGACAGCGGGTTGCTCAGGAACGTGCCGAAGTCGTCCGCCGAGGCGAGGAAGCAGTCGTTGTGGTGCCCGATCCGCGACGCCGGGGAACCGTCGTGCGCCTGCTCCGGGGTGAGCGCCCCGGCCGTGCCGGACGGGGTGCGGAGCGCGTCCTGCTTCATCTGCATGGTGCGGACCTGGACCGATCGGCTGGACGGCAGGGCGGCGAGCTCGGCCTGCAGGACCTGGCGTCTGGCGTCCTTGTCGGCCTCGGTCAGCACCCCCGGGTTCGCCGGGTCGCTGGCGAAGTGGTCGGTGTAGTAGCCCTCGCCCCAGAGCCCGATGAAGCCCCCCTGCAGGGTCGGGATGACGTCGGCGTTCCGGCGGAGCGTCGGGGTGAGCTGCTCGATGTGCGCGAGCACGGTCGGCAGGTCGGCGTCCCCGTAGGGCGCCGAGTACGGGTACGAGCCGCCCTGGACGTACGCGAACCGGGTGATCACACCCACGCCGGCTGCACGTGCGGTGTCGTAGTCGTGCTGCACGAGCGCGAGCCAGGCCGGGCTGAGCTGCCGCTGCTGGACGAACGCCTCCATGTAGAACACCCGGACGACCTGCGTGACGCCCTCGGCCCGGTAGCCCCGGAGCGTCGCGGCGTCGAGCGGCGTGTACCCGGTGCCGTCGGCGCGGTAGTGCGTCTCGGTGGTGTGGTCGAACCCGCGCGAGGGGTTCGGGATGACCGCGTCGCTCGCCGTGTAGGTCACGGTCGAGGTGGTCGCGGTCCGCTGCTGGTGGTGACCGGTGGGCGATGCCCACGCGGCGGTCGGTACGGCGAGTGCGAGCACCGCCGCGAGCGCGACGATGGTGATGGTTCGGTGCTGCATCGGACGAGCCCCTGTCCTCGGCGCGGACGGGGATCGGTACCCCCTGGTACCGCCGTCTGCGCGTTTGTGATCCGAAGCTAGGCGAAACGATCAGAAAACGCCAGTGTCTGCGCAATCCGATCACGGGTAGCGTTGGTCCCATGTCGCCGTCGACCGAGAACCGTCCCCTGAACATCGTCGTCTGGAACGAGAACGTGCACGAGACCCGCGGTGACGCGACGGTCACCGGGCACTACCCCGACGGCATGCACACCGTGATCGCCGAGGCACTCCGGCGGTCGCAGCCCGGGGCCGACGTCTCCACCGCCACCCTGCAGGAACCCGACCACGGCATCACCGCCGAACGACTGGCCACCACGGACGTGCTGTTCTGGTGGGGGCACGTCGCCCACGACGAGGTGCGCGACGCCGTCGTCGACCTGGTCGTCGACGCCGTGCACGCCGGCATGGGGCTGGTGGTGCTGCACTCCGGCCACTACTCCAAGCCGTTCAAGCGCCTGATGGGCACGACCTGCTCGCTGAAGTGGCGGAACGACGGCGAGCGTGAACTCGTCTGGACGGTCGCGCCCGAGCACCCGATCGCCGCCGGGGTCCCGCACCCGATCGTCATCGACCGGCAGGAGATGTACGGCGAGTACTTCGACATCCCGCGCCCCGACGAAGAGGTCTTCCTGTCGACCTTCGCGGGCGGCGAGGTCTTCCGCTCCGGCGTCGCGTACCGCCGTGGTCTCGGCCGGGTCTTCTACTTCTCGCCGGGCGACCAGGAGTACCCCGTGTACCACCACCCGGACATCCAGCGCGTGCTGTCGAACGCCGCCGCCTGGGCTGCACCGGTTTCCGAGCGCCGCGCGCTGACCGCCGACCCCCACCCGAGGGACTGGTTCCTGGCGGACGATGCGGGTAGACAGGCCGGGTGACCAACCATCTCGCCGATGCGGACCGCCGCACCGCGGTGATCGAGGCGCTCGCCATCTTGGGATCAGGACCCGAGGAGCGCTTCGACCGCATCACCCGCATGGCCCACGAGGCGTTCGACGTCCCGTTGACCTTCCTCAACCTCGTCCACCACGACCTCGTCACCACCCAGTCGACCTTCGGCTGGCACCAGGGCTCGAGCGTCCCCGCGAGCGAGCAGTTCTGCGCGACGACCGTCCTCTCCCGCGAACCGATGGTGATCCCGGATGCGTCGCTCGACGCCCGCTTCGCCGACACGGCCGCGGTGGCGGAGCACGGCATCCGGTTCTACGCCGGCGCACCACTGACCATGATCGACGGCACCCGGGTGGGCACGCTGTGCCTGATGGACGCGGTGCCGCGCACGTTCTCCCCCGAGGACGTCGCCCTGCTGCGTGACCTCGCCCGGTGGACCGAGCGGGAACTCGGCGTCGCCATCGACCTGGGACGGGTCCGTCGGGTGCTCGACGGGCTGGTGCCGGACCCGGTCGCGGTGCCGGGGTACGCCCTCGACGTCCTGGTCGCCCAGCACGACGGTGGCGGGGGTGACGTCGCCGACTGGCGCCTCGCCCCGGACGACGCCCTGCACGTCACCGTCGGCCGGGTGAGCGCCGCCGGACCGGCGTCCGGCCTGCTCGCCGCGGTGGTCCGCGGCGCCGTGGTGGCGCGGACCGGTGCCGAGGTGCAGGACACGATCGTCGGCCTGGAGGCCCAGGTCACCGCCGACCTGTCGGCCGCGGACGCCGTCGGCTCGCTCTTCCACCTGCGGCTCGACCCGATGTCGGGGCACGTCGACTTCGGCGACGCCGGCCACGGGCTCGCGGTGCTCGTCCCCGCGGACGGGCCCGCTCGGGTGCTGCGCCCGGTCGACCTGCCGCTCGGGTTGCAGCCGGTGTCGATCCCCCGGTCGTCCGGCTCGCTCGACCTGGCACCCGGCGACCGGTTGGCGATCTGCACGCAGGGTGTCCTGACGCTGGACGGGACCCGCCGCCTGGACGACCTCGCCGCGCTGGTGCGGTCCGCTCCGGACGGGGCGGGCGTGATCGAGCGGGTGCGCACGGCGGTCACCGTGGACGCCGAGGTCGACGTCACGCTGGTGGTGCTCACCCGACTCTGAGCGCGGAGCACGTCCGGGCGCCGAGCGTTGCCACGGGGGCGGTCAGGAGCGGAAGCGGTCCTGCCGGGGGCGTGGCGTGCCGGTCAGCGAGACCACGAGCAGGGTGGCGAGCAGGCCGAACCCGGCGAGCTCGATGCCCAGGCCGGCGAGCTGCCAGTAAGCACTGCCGACGGTCTGCGGCTGCGTGATCGACTCCGGCCACCACGACGCGATGAGCGGGAACGAGCCCGGGAACGGGTCGAGGCCGAACACCACCAGGCCGCCGAGCAGCAGCACGACCCCGAGGGCGGCCATGGCCCCACGGGCCCGACCGAGCATGTGCACCACCAGGGCCGCTGCCATGCCGGCGAGCCCGACGACGGCGATCAGGAACGCGAGCACCACGATGGTCTGCGGCGCGAGCGCGACCCAGTCGAGCACCGCGATCGGCAGCAGCAGCCACCGGCCCGTCCGTGCCCAGCGCGCAGGGTTCCGCCATCCGTCCATGGCGACCGACCGTAGGGCACGCGGCCGAACGCCTGCCGAATGCGGCCAGGGCTCCCCGGCGATCGCGTGCGCTGACTACGATCGGACCCCATGGCGCAGGACCGACCGACCCGGCAGCAGCGGTCGCTCGCGACCCGCACCGCGATCATCGAGGGCGCGGCCGCGGAGTTCGACGAACGCGGGTACGTCGGAGCCTCGATGGACGGCATCGCCGAACGCATCGGGATGACCAAGGGTGCGCTGTACTTCCACTTCACGTCGAAGGCCGACATGGCGGGGGCCGTCGTCGCCGAGCAGCACGCGATCTCGCGCCGGTACGGCGAGGCCGCGGTGGCGCGGGGCACCACTCCGCTCGAGTCGATCATGTGGCTGTGCCAGGGGCTCGCCGTGCAGATGACCACCGAGGTCGTCGTGAGCGCCGGGGTGCGCCTGTCGACCGACGTGGCGGCGAGCGACGTGGACCGGCGGGACCCGTACACCGACTGGGCCGCGGTGGTCGCCGGGTTCGCGCGGCAGGCCGTCGACGCGGGAGAGCTCGATCCGCGGTGGGACCCGGAGCTCGTCGGCCGGGTCGTCGTCCGTGCCTACACGGGCGTGCAGACCGTCTCGGACGTGATGACGCGGCGGGCCGACCTGTTCGCGGGCCTGCGGGAACTCTGGACGGTCCTGCTGGACGCGTTCGTCACCGAACGGCTGCGTCCGGAGATCCCGCGACTCGTCGCGCTCATCGCTCCGGAGTGACGCGGGTCCCCCCAGGGAAACACCCACGTCACCTCGCCTCTGAGACTACCGAGAAGCCGGTCGCGCCACCGGCCCCAGTTCGCGGGCATGTGTCCGGCGGCCCACTAGCCTGACGCGGTGCCCACACCCGCTGCCGAGGTCGACGTCGACGTCCCGCTCGTCCGCTCCCTGCTGCGTGACCAGCACCCCGACCTGGCCGGGCTGTCGCTCGAGGTCGTCGCGAACGGGTGGGACAACGTCGTCCTGCGTCTCGGTGACGACCTGGCCGTGCGGGTCCCCCGCCGGCAGCTGGCCGCACGCCTCGTCGAGCACGAACAGCGCTGGCTGCCGGACATAGCCGCCCGGGTCGGGTCGGTCGTCCCGGTGCCGGCTCCGGTGCGGACCGGCCGACCCGCCCTCGGGTACCCGTGGTCGTGGAGCATCGTGCCGTGGCTCCCCGGCACCCCGATCGGCGCACGCGCGGCCGGGGTCCCCGTGGCCGAGGCGCTCGCCGCGTTCGTCGGGCTCCTGCACGTGGCGGCCCCGGCCGGTGCCCCGGCGAACCCGTTCCGTGCGGTGCCGCTCGCGTCGCGGAGCGACGCGGTGCTGGCGCGACTCGATGGCCACGACGTGCACCGGGCCGGCGAGCTGGCCGCGCTCTGGCGGGCCGCAGCCGCGGCGCCGGCGCACGCCGGGCCTCCTGTCTGGGTGCACGGCGACCTGCACCCCTTCAACCTGCTCGTCGACTCGTCATCCGCAGGCGTCGACCACCTGTCAGCCGTGATCGACTTCGGGGACGTCACCGCGGGCGATCCCGCCGTCGACCTCGCGACCGCCTGGTTGACGTTCGACCAGCCTGGGCGACGCGCGTTCCGTGCCCGCGTCGCAGCCTCGGACGCCACCTGGCAGCGCGCTCGCGGGTGGGTGGTGGCGCTCGCATCCGCCCTGGCGACCGCCGACGAACGCGCCTTCCGGAGCGTCGCCCGACGGAGCATCGACGCGGTGCTGGACGACTGAGTCTCCCCGGGGCTATCGTGACCGCACCATCCGTGCACAGTCGATCGGAGGGGCCGCCATGACCCTCGAGCTCCGCGTCCAGCACGACGTCGCCACCGACGCCTCCCCCGCCCCCGTCCGACGCGGTCTCCGCGGCTTGGTCGACCGACTCGCGGACCGCCGCGCCACCGCACGCGCGCGACGGGTCGACGACCGGGTGCGCGAACTCGGCGAACTCGTCCACCTGCTCTCCGACGCCCGCGCCGTCGTCGAGCGCGGCTGGGTGCAGCACGCCTGGTTCGCCTACCTCGACGAGCACGGCCACGAGCGGAAGGCCTCCAGTGCCGCCGCGATGGACGTGCAGGGCCGACCGCTCGTCGGCGCGTGCCTGGTCGGTGCGGTCGTGTCCGCAGCCGGTGGGCCGCTCGCGGTGCACGCACCGCGGGTCCAGCACGCGCTCGACGTCGTCTGGCACGCCCTGGCCCGCGACGAGGGCGAGCCCGTGCTGTGGTGCCCCGCGCCGGACATCCGGATGGGGCGCGTGCGCGACCTGACGAGCTGGAACGACGCCCCGGCACGCTCCGGTGCCGAGGTCGCGGGTCTGCTGCTGACGGCCGAACGGGTCGCGGTGCAGGAATCGACACGCCTGCAGGAGCTCCGGGTGGCACGATCGGGGGCATGAGCGACGTCGAAGCGGTCCCCGAGGTGCACCCCGCGAGCACCAGCACACTGGCGGCCAGCGGCAACGCGCTGCTGTCGGACGAGGGGTCCGCGCCGACCCCCGACCAGGCGGCTGCCGACGCCGCGGTGAAGCAGACGCTGCACCGGTACCTGCAGAAGCACCGAGCAGCACTGCTGGCCAAGCTCGACGGGCTGGCGGAGCGACAGGCACGCTGGCCGGTGACGCCGACGGGCACGAACGTCCTCGGGCTGGTGAAGCACGTCGCGGGCGTGCAGGCCGGCTACTTCGGCGAGGTGTTCGGGCGCCCGCTGCCGGACCCGCCCGCGTGGCTCGAGTCGGAGGACGGCGACGACATGTTCGCCCCGCTGGACGAGACGATGGCGGACGTCGTGGCCTTCCACCACCGGAGTGCCGCCCACGCCGACGCGACCATCGAGGCGCTCGACCTCACCGCGACCGGCACCGTGTCGTGGTGGCCTGAGGAGCACCGGCACGTCACGCTGCACCGGATCCTGGTGCACATGGCCTACGAGACCGCGCGGCACGCCGGGCACGCCGACATCGTGCGCGAGATGCTCGACGGCCTGGCCGGTGACGGCGACGGCAACCTGGCCGACAAGACGCCGGACGAATGGGTCCGGTGGCGCGAGCAGCTCGTCGACATCGCGGAGCGCGCCGGGTTGCGTGACCTGAGCGCATAGCCGGGCACCCAGCCCGATCGTTACCGTTCTCCCAGGCTTGCCCTGGTGTTCCCCCTCTGACCAGGGGTTGTCCTCATCGCAACTGCGAGGGAAACTGCCGCCTCGGCAGGGTTGCGTTGTACAACCGGTCCAGGTGCTGCGTAGCTTTGGCCGAGCTCGTGCCCCGATCTGTGGGCAGTTCAGCCGACCGGAAGGGGAGCGCCCACCCGTGTTCCAGTACGTCGTGGAGCGATGGAACCAGATCTGGTTCGCATCGTGGCAGCACTTCTCACTGGTCGTCCAGTGCGTCGTCCTCGCCACGGTCATCGCCGTGGTGCTCGCCACACTCGTCTACCGCAGCCCGCGCTTGACCGCGTTCGCGAACGGGGTGTCGGCCATCGGCCTCACCCTGCCGTCGTTCGCCGTCATCGGCCTGCTCATCGTCCCGCTCGGCTTCGGCGTCCTGCCGTCGGTCGTCACGGTCGTCTTCTTCGCCGCACTGCCGATCCTGCGCAACGCGGTCGTCGGTCTCGCCGAGATCCCGCCCACCGTCGTCGAGTCGGCGCGCGGCGTCGGCATGAGCCGGTTCCGCACCCTGCTGCAGATCGAACTGCCGATGGCGTGGCCGATCATCCTGAGCGGCGTCCGCGTCTCCGCACAGATGGTGATGGGCATCGCCGCCATCGCCGCCTACGCGCTCGGCCCCGGACTCGGCGGCTTCATCTTCTCCGGGCTGTCCCGCCTCGGCGGCGCCAACGCCCTGTCCTCCGTCGTGGTCGGGGTGGTCGGCGTCGTCCTGCTCGCCCTCGTCCTCGACCTGCTCCTCATCGGCCTCGGCCGCCTGACCATCTCGAGAGGTATCCGTGTCCAGCACTGACTCCGCCACCACCACCGCGCCCGACGGGGACGTCACCGGGCGCAGCATCCTGCTCGACGAGGTCACCAAGCGGTACCCCGGGCAGTCGAAGCCCGCCGTCGACGGCATCACGCTCGAGATCCCGGCTGGCAAGATCGTCATGCTCGTCGGCCCGTCCGGCTGCGGCAAGACGACGACGCTGAAGATGATCAACCGCCTGATCGAGCCCACCCAGGGCCGGATCGTCGTCGGCGACGACGACGTCACCGGCATCGACGGCGACGAACTCCGCCGCCGCATGGGCTACGTGATCCAGGCCGGCGGTCTCTTCCCGCACATGACCGTCGCGGCGAACATCGCGATCGTGCCGAAGATGCTCGGCTGGTCGAAGGAGAAGATCGCGGCGCGCGTCGACGAGCTGCTCGACCTGGTCTCGCTCGACCCCGACACCTACCGGGACCGGTTCCCCCGCGAACTCTCCGGCGGCCAGCAGCAGCGCGTCGGCGTGGCCCGTGCGCTCGCCGCGGACCCGCCCGTCCTGCTCATGGACGAGCCGTTCGGCGCGGTCGACCCGATCACCCGCCAGCGCCTGCAGGACGAGCTCCTGCGTATCCAGGAGGAACTGCACAAGACGATCGTCATCGTCACGCACGACTTCGACGAGGCCGTGAAGCTCGGCGACTGGATCGTCATCTTCACCGAGGGTGCGCACATCGTGCAGTACGACACCCCGGAGCGGATCCTGGCGGAGCCGGCGAACGAGTTCGTCGAGAACTTCATCGGCTCCGGCGCCGGTCTGAAGCAGCTCACGCTGAACCGCGTGCGCGACGTCGAGGTCGAGTCGGCCGTGACGTGCTCGCCCGGCGAAGAGGTCAAGGCCGTGCTGCAGCGGATGCACGAGGCCGGTGGGCACCAGCACGCCGTCGTCGTCGACCACCGCCAGCGGCCGATCGGGTGGCCGTCGCGCCGCCAGCTCGAGCGCCTCGACCGCATCCCCGACGGCGTCGAGCCCGGCCTGCCCGTCGTGGGCGAGGCCGCGACCCTCAACGACGCGCTCGACACCATGCTCGTCTCGAGCGCGGGTGCCGCACTGGTCACCGGTCGTCGCGACGCGTTCCGCGGGGTCATCACCGTCGAGACCGTGATGGAGGCGATCACCCGCTCCCGCGCGACCGCCGCCGGCGACCAGGCCTACACGCCCGTCGGCACGAACACGAACCCGATCGAGACCATGCCGTCGTCGCCGGTGTCGGCGATGCCCACCGGAGAAGACCTGTGAGCGCAGTCGCCGTCGCCGGTCCCGCCACCGGTGCGAGCACCTCGTGGAAGGGCCTGCTGTTCCAGCCGATCGCGATCCTGGTCGTCCTGGCCGGCTTCGCGGTGTGGCTCGCGACGGCGGACCTGACCCCGACCGAGCGCACGACGCTCAACCCGGCGGACATCCTCTCCCTGACCGGCCAGCACCTCGTCCTGACCCTGCAGTCGACGGTGCTCGTGCTCGTGATCGGGATCCCGCTGGGCGTCCTGCTCACCCGCGGCGCGCTGCGCCGGGCGAGCCCGTACGTGCTCGCCGTCGCGAACTTCGGGCAGGCTGCACCGGCCGTCGGCCTCATCGTGCTGCTCGCCGCCTGGCTCGGCCTGAACACGCGGTCGGCCGTCATCGCGCTCGTCCTCTACGCGATCCTGCCGGTGCTCCGGAACACCATGATCGGCGTGCAGAGCGTCGACGCCCGACTGGTCGAGGCCGGTCGCGGCATGGGCATGAGCGCCTTCAGCGTGCTGATGCGCGTCGAACTGCCGCTCGCGGTGCCGGTCATGCTCTCCGGCATCCGGACCGCGCTCGTGCTGCTCGTCGGCACGGCGAGCCTGGCCACCTTCGTCGGTGCGGGCGGACTCGGTCTGCTCATCACCACGGGTGTGACCCTGTTCCTGCCGAAGGTGCTCGTCTCGGGTGCCCTGCTGGTCGCCCTGCTCGCCCTCTCCATCGACTGGCTCGGCCGCGTGGTCGAGACGGTCGCACGACCGAAGGGACTCCGATGACCCGCAGCACCCGCCGCACCCGCCGCACCCGCACCCGGGTCGGAGCCGCCGCGTTCGTCGCCGGTGCCACCGCCCTCGTCCTGACCGGCTGCGGCCTGCAGCCCGCCACCTCGTTCGTGCCCGAGGCCGGTGCCGGCTCCATCCAGCGCATCGACGACCTGCCGGCCGGCGCCCACATCACCGTGACGTCGAAGAACTTCACCGAGCAGCTCGTGCTCGGCAAGATCGCCGTGCTCGCCGCCAAGGCCGCCGGGTTCGACGTCACCGACGAGACGAACGTGCCCGGCAGTGTCGCGGTCCGTGAGCTGATGACCTCGCACGCGGCCGACTTCACGTACGAGTACACGGGCACCGCCTGGCTGACCTTCATGGGCCACGCGAAGGGGATCCCGGACAAGACCGAGCAGTGGACGGCGGTGAAGAAGGAGGACGCCGGCAACGGGCTGACCTGGCTCAACCCGGCGCCGATGAACAACACATACGCCTTCGCCGTCCGTGACGAAGCGGTCAAGGAGCTCGGGAACGTCAAGACGCTCTCCGACATCACGAAGCTGCCGGTCGACCAGCGCACGTTCTGCGTCGAGTCGGAGTTCAACTCGCGTGCCGACGGCTTCAAGCCGATGCTCAAGAAGTACGGCTTGGAGCTCGGTGGCTCGGGGGCGAACGGCGTGCCGAGCAGCAACGTCAGCATCCTCGACACCGGCACGGTCTACACGGCCACCGACCGCGGCAAGTGCAACTTCGGTGAGGTGTTCACCACCGACGGCCGCATCAAGTCGCTCGGTCTGACGGTGCTCGAGGACGACAAGGGCTTCTTCCCGGCGTACAACGTCGCGCCCGTCATCGACTCGAAGACGCTCAAGGAGTACCCGCAGCTCGAGGGGATCTACGACCAGATCTCGCCGAAGCTCACCGACGCGGTGCTGCAGGAGCTGAACCGTCAGGTCGACGTCGAGGGGCGCGAGCCGGCCGACGTCGCCTTCGACTGGATGGTGAAGGAGGGCTTCATCACGAAGCCCTGACCGTTCTCGACGCATCCACGTCACGGACGGGAGGCACGGTGCCAGCTGGCACCGTGCCTCCCGTGCGTTCGTGGTCGCGTCTCAGGCCGCGGCGATGCGCGCCGCCGTGTCGCGGATCGCCGCGACCACTGCCGCCCGCACCTGTTCGGGGTCGGAGCCCTCGTGCCGAGCGGCACTGCGCAAGCCCGTCATGCACATGCCGAGGAGCATCTCGGCCGCCTGCGGGGTCGCGGCGTCCGGCCCCCAGGCCGGGTCGCGTTCGAGGATCGTGCGCACCGCGCCGGTCATCGCCTCGGCGACCGTGGTCATCCGCGCGACCTGCCGACGCATCAACTGCGGGAACCGCACGATGACGGCCTTGCGCTCGAGCCGCTCGTGCTCGTCGCCGAACGACGACCCGAACACCAGGAACGCCAGGTCGACGACCGCCTGCGCTGCCGGCTCCCCCGAGACGGATTCCAGGTGTGCCTGGAGGGTGGCGGGTTCGAGGTCGAGTTCGGTGTGCCCGAGGACCGCGTCCTCCTTGCTCTCGAAGTAGTTGAAGAACGTCCGCGGGGACACGTCGGCGCGGGCGGCGACCTGCTCGATCGTGGTGCCGTCGACGCCCTGCTCGAGCACCAGGGACCGAGCGGCCTCGGCGATGCGGTTGCGGGTCTCGATGCGCTTGCGGTCACGGAGACCGAGTTCTGACGGCGTCGCGGAGTCGGGCATGGCCCGACTGTAACCGGAACGTCACATGATCTACAGCAAACGCAAACTTGCAGTCGTGCACCGGACACTACGGTGAACCCATGACCACTCCCGTGCTCGAGGCCCGTGACCTCGCCAGGACCTACGGCCGCGGCGCGACGCGGTTCGACGCGCTCAAGGGGGTGTCGCTGGCGGTGCACCAGGGCGAGAGCCTGGCGATCGTCGGCAAGTCCGGCTCCGGCAAGTCGACGCTCATGCACCTGCTCGCGCTGCTCGACAAGCCGTCGGCCGGACAGGTGCTGCTCGACGGCACCGACGCCGCGACGCTCGGTGCCCGCCAGGTCAACCGCACCCGGAACAGCACGTTCGGCTTCGTGTTCCAGCAGTTCTTCCTGACACCGAAGACCTCGGTGCTCGACAACGTCGTGCTCCCGCTCAAGATCGCCGGCGTCTCCGGGGCCGAGCGGAAGCGACGGGGCATGGCGGCGCTCGACGCCCTCGGGCTGGCCGACAAGGCGAAGAACGACGCCAACGACCTGTCCGGCGGCCAGAAGCAACGCGTGGTCATCGCCCGCGCGCTGGTCGGTGAGCCGAGCGTGATCTTCGCCGACGAGCCCACCGGCAACCTCGACACGAACACCGGACAGGTGGTCGAGGACATGCTGTTCGGGCTGCAGCGCGAGCGGGGGATCACGCTCGTCGTGGTCACGCACGACGAAGAGCTCGCCGCGCGCTGCGACCGCAGCGTCAACGTCCGCGACGGCCTGATCGTCGGCGGACCCGATGACGCGGTCGACGCGTCCGCCACGCACGGAAGGCACTCCGCATGAACTTCCTCGACCTCCTGCGCACCGCGGTCTCGAACACCTTCCGCTCGAAGCTGCGCACGACCCTGACCGTCATCGCGATCTTCATCGGCGCCTTCACGATCACGCTCACCTCGGCCATCGGCACGGGCGTCAGCAACTACATCGACACCCAGGTCTCGTCGATCGGCGACACCGGTTCCCTGACCATCACGAAGGCGGTCGACACCAGTTCGACCGACAGCGGACCGGCGAAGTACGACCCCGAGGCCTCTGGTCAGAGCGTCGACCGTGGCCCGGCGTCGTTCTCGTACCTGTCGCAGTCCGACGTCGACGCGATCGAGAAGACCGACGGCATCAAGAGCCTCCGCCCCGCGGTCGCCCTCGCGCCGAAGTACGCCGAGTACGGCGACCACGGCAAGTACGTCGTCTCGCTCACGGCCAACGCCGGCGAGCTCGACGCCGACCTGGCGAGCGGCAAGCAGCTCGACGACCAGACCGACGCCAACCAGGTGATGCTGCCGACCGACTACCTGAAGAACATGGGCCTCGGCAGCGCCTCCGCCGCCGTCGGCAAGGAACTCACGATCGCCGTCGACGACTACCAGGGCAAGGCGCACACGCTCACCGCCACGGTCGTGGGCGTGCAGAACGAGTCGCTGTTCGGCAGTGGGGCCGGGGCGAACGCCGCGCTGACCGACGCCATGCAGGCCGCGCAGGAGATCGGCAAGCCCGACTCGATCGCGACCTCCTACGCCAGCGCCACCGCGACGCTCGATCCCGACGCCTCCGTCACCACGGTCAAGAAGTCCCTGGCCGACGACGGGTTCCTCGGCCAGACCATCCAGGACCAGCTCGGTCAGTTCCAGACCGTCATCAGCGGCATCGTCGGGGTCCTGAACGCCTTCGCCGTGATCGCGCTCATCGCCGCCGGCTTCGGCATCATCAACACCCTGCTCATGAGCGTGCAGGAGCGCACCCGCGAGATCGGCCTGATGAAGGCGATGGGCATGGGCGGCGGCAAGGTCTACACGCTGTTCTCGCTCGAGGCGGTCTTCATCGGGTTCCTCGGCAGCGCCATCGGCGCCGGGGTCGCGATCGCGCTCGGCACCGGGATCTCGAACGTCCTGGCCGGCACGCTCCTCAAGGACCTGCCGGGGCTGCAGATCATGCAGTTCGCGCCCGGGTCCGTCGCCACGATCATCCTCGTCGTGATGTTCATCGCGTTCCTGGCGGGCACCCTGCCGGCACGACGAGCCGCACGGCAGAACCCGATCGAGGCGCTCCGGTACGAGTGACAGGCAGGGCTGCCTAGTGTCGGAGCGGTGACGACGTTCGGACGCGACCTCGGTGACGGCTCCACGCTGACGCTGCGCGACCTGACGACGGTCGACCAGGTGCTCGCACTCGTGCACGCCAACACCGATCGTCTGCGGGCCGCCGAGCCCTGGGCGTGGGACCCGCAGACACGCGAGGCCATCGCCCTGCACACCGAGCGGCTGCTCGGGCAGTACGCGATGGACCGCTCGCTGCCCTGCGTCATCCGCCACGACGACCGCGTGGTCGGGGTGGCCTCGCTGACGTTCGACCCGTACCTGGGGCAGGCGTCGCTCGGCTACTGGGTGGACGCCGGACAGGAGGGCCGTGGTGTCGCCCGGCGGGCCGCCACCGTGCTGATCGGCGTTGCCCGGGCCCGCGGCGTGGCCCGGGTGGAGATCCGGACGGCGGTCGACAACGTGCGGAGCCGGCGGCTCGCCGAGCGGCTCGGCCTCACCCACGAGGGCACCCTGCGTGGCGCCTTGCCGCTCGGCCCCGAGCGGGTCGACGTCGCGGTCTACGGCCTGCTCCTCTGAGGTCCGCCGCCCCCGTGCAGACGGACCGACACCGGTCGCCGGTATCGTCGGAGCATGGCCTTGTTCGGACGACGCAACCACGACGTGCGCGATCGACCCATCAGCCAGGTCGAACTGAAGCGTGCGGTCGACGAGGGCTTCCTCATCGCGAAGGCCGCCGTCACCATCGCGGTGGCCAACCGCATCATCACGAACGCCCTGCGTGACCAGGGGTACTTCGACCACGCACTCATCGCCGAGGCCACGCGCGAGGAACTCCACCGCATGGCCGAGGAACAACGGGGTGACGCCGCACGGATGCGCGACATCCGTTCCACCTCGAGCAAGCAGAAGGGCCGTTCCCGCCACCAGCACGACTACCGGCGCGGCGACGACCTGAAGCTCCGGATGCGCGAGGCCACGTACGAGCAACTCGCCGCCATGCTCGACAAGCGACGCGACGACCAGCACTTCGTCGACGGGATCGTCCTCGCCGCGCGGGCCCGCGCCTGGGACGACATCGGCACCACCGTCGTCGGACGCCTCGGCTGGGCACAGCGCCCGGCGGACGACTACGAGATCGGCCGCGACGACCGGTTGCAGCAGATGCTCGACGAGGACTTCGCCGAGTTGCTCGCCGAGCACCCCGTCGGATCGACTCCGGTCGACGCCGACGAACCGGACGACGCCGACGGTGACCAGGACGAGTCCGACCCGGCCGACCCCGACACCTCGCGCACCTGACCGACACCACACGCAGTCACGAGTCCCTAGGCTCGGGGCATGGTGGATGCGGTGGTCGTCGGAGCGGGACCGAACGGACTCGCGGCGGCGGTGACCCTGGCCCGCGCGGGCCTGTCGGTCGAGGTCGTCGAACGGAACGACACGATCGGCGGCGGTGCCCGCACGGCCGAGCTCACCCTGCCCGGGTTCCTGCACGACGTCTGCTCCGCAGTGCACCCGATGGCCCTGCAGTCCGAGTTCTTCCGGCGCTTCCGCATGGAGGACCGCATCGAGCTCCGCCTGCCCGAGGTGCAGTACGGCCACCCGCTCGACCACGGTCGCGCCGGCATCGCGTACCAGGACCTCGACCGCACCGCCGCCGAGCTCGGGGTGGACGGACCGGCCTTCCGGCAGCTGATGGCGCCGCTGGCGGAGAACGCCGACCAGGTCGCGGACTTCGCGACCGACGCACTGCTGCACGTGCCGCGGCACCCCCTGACCGTCCTGCGGTTCGGGCTGCGGGCGCTCGAGCAGGGCACCGCCGCGTGGAACCTGCGCTTCCGCGGCGAGGCCGCCCCGGCGATGGTGTCCGGCGTCGCGGCGCACTCGATCCAGCACCTGCCGTCCCTGTCCACCGCGGCGGCGGCACTGTCGCTCGGCTCGTACGCGCACGCCCGCGGCTGGCCGGTGCCGATCGGTGGCAGCCAGGCGATCGTCGACGCGCTCGCCGCCGACCTCGTCGCGCACGGCGGCCGCATCGTCACCGGACACGAGGTCCGGTCGCTCGGTGACCTCACCCCGGCGAAGGCGGTGCTGTTCGACACGAGCGTGCCGGGCATGCTCCGGATCGCGGGCAAGCAGATCCCGACCCCGAAGCGCGGCGCGCTGCGTCGCTTCCGGTTCGGCAACGCGGCGGCGAAGGTCGACTTCGCGCTGTCCGACCCGGTGCCGTGGACCAACGAGTCGCTGCGGAAGGCCGGGACCGTGCACATCGGCGGGACCCGCCAGGAGATCGCGGCGGCGGAACGGGCGGTGGCGCACGGGCAGCACGCCGAGCGCCCGTACGTGCTCGGGGCGGAGCCGACCGTGGTGGACCCGACCCGGGCCCCGGCCGGCAAGCACGTCTTCTGGGCCTACGCGCACGTCCCCGCGGGCTCGGACGTCGACCCGACCGAGGCCGTCACCCGTCAGATCGAGCGCTTCGCGCCGGGGTTCCGCGACACGATCCTGTCGTCGAGCTCCCGCACCGCCGTGCAGATGGGCGAGTACAACCCGAACTACGTCGGTGGCGACATCGCCGCCGGTGCCGCGAGCTTCTGGCAGCTCGTCAAGCGCCCCGTCCTGTCGAGCGACCCGTGGCGGATGGGCGGCGGCATGTACCTGTGCTCCGAGTCCGCGGCACCCGGCCCCGGCGTGCACGGCATGGCCGGCTGGCACGCGGCGAAGAGCGCGCTCCGGCACACCTTCGGACTGCCGGAGGACGTCGACCTCACCCCGGAAGGCTGAACACCATGGCGAAGAGCGTCCGCATCCTGCACTGCCGTCCCGAAGCCGTCTTCGACGTGCTCGGCGACGGGTGGCTCTACACGACCTGGGTGGTCGGGGCGTCGCGCATGCGCAAGGAGGAATCCGGGTGGCCGCAGGTCGGCACGCGGCTGCACCACTCGTTCGGCGCCTGGCCGATCGTCATCGACGACGTCACGACGTCGCTGGTCTGGGAGCCGCCACACCGCATGGTCATCCAGCCCAAGGGCTGGCCCATCGGCGAGGCCCGCGTCGAGCTGACGGTCGAACCGCACCGGCACGGCAGCAAGGTCACGATCACCGAGAACGCGGTGGCCGGGCCGGGGTCGCACGTGCCGGACTTCCTCATGCAGCCGCTCATCTGGATCCGCAACCGCGAGACGCTCCGCCGCCTCGAGTGGGTGGCCGTCGGGCGCGCGGCGACCGCCTGAGACGTCCCCGCGAACGGACGGGAGGCCCGTGGCGGCGCCGCCACGGGCCTCCCGTCACGGCCGTCGTGCCGCTGGCGCGTCACGCCGGAACCGGCGGGTGGGGCCCACCTCCCGTCCGCCCTGTGGGTGCGTCGACTACTCGGCGCGCGAGAACTCGCTGGCCCGCGCCACCTGGTCGTCGGTCAGGGCGACGCCCGTGTACCGCTCGAACTGACGGGCTGCCTGCAGGGCGATGACCTCGGCGCCGGTGATGACGTGCTTGCCGGCGTCGCGGCCCGCCCGCACGAGCGGGGTCTCCGACGGGAACGCGACCACGTCGAAGACGGTGTGGGCAGCCTCGATCCGCTCCGGCGCGAAGGCGAGTGCGTCCTGCTGGTCGCCGCGCATGCCGAGCGGGGTGACGTTGACGACCAGGTCGGTCTCCCCCGCCTCACGCTCGTCGGCGACCCACTCGTAGCCGTACTGCGTCGCCAGGGCCGGGCCGGTCTGCTCGTTGCGGGCGACGACCGTCAACCGGTCGAAGCCGGCGCCTCGGAACGCCGCCGTGACGGCCTTGGCCATGCCGCCGGAGCCGCGGAGCAGCACGCGCGAAGCCGGGTCGACGCGGTGCGACCCGAGCAGTGCGGCGATCGCTTCGTAGTCGGTGTTCGACGCGGTGAGCACGCCGTCGTCGTTCACGACCGTGTTGACCGACTGGATCGCGGCGGCGGAGTCCTCGATGTGGTCGACGAGCGGGATGATCGCCTCCTTGAAGGGCATCGACACCGAGCAGCCGCGGATGCCGAGCGCGCGGATGCCGGCGACGGCGCCGGGCAGATCCGTCGTGGTGAAGGCCTTGTACAGGAACTCGAGACCGAGCTCGTCGTACAGGAAGTTGTGGAAGCGGGTGCCGATGTTGCTCGGTCGCGCGGCCAGCGACATGCAGACCTGCATGTCCTTGTTCAGGATGGGCATGCTCTCAGTCTCGCACTGTCGCACGCCCGCACTCTCCTGCTCTTGCACGGATGGAGCGGTCCACGCAGGCCGGGTGCGGCGCTCCGGGGTAGCGTCGGTCCCGATGACTGAGATCCCGGAGACCATGCGCGCTGTCCGCTTCGACGAGTGGGGTGACCGATCGGTCCTGCACGTCGCCGAGGTGCCCGTGCCCGACGTGACCGCCGGGCGGGTGCTCGTCCGCGTGCGTGCCGCCGGGATCAACCCCGGTGAGTCGGCGATCCGCCAGGGCGCGTTCGGCGGCGACCTGCCGTCCGGGCAGGGCACCGACTTCGCCGGCATCGTCGTCGCCGTCGGGGCCGAGGTCGACGGCGTCGACGAGGGCGAAGAGGTCATCGGCTGGTCGTGGGACCGCGCGAGCCAGGCCGAGTACGTCTCGGTGCCGGCCGTGCAGGTCGTCCAGAAGCCACGCCTGCTCGACTGGACGGTGGCGGGTGGTCTCGACGTCATCGCGACCACCGCGGCGGCGGCCGTCCGCGCGGTCGACCCGCGTGCCGGTGAGACCGTCGTGGTGTCCGGTGCCGCGGGCGGGGTCGGCGGCTTCGTCACCCAGCTGCTCGCGAACGAGGGCATCGACGTCATCGCCGTCGCGTCCGAGGCGAACCACGAGTGGCTCCGCTCCAAGCGCGCACGACCCGTCGCGTACGGCGACGGCCTGCAGGAGCGCATCACCGAACTCGCGACGAACGGTGTCGACGCCGTGATCGACACCCACGGCGCCGAGTACGTCCGGCTCGGCATCGCGCTCGGGGTGCCGGTCGACCGCATCGAGACGATCATCGCGTTCGACGAGGCCGCCGAGGTCGGGGCGAAGACCTCGGGCAGTGCGGACACGGCCGATCCGGAGATCCTCGGCGCGCTCGCACTCGAGGTCGCGAACGGCGCGATCGAGGTGCCCGTCGCCGCGACCTACCCGCTCGACCGCGTGCAGGACGCCTTCGAGGAGCTCGAGCACGGCCACACGCGCGGCAAGATCGTCCTCATCCCCTGACCCCTCGACCACGCGGGTCCGGGGGTTTCCCCCACCACGCTCGGGGTGCGTCCCGGATGCGCCGGCCCGGCGGCGTTGCGTAGCGTCGTCGGTATGAGCACACTCTCCCGTCCCCGCAACGGTCGTCTGCTGGCCGGTGTCTGCGCCGGTCTCGCCGACCGCTTCACCCTGTCCCGCACCCTGGTCCGGGTGATCTGGGTCATCCTGAGCCTGTTCCCCGGGCCGCTGTGGATCGCCTACGTCGTGCTGTGGTTCGTGATGCCGCCCGAGGGTGGTCGGCGGCGCTGAGCACCGGTCCGTCCGGACGGGTTAGTGTGGCGGCGTGCCGGTCTCCGTCTTCGATCTGTTCAGCGTCGGTGTCGGCCCCTCGAGCTCGCACACCGTCGGCCCGATGCGGGCCGGTGCCGAGTTCGCGAGCCTGGTGCGTGGCCTGCCCGTCGCCTCCGTGGTGGTCGACCTGTACGGGTCCCTCGCATCGACCGGGCAGGGCCACGGCACGCTCGGCGCCGTCGTCGCGGGGCTCATGGGTTCGCACCCCGAGACCGTCGACCCGGATGCCATGGCCCGCGCACTCGAGGCGCTGGAACGCGACGGCGTCCTGCGGCTCGACGGCGGAGCGAGCGTGCCGTTCCGCCTCGCCGACATCGTCCTGCACCCCCTGACGATGCTGCCCCGCCACCCGAACGCCATGCGGCTGCGAGCCCGTGACGCCGCGGGTGTCGACCTGGCCGACGAGACCTACTACTCGATCGGCGGCGGGTTCATCGCGCGGGACGACGAGGCCGAACCCGCCGTGGACGCACTGGCTGCTGTCGCCGGTGCCGCGATCCCGGTCGACGACGCCGTGCCGTACCCGTTCTCGAGCGGTGCCGAGCTGCTCGTCGCCTGCGCGGATTCGGGCCTGCCGATCAGCGGCGTCGCCCTGGCGAACGAAGCCGTCGCCCGGACGGACACCGAGGTCCGCTCGGGGCTGCTCGGGATCCACGGCGTGATGGAGTCGTGCGTCGACCGATCCGTCCGCCGGGGCGGGTGCCTGCCCGGCGGGCTCGACGTCCGTCGTCGCGCGGCCACCTGGCACGAGCAGCTCACCCGCGAGGACCCCGACCACGACCCGCTCTTCGCGATGGAGTGGGTGAACCTCGTCGCCATGGCGGTCAACGAGGAGAACGCCACCGGTGGCCGCGTCGTCACCGCCCCGACGAACGGTGCCGCCGGCATCATCCCCGCGGTGCTGTACTACGCGCGCACCTACGTCCCCACGGTCGCCGACGCCTCCGCGGACGAACGGGACGACGCCGTCGTGCGATTCCTGCTGACCGCCGGGGCGATCGGGTCGATCTACAAGGAACGGGCGTCGATCTCCGGCGCCGAGGTCGGCTGCCAGGGCGAGGTCGGTTCGGCAGCGTCGATGGCGGCTGCGGGGCTCGCCGAGGTCCTCGGGGGCACGCCGGAGCAGGTCGAGAACGCCGCCGAGATCGCGATGGAGCACAACCTCGGGCTGACCTGTGACCCGATCGGCGGGCTGGTGCAGATCCCGTGCATCGAGCGGAACGCGATCGCGGCGAACAAGGCGATCAACGCCGCCCGGATGGCCCTGCGTGGCGACGGGGTGCACCACGTGTCGCTCGACCAGGTCGTCGAGACGATGCGGCAGACCGGGGCGGACATGTCCTCGAAGTACAAGGAGACCGCGATGGGCGGGCTCGCGGTGAACGTCCCGCTCTGCTGAGCGTCGCGGTCGCGCGTGCTCGTCTGCTCTGCTCGCTCGTCAGGCGTGCAGGAGCGTCAGCAGCCGCGCCGTCTCGGTGGCGATGGCGTCCCGGCCCGCTGCGACGTACTTGCGCGGGTCGACGACGTCCGGCCGCTCGTCGAGCACGGTGCGGAGCGCACGGGTGAACAGGCCGTTCAGGTGCGTCGAGATGTTGATCTTCGTCATCCCCGCGTGCACGGCGCCGCGGAGTTCGTCGTCGGACAGGCCCGAGGAGCCGTGCAGCACGAGCGGCACCGGCACCGCGGCACGCAGGCGCTCGACCAGGTCGCGGTCCACCGACGCCTCGCGGGTCTGCATCGCGTGCGACGTCCCCACCGCGACCGCCAGGGCATCGACGCCGGTGTCGGCCACGAACGCGGCGGCGTCGGTCGGATCGGTGCGGACGCCGGGCGCGTGCACGCCGTCCTTGCCACCGACCTCGCCGAGCTCGGCCTCGATCGCGACCCCCGCGGCGTGACACCGAGCAGCGAGTTCCCGCGTTGCAGCCACGTTCGCGGCGAAGTCCAGGTGCGAGCCGTCGTACATGACCGAGTCGACGCCCAGGTCGACGCCGGCCGCCACCAGCTCGGGGTCCTCGATGTGGTCGAGGTGCACGAGGACCTCGACGTCGGCCGCACGTGCGACGGCCTGGGTCGCGGTCGTGATCGGTGCGAGGCCGCCGTGGTACCGGACGCAGTTCTCGCTGATCTGCAGGATCACCGGCAGCCCCGCCAGCTCGGCACCGGAGACGATCGCCTCGGCGTGCTCGAGCAGCACCACGTTGAACGCGCCGACCCCGCGGCGTGCCGTGCGGGCGGTGTCGAGCAGGCCGGTGAGGGCGAGGTCGGTGATCATGCGGAGGTCCTCGTTCGGTCGTGTGCGGGAGCAGGAGCGGGCGGGGTGGACAGGAAGCGGTCGACGTCAGCCGGGTCGACCGTGCCGGCCACCGGCTGCAGGACGGCGGCAGCCCCGTGTGCGGCGGCGGACCGCAGCGCGCGGAGCAGGGTGGCGTCGTCGGGGGCGCTGACACTGCCCTCGGGCGTGGGGAGGCCGGCAGCGACGAGCGCACCGACGAGTCCGGCGGTGGCTGCGTCGCCGGCGCCGGTGGGGTTGCCCGAGACCCCGGGGACCGCAGGCACTTCGAGCACGTGGTCGGCGGTGTGGGCGGCGATGCCCTCGGAACCCCGGGAGACCACGACGACCGCGGCGCCGAGCCCGAGGAGTCGGAGCGCCCCCGACCGCTCGTCGTCGGCGCCGGTGGCCTCGACCAGTTCCTCGCGGTTGGGCTTGCAGACCGTCGCCCCGGCCGAAGCGGCAGCCAGCAGCGCGGTGCCCGAGCAGTCGACCACGGAGAGCACACCGCGGCGGCGGGCGGCGGTGACCCAGCGGGCGACGACCGCGGGGTCGGTGTCGCGGGGCAGGGAGCCCGACACGACCAGGGCCGCGGCGTGCGGGGCATCAGCGGCACCGTCGGCACCGCCGACATCGCCGTCGAGCAGTGTCTCGACCGCGGTGGTGACGGTGTCCCACTCGCCGGGGCTGAGCACGGGCCCGGGCTCCCCGAACATCGTCGGGTGCGCGGTGTCGTCCACCACCGTCACGGTCGTGCGGGTCTCGCCACGGACAGCGACGTCGGTGTGGACGAGCCCGAGGCCGTCGAGGGCGTCGGCGATCCAGTGCCCGCCGTCGCCGCCGAGGGGTAGCACGGCATGGGTCGGGACACCGGTGGCGGCGAGGACCCGGCCGACGTTCAGGCCCTTGCCGCCGGGGCGTCGCTCGACCCCGAGCACGCGCTGGGTCTCGCCGATGCGCTGTTCGGCGACCCGGTAGGTCACGTCGACGGCGGGGTTCGGGGTGACGACGAGGATCACGCGACCACCGCCGTCGGCAGGGCTCGGACGCTGCCGTGCGCCGGGTCGAGCACGAGCAGATCGGCGGGGGCGCCCACGCCCAGGGGCGCCGGTGCCCCGAGCAGGCGTGCCGCACGCGCCGCGGAAGCAGCGACGACCTCGGGCAGGTCGGTCCCCGCGTCGAGCAGGCGGCGGACGGCGTCGGCGACCGTGATCGTGCTGCCCGCCAGCGACGAACCGTCAGCGAGCACGGCGAGCCCGTCGCGGACGGTCACGGCCGATCCGGCCACCGTGTACGCCCCGTCGGGGCAACCGGTCGCGGCCATGGCGTCGGAGACCAGGACCATCCGGCCCGGTGCGCTGCGCTGGACGACGTCGACGGTGACCGGGTCGAGGTGGTGGCCGTCGACGATGCACTCGAGCAGCACCCGGTCGTCGGTGAGCGCGACCCCGACCGGCCCGGGCGCGCGGTGGTGCAGCGGTGGCATCCCGTTGAACAGGTGGGTGACGAGCGAGGCGCCGGCGTCGACCGCGCGGCGGGTCTGCTCGGCGGTGGCGTCGGTGTGGCCGATGGCGACGACGACCCCGGCTCCGACGAAGCGGGCAACGGCGTCGAGGGCACCGGGCAGCTCCGGCGCGAGCGTGACGATGCGCAGGGCGCCACCCGCGGCGTCGCAGTAGGCGTCGACCTCGGCGGGGTCCGGGGCGTGCAGCAGGTCGACGCGGTGCGCCCCGCGACGGGCGGGCGCGAGCCACGGCCCCTCCAGGTGGAGCCCGGCGAGCGTGCCGTCCGCGACGAGCGGTCGGAGCCGGGTGAGGGCCGCCACGGTGTCCGTGCGCTCACCCGTGGCGATGGACCCGACCAGGGTGGTCGTGCCCCGTGACCGGTGGTGCCCAGCGGCGGCGCGGGCGTCCTCGGCGGAGCACCCGGCGAAGTCGTGCCCGAGTGCGCCGTGGGCGTGCAGGTCGACGAACCCGGGCACGATCGCACCGTCGACGGTGACGGCGGTGTCCGTGCGCATCGGGGATCCGGTGCCGGTCGCCAGCACGGTGTCGTCATCGCCGATGACGAGCCAGCCGTCGTGCAGGTCTGACTGGGCCGTGACGATGCGATGGGCCCGGACGAGTGTGGTCACAGCAGGACCCCGGTCTCGGTTCCGACCAGCTCGCGTGCGAGGATCCCCGCACCGATGGCGCCGGCTGCGTCGCCGTGCCGGGCGGGGACGATGACGGGGACACGGACGCCCTGCAAGCGCTCCGTGACGGCAGCGCGCAGCGGGTCGAGCAGCAGCGGTCCGGACTCGGCGAGTCCCCCGCCGACGATGATCGTGTGGTTCCCGGCGACCGCGGTGGTCCAGGCGAGCGCATCGGCCAGGACCGCGACGCAGTCGTCCCAGACCGCACGGGCGGCTGGGTCGTCCTGGCGGACCAGGAGCATTGCGGCGTGTGCGGACGGAGCAGCGGCACGACGTGCGACTCCCCCGGCGGACGCGATCTCCTCGACGCGGTGACCCGCGTGCGGGCCGGTCTGGATCCGGACCTGCCCGATCTCCCCCGCCCAGCCACCACCGGACACGACGACACCGTCGACCACCAGGGCGCTCGCGAGCCCGGTGCCGACCGGCACGAACGAGACCGACCCCCGAGACAGTGCCGGGTCGCCGGCCCGGACCTCGGCCAGGGCACCGGCGCGGACGTCGTGGCCGAAGGCGAGCGGGACGTCGATCGCCTGTCGCAGGAGCTCGGCGCGGACGAGGTCACGCACCGGGACGTCACGCCATCCCAGGTTGACGGACAGGTCGACGGTGCCGCGGGTCTCGTCGACGACGCCGGGGGTCACCAGCCCGATCGCTCCGAGCGGCGCCCGTCGCATGGCCTGGGCAGCCAGTCCGGCGACGGCCAGGGCGAGGCGCTCGGCGTCCGGGTCGTCACGCGGCGTCGGTACCCGGGTCTCGTCGAGGACGAGTCCGTCGGCGGTCGTCAGACGGGTCTTGATGCCCGTGCCGCCGACGTCGACCCCGAGCACCGCGCCTGCGCCACCCATCAGGTGAGGATGACCGACCGGGTGAGCGACCGGGGGTTGTCCGGGTCGAGCCCGCGTCCCTCGGCCAGGGCGACGGCGAACCGGTGCACGACGACGAGTCCGGCGAGCGGGTCGAGGTCGTGCTGGACGAACCGGGCACCGGTGGCGGCGACCTCGGCGGCCAGGCCCTCGGGTGCCGCGCCGAGCGACCAGACGAGTCGGCCGGGCTGCGCGATCGCGATGGGGCCGTGCCGGTAGTCCATCGCCGGGTAGGACTCGGCCCAGAACTGCGCGGCCTCGCGCGTCTTGAGCGCGGCTTCGAACGTCAGACCCACGGCGGGCCCACGACCGACGAACGAGACCTGCTCGGCGTCGAGCAGGTCGTCGATCGGCACCGTCAGTGCGGTCTCGGCCTGGGCTGCGAGCGCGTCGACGTCGTCGCCGATGGACGCTCGCAGCAGTGCGAGCGTCGTGGTGGCGAAGCGGGTCTGGACGACCGAGCGCTCGTCGGCGAAGGGCAGTGCGACCACCTGGTCGGCGACGGCCGCGGCGGGGCTGCCGGCGACGGCGGTGACCAGCACGGTCCGCTGGGACGGCAAGGCCTGCAGCAGGTCGACGATCTCGGTCGTCGTGCCCGAGCGGCTGATCATGAGCACGCGGTCGTACTCGCGTGACGCGGGGTACTCGGACCCGGCGAAGGCGTCTGTCACGCCGAGGCCCGCCTGCTCACGGGCGACGGCGTAGCTCATGGCGATGAACCAGCTCGTCCCGCAGCCGATCACGGCCACGCGTTCGCCCGGCTGGGGGAGCGCGTCGGCGAAGGTCGGCAGGAGCGCGGCGGCTGCACGCCAGGTCTCCGGCTGCGAGGCCAGTTCAGCGCTCACGAAGGTGTCGGTCATGGGAGCCTTCCGGGTCCGGATCGATCCGGGTGATCGATGATCAGGAAGCGTAGCGAGCGATCGTGCGCAAGGGAAGGGCAAAACGTCATTTCCGATCACCGAGGGACGGCGGCGACGCCGTAGGATGACCGTCATGACCCCCCAACAGCGGCTGAACGCCCTGCTCGAACTGGTGAGCGAACGCGGCAACGTGTCGATCGCCGAGATCGGGGAGCTGCTGGGGATATCCGCCGCGACTGCCCGCCGTGACCTCGCCATGCTGGCCGACCAGCGACTCGTCACCCGCACGCACGGGGGAGCGGCCGCACTCGGTGCCGGCTACGAGCTGCCGCTGCAGTACAAGATCGCCCGGCAGGCCGAGGCCAAGACCGCGATCGCCCGTGCCGCCGCCCGGCTCGTGCAGCCCGGCGAGACCGTCGGGCTCAACGGCGGGACGACCACGACCGAGGTCGCGCGCGAACTCGGCAAGAGCGAACGGTTCATCCGCGCCGACGGCGAGTTCGGCATCACGATCGTGACGAACGCCCTGAACGTCGGGTACGAGCTGTCCGTCCGTGCCAACGTGAAGATCGTGGTCACCGGCGGCGTGGCCCGGCGCCAGTCCTACGAGCTGGTCGGGCCGCTCGTCCGGGACACCCTGGACGAGTTCGCCCTCGACCTGGTGGTGCTCGGCGTCGACGGACTCACCGGGCAGTACGGCGCGACGACCATGCACGAGGGCGAGGCCGAGGTCAGCAGGCACTTCGCCTCGGTCGGTCGACGGGTCGTCGTGGTCGCCGACTCCACCAAGATCGAACGCTCCACCTTCGCCCGGATCTGCCCACTCGACCGCATCGACGTCCTGGTCACCGACCAGCCCGTGCCGGCCTCGTTCGCCGCCGACCTGGCCAGCGCCGGCGTGGAGCTCGTCGTCGCCGACTGAGCCCTCCGTGCGTCCGGCCCCGGGTGGGCCGGACGTTTCGATCGTGTAAAACCCGTCCCTGCGCGGATGCGTGAGCGATCCGTGAGCGCCTATTGTGCATTCATGAGCGATTCGGCATCATGGACGTCACATTCACGCAAGGGAGCGATGAGCATGGGCGTTGACGACGCAGGACTCCGCGTCGCGGTGATCGGGATGGGCCAGCGGTCCGCCATCGCGCGCCACGTGGCCGAGGCCACCGCCGCCGACGCGTCGCTGCAGGCCCGGGTCGTGGCCGTCGCGGACGTCACGGCGGCGGGCCGCCAGCGCGGACGCGACGAGTACCCGGATGCCCTGGTGGTCGAACACCACCTGGACCTCACCGGGCACGTCGACGCCGCCATCGTCACCACGCCGGACTGGACCCACGCCGAGATCGCGATCGACCTGCTCCGCGCGGGCATCGCCGTCTACCTCGAGAAGCCGCTCGCCATCACGGTCGAGGACGCCGACGCGGTGCTGAACACCGCGGCCCGGACCGGCACCCCGCTGTACGTCGGACACAACTTCCGGCACGCCGCCGTCGTCCGCCTGATGCGCGAGATCATCGGCCGTGGCGAGATCGGCCAGGTCAAGGCCGTCTGGTGCCGGCACTTCGTCGGCAACGGCGGTGACTACTACTTCAAGGACTGGCACGCCGACCGCAGCAAGGTGAACTCGCTCCTGCTGCAGAAGGCGAGCCACGACCTCGACGTCATCCACGCGCTCGGCGGGGGCGACACCGCCCGGGTCGTCGGGATGGGCTCGCTGTCGGTCTACGGCGACGTCACCGACCGCCGCGACCGCAGCGGTGAACTGATGGGGGACTGGTTCTCCCACGACAACTGGCCGCCGCTCGCCCAGACCGGGCTGAACCCCGTCGTCGACGTCGAGGACGTCTCGATGGTGATGATGACGCTCGACAACGGCGTGCAGGCCAGCTACGAGCAGTGCCACTTCACGCCGGACTACTGGCGGAACTACACCGTCATCGGCACCGAGGGGCGCCTCGAGAACATCGGTGACACCGGTGGGGGCGCCGTGAAGGTCTGGACGCACCGCCGGGGCTGGGACACCGCGGGGGATCGCGAGTACCCGATCGACGGCGTCGAGGACGGCCACGCCGATGCCGACCTGCTCACCATGACCGAGTTCCTGCGGTCCGTCGCCCTCGGCGAACCGTCGGAGCTCTCCCCGATCGCGGCCCGCGCCGCCGTCGCCGCGGGCGCGCTGGCCACGCGCTCGCTCCGCAACGGGTCCGTCCCCATCGACGTCCCGCCCCTGCCGGCCGAGACCATCGCGCACTTCACGTCGAACGCCCTGCACTCCACCCCCTCCACCCCGCATCCCGCCCAGACCGTCGGCTCCTGACGGCCGTGCGAAAGGACACCCCGATGACCGCACACATCCCCACCCGAGGAACCGGCGTGCGCCGCGTCCTCCTCGGCGCCGTCGCCGCCCTCGGCGCGGCCGCACTCCTGGCCGGCTGCTCCTCGTCGTCCGGAGCGTCCGGCTCCGGCGGCGACTACGAAGCCGCGCCGAAGGACACCAAGGCGTCCCTGACCTACGCCGTCTGGGACGAGAACCAGGTGAAGGCGATCAAGGCCAACCTGAAGGGCTTCAACGAGGAGTACCCGGACATCAAGGTGAGCGTCGACGTCACGCCGTTCGCCAACTACTGGACGAAGCTGCAGACCCAGGGGTCGAGCAACACACTGCCCGACCTGTTCTGGATGAACGGCCCGAACTTCCAGCTGTACGCGGCCAACGGCAAGCTCGCGCCGATCACCGGCGAGGTCGAGTCCGGGGACATCGACGCGTCGAAGTACTCGAGCGCCCTCAACGACCTGTACACGTACGACGACACCCAGTACGGCGTGCCGAAGGACTTCGACACCATCGGGGTCTGGCTCAACAAGTCGCTGTTCGAGCAGGCCGGCATGGACCTGCCGTCCAAGGACTGGACCTGGGACGACTTCCAGCAGACCGGCGCCGAGCTGTCCGAGAAGCTCGAGTCGAAGGGCGCCTACGGAGCGGCCGGCGGCATGGACGGCCAGACGACCTACTACAACACGATCCTGCAGGCCGGGGGATCGGTCCTGAACGCTGACGGCACCGAGTCCGAGTACGCCACGAAGGCGTCCGAGGACGGCCTGCGGTTCTGGACCGACCTGATCGACTCGGGGGCATCGCCCTCGATCAAGCAGCTCACCGACACCACGGCCGACCAGTGGTTCACCTCGGGCAAGCTCGCGATGTACCAGGGCGGCAGCTGGTTCCGCTCCGCGCTGACCGGCACCGAGCTCGAGAAGGACGTCGTCGCCTACCCGCTGCCGAAGGGCAAGGAGCAGGCGACCGTCATCCACGGCGTCTCGAACGTCGTGTCCGAGGCCAGCAAGGACAAGGCCGCCGCCCAGGCGCTGCAGGTCTACCTCGCGGGCAAGACGGCCCAGCAGCAGCAGGGCGACATGGGCGCGGTCATCCCGGCGTACGAGGGCACGCAGGGCGCCTTCACGAAGACGATGCCCGACGCCGACCTGCAGGTGTTCCTCGACGCGGTGGACTACGCGAAGCCGCTGCCGGTGTCGAAGAACACCGCGGCCTGGAACACCCTCGAGACCACCCTGCTGCCGAGCGCGTTCGACGGGTCGAAGCCCGTCGACCAGGTGGCCGAGGACCTCGCACAGAAGATGGACGCCGCCCTCGCCAAGGAAGAGTAGGACCCGCGCGTGACGATCAACACTGAGCGGCCCCCGGCCGCAGCCGCCCCCGCCCGGACGACACGTTCGCCCGGGCGGGGTGCCCCGGCTCCGCGAGGCGGCGGCGGCCGAGCACCACGACGGACCGACGGCTGGTGGCCGTGGCTCTTCGTGCTCCCGATGCTCGTCGGCGTCGGCACCTTCTACATCTGGCCGATCATCCAGACGTTCTGGTACTCGTTCACCAGCTGGGGCGTCTTCGGCGGTGCGACCTTCACCGGCGTCGCGAACTACGTCCGGCTCGTCGGTGACCCGCAGCTGTACCAGTCGCTGCTCAACACGGTGATCTACACGGCCGTCGTCCTGGCCGGGATCCCGATCGCGGTGTGGCTGGCCAGTCTGCTGAACACCCCGGGGCTGCGGTTCGCGCAGTTCTACCGGGTGCTCTTCTTCCTGCCGTACGTCGCCATGCCCGCGGCGATCGCGCTGGTCTGGCGCATCATGTACAACGGCGACTACGGCATCGTGAACTGGTTCCTCGGGAACGTCGGCATCGACGGCCCGTACTGGATCTCGACGCCCGGCTTCGCGCTGGTCGCGGTGAGCCTGGTCGGCCTCTGGTCGTCCCTCGGCTTCTCGATGATCATCCTCGGCGCCGGGCTCAAGGACATCCCGCCGGAGCTCTACGAGGCCGCCGAACTCGACGGCGCGAGCCGGTGGCGGCAGTTCCGCTCGGTGACCGTGCCGTTGCTCAGTCCGAGCATCTTCTTCGTGGTGATCGTGACGACGATCTCGAGCTTCCAGCTGTTCGACCTGCTGTACGCGATCCTCGGCAGCACCAACCCGGTGATCCCGAGGACGATGTCGCTCGTCTTCTACTTCTACAACGCCGGGTTCATCGACAACGACAAGGGCTTCGCGGCTGCGATCGCGATGGTGATCTTCCTGCTCATCGGCATCGTCACGCTCGTGCAGTTCCGCGTCCAACGGAAGTGGGTGCAGGGATGACCGCCACCGTCACACCACCCCGGGCAGCACGCCGGCCCGGCCGTCGAGGCGGCAGCCACTGGTGGATCCACGTCGTGCTGGGCATCGGCGGCTTCGCGATGGCGTTCCCGTTCCTGTGGCAGATCATCATGTCGCTGTCGACGAACGCGCAGGTGCAGTCCGTCACGCCGGTCTTCTGGCCGGGGGAGCTGCAGTGGCAGAACTACGCGCAGGTCTTCGAACGCCTGCCGTTCCTCAGCCAGCTCGGCACGTCGGTGTCCGTCACGATCATCCGCACGATCGCGCAGATCGTCCTGTGCACGCTCGCCGGGTACGCCTTCGCCCGGATGCGGTTCCGCGGCCGGGCGGCGCTGCTCGCGATCGTGCTCTCGATCCTGCTCGTGCCCTCGCAGGTCTACCTGATCTCGCAGTACCAGATCGTGCAGGGCCTCGGCTGGCTCGACACCCTGATGGGGATCGTCGCACCCGGGCTGTTCAGCGCCTTCGGCACGTTCCTGATGCGGACCGCGTTCCTGAACATGCCGCCCGAGCTCGAAGAGGCCGCGCGGATGGACGGCGCGAACCCGTTCCAGACGTTCTGGCGGATCATGCTGCCCCTGGCCCGTCCGTCGATCAGCGTGCTCGCGATCACGACCGTGCTGTGGTCGTGGAACGAGCTGCTCTGGCCGCTCGTGGTCTCCACCCGCGCCGAGGACATGCCGCTCGCCGCCGGCCTCGCGACGCTGTCGAGCGACCGCACGATCGACTACCCGGTGCTGATGGCCGCGAGCCTGATGGCGATGGCGCCGGTGCTCATCATGTTCGTCGTGCTGCAGCGTCGGGTGATGGACGGGCTCGCCTCGTCCGGTCTGAAGTGACCACCGCGACCCCCGGCCTGGAGGCCCGTCCCGCGTCCGTCGCGGTCCTCGCCGCCGCCGTGGGGTCACCGGACGACTCCGCGACGGTGGCGGCCGCAGTGGCCGCCACCGTCGCCGACGCCGGACCCGCGGAGCGGGACGCACTGCTGGTGGCAGCGCTCCGCGCCGCGGTGCCGGACACCGCCGATGCCCTCGCGGGGCGTGGGCTCCCGCGCGCGCTCGCCGAGGCATCCGTCGCCGACGTCGACCGCAAGCTCGCGCGCTACGGGCTGCACGGCACCGGGGTGGAGTGGCTCGTCGCCGTGGTGACCGGGCGCGTGGTGGCCGTGGGGCGCCTCCAGTTCGAACTCGGCGACCACCTGGCGGACGGCACGTCGGCCTGGGGTGTGCACGTGCCGGAGACGGGGCCGCTCGACCCGGTGGCCTGCGACCGCTCGTTCGCCGACGCACCCGAGGTCCTGCGCGGCTTCGCGGGGCACCTCGCTGCGGACCGGTGGCAGTGCCGCTCCTGGATGCTCGACCCGGGGCTGCCCGCCGCGCTCGGTCCCGATGCCAACCTCGTGCGGTTCGCCCGGCGCTTCAGGCTCGTCCCGCCGGGGGAGCACGATGCGACCGAGGGGGACGCCAGCGTCGCGAAGTTCGTCTTCGGGGTGCCGTTGGCGACCGCTCGCTCCGCGGCGCCGTCCGGGCGGTTGCGTGCGGCCGTGCTCGACCGGTGGGCGAGCGGTGGGCACTGGACCGAGCGGACCGGAACGGCGCCGGTCGCGTGACCGCCCGCAGCCGCGGCCGCGTAGCGTGCACGGCATGACGAAGCCCGACCACGACCACCTCGACGACGGCGTCGACATGACGTTCGAGGAACGCCGACAGGACACGTTCCGTCGCATGTCCGGATCCGACGAGCACGACGCCGATCCGCGGGTCGAGGTCTCCCGTGCCGAGGACGGCGACGTCCGCATCGACGTCGCCGACACCGCGGCGGTCCGACCCGGCGAGTGACGCCCGTTCCGGCCCTGGTCCGCCGGGGTCGGTGGGGCACGGCATGATCGTGTCGTGCACCTCGTCCTCCGCCGCGTCGACGGCGGCGTCCTCGCGACGCCCCTGACCGACGCGGGGACCGCCGGGGGTGAGCCGGTCCGCCTGGACGAGCCGGGCCTCCCGGCCTTCGTCGCGGTCCACGACGCACCGGGCGTGCGCTGGGTGTGGGACGACACCGCGCGCTGGTACCCGGCCGTGCTCGCCGCCGGGGGTCGGGTCGGTCGCTGCGTCGACCTGCGCCTCGGTCGTCGGGTGCTGCGGGCCGCGCTCGCTGCTCGGGGATCCGTGCTCGCCGCTGCGCCGGCCGACGGCCTGGACGCCCCGGTCGCCGAAGCCCGCGTGGTCCGCCCGACGCAGGCCCAGCTCTTCGACGACGCGTTGTTCACCGCCGCCGTGCCCGACGACGAGGTCGACCCGGTGGCAGAGTTCCGCGCGCAGCTCGCCGCCGTTGCGGGGTCGAGCGCGCCCGGCGCCCTGCGCCTGCTGCTCACCGCGGAGTCAGCCGGTGCGCTCGTGGCGGCCGAGATGCTGCACGCCGGGCTGCCGTGGCGGGCCGACGTGCACGAGCGCCTGCTCGAGGACGCCCTCGGGCCGCGCGTGCCCTACGGCGTGCGGCCGCGACGGCTCGAGGAGATCGCCGCCGTCGTGCGGGAACGCCTCGACGATCCCGGTCTCAACCCGGACTCGCCCGCCGACGTGCTGAAGGCGCTCCGCCGCGTCGGCCTGATGGTCACCAGTACCCGGAAGTGGGAGCTGCAGGAGATCGAGCACCCCGTCATCGAGCCGCTGCTCGAGTACAAGCGCCTGGCGCGACTGCTCACCGCCAACGGCTGGACGTGGCTCGACGACTGGATCCGCGACGGCCGGTTCCACCCGAAGTACGTCGTCGGCGGTGTCGTCACCGGTCGTTGGGCGGCCGACGGCGGGGGAGCGATGCAGCTGCCGAAGGGCATCCGCGGAGCCGTCATCGCCGACCCCGGGTGGAAGCTCGTCGTGGCCGACGCCGCACAGCTGGAGCCCCGGGTGCTCGCCGCGATGTCCGGCGACCGGGCGATGGCCGCGGCCGGCGACGGACGCGACCTGTACGACGGCGTGGTGGCCTCGGGCGCGGTCGAGACCCGGCAGCAGGCCAAGGTGGCGATGCTCGGCGCGATGTACGGGGCGACCCAGGGCGAGGGCGGTCGGCTCGTGCCGCGCCTGGTCCGGGCGTTCCCGCAGGCGCTCGCCATGGTGGAGCGCGCGGCCCGTGCGGGGGAGCGCGGCGAACCGGTGACGACGCTGCTCGGGCGGACGTCACCGGTGCCCGAGGACTCGTGGTTCGAGGCCCGGAACCAGGCCTACACGGTCGAGGGGACCCCGGCCATGCAGCGTGCCGTCGAGTCCCGCGCCCGGAGCTGGGGGCGGTTCACCCGGAACTTCGTGGTGCAGGGGACCGCGGCGGAGTGGGCGCTCGCGTGGATGGGGTCCCTGCGATCGCGGCTCCTCGCGCGGTTCCCCGGTGCCGTGACGGACGGGCCGCACCTGGTGTTCTTCGTGCACGACGAGATCGTGGTGCACGCCCCGGCGGAGCATGCGGACTGGGTGGCACAGCAGATCCGGGAGGCCGCCGTCGACGCCGGACGGCTGCTGTTCCAGGACTTCCCGGTGACGTTCCCGCTGTCGGTCGCGGTGGTGGGGGCGTACTCGGAGGCGAAGGACTGAGGTGGCAGCCAAGGGAAGAACTGACTGCTCCTGACGTTGTGCCGTTGAAACATGTATGCCAGTGTTTCAGAGAACGACGAAAGGCATGCATTGAAGCACTCACTTACCGCCCTTGCTGCACCGGTCCTCCTTGTGGCGGGTCTCCTCGGCACGAGCCCTTCGAACGCGGCACACGCAGCTACGGCGGGTGGTCCTTCCGACGCAGCAATCGTCGAAGCCCTCGCCTACGGTGCGGGAGACCTCGCCCACCAGCTGGGCACGGAGGTCGGAGTCGACGTGCTCGTGTCTGATGGCTTCGACGTCGGCGGATACCGAGAGAAGGCTCGCGCGGCCAGTACCGAGGTGCTGGCCGCCGAACAGGACCGCCTTGAGCCGGTTCTGCAGGATGTCCGGAGCGGCGACGTCTACCGTGCCCAGGCCGCGTCTGCTGAGCTCGGTGAGATCGTCGTCGACCACACCCGCCAGAGGATGGACGCTGAGGGTGTCGTCCCTGCAGACCTTCCGTCCGCGGAAGGAAGCGGCCGATGCGGTGCGGCCGTGGTGTGCGTTGCATACGCGGCTGTCGGGGTGCACAACGCAGCGGTGGCAACCGCTGCTGTTGCGGTCGTGGTGACCGCGGCACTGTGGTGCGGTGCCTGGACGTGGTGCGGCAAAGCGGCGACGGGTGCGGAGAGCGTGGCAGCACGAGAGCGTCTCGCCGCACAGATCGTCTCGACCATCCGGTAGTCGTCGATGACGAGCTCACGAATCCACGCGCTCGCCCTTTGTGGGACCGTCGTCTGCATCACCGTGACCGGTGTCGCGGCGATGTCCTTGCCGGCGGCCGACCATCTCGGGCCAGGCGCAAAGCGTGCAGCGAATGTGACGCGGGAACTTCTGCCCGAGGGATGGTCCTTCTTCACGAAGTCACCTCGAGATTCGTTCGTGGTCGCGTATGACGAAGCCGGTGATGAGATGGGCACGGGAGCGAACATGCAGCTCAAGTGGGCGTTCGGCTTGAACCGCGCCTCGCGGTTGGGCGGGATCGACGTGGACCGAGTCATGGAGCAGCTGGACCGTGCGGCGTGGCGAGGCTGCAAAGTGGGCACGAGCGTTTCTGAGTGCGTCAACGGGCTGAAGAGCCGGCACGTACGGATCAAGAACGACGTGCACTCGCTGTGCGGTGAGATCACACTCGTGCGGAAGAGACCCACTCCTTGGGCGTTCCGCGGAACTGATTCGCGCCCGGAGGAAGTCGCAGCCGTGAAAGTGCGATGCACGTGAGTCTCGCAACGTTGGTGCGCGGCGCGCGCACCGAGACCAAAGCCTTCACTGAGAACATTCGGCCACTCCTCGCCGCCGCCGTTCGTTGCATCGACGACGTTTCGACGTACAACTCGTCATTGGCCCTCGCGCGGACTTTCCTTGCGCTGTCCACCCTCTTGACCGTGCTGATGACGCCGGCTGGCGTGCTCTTCCTGACGAGTCCGGCCGATCCCGTCGGGGTCGTGTGCGAAGCGTTCACCTCGCGCTGGTCACTGTTCTGCATGGCTGGTGGGGCTACGCCGACCAGCATCATCATCACGCTCGCGGTCACGCTCGCGGTGATCAGCGGCTACCTCCCGGCTGTCACCGCAATCCCTCACTGGTGGGTGGCGTGGAGTCTGAACATCGGTTCCCCGATCCGAGACGGTGGGGACCAGGTCGCAGCAGTACTTACCCTGCTCTTGGTTCCGCTGCTGCTCCTCGACCGTCGTCGCAACCACTGGTCGGTGGACAGGCGCTGGAGTTCGCGATCGTGGGTTGTGCGCGGAGCAGCCTGGGCCGTGCTCGTGGTCGTCTGGGTCCAGACGTCGGTGCTGTACGCCAATGCGGCGATCGCCAAGTTCGCGGTGGCCGAGTGGGCCAATGGAACAGCGCTTTGGTACTGGATCCAAGAGCCTAGTTTTCGTCCTCCCGCCGCGTTTCTCTGGCTTGCGGAAGTCGTTCAAGGCTCCCTTGCCGGTGCCCTCATCGTGAACTACGGCGTTCTGGCGGTCGAACTGCTGGCCGCGGGACTCGTGCTGGTACGACCAGCGAATCGCAGGATTGCACTCCCGCTCATGCTTGCCTTCCACCTCTCCATCGCCGTGATGTTCGGGCTCTGGTCGTTCTTCCTCTCCATGGCAGCTCTTCTGGTGCTCTACCTCCGAGTACCGCGAAACGATCGGCCAGATTGATGCGTGTCCTCTCGTGGCAGCGGTTCGACATCGGGCTGCGGCTCATCCTCTGCAGTGGCCCTGCGCTGATCTGCGTGTTCTCCCTGGCCGAGTTCCCGGAAGTGAGCGGCTGGTGGATGCTGGGCATCGGGACCGCGTCGATCGTGCTGATGCTCAGCACCCCGGCAGTCGGCGTCATCGCGACCCGTAACGCCCTCTGGCTCGTCGCGACGCCGTTCTGGGGCGTCCGGGTCAAGGTCGGCGACATCGCCTCCGTAGCGAGCGTGGACGTGCGACCGATGGAGGACTTCGGTGGGTGGGGCGTCAAGGGCAGGAGCCGCCGCGGTGGTCTGCTCCTGGCAGCGGACGGCCAGCGCGCCGTACGCATCGCTCGACTGAACGGACAGGTCTTCCTCGCCACCTCGGATGATGCCGATGATGTGGCCAGCGCGATCGGTCGCATGGTCGCTCGGCGCTCGTAGCCAGTCGGCCGGGGCGGCTCCCGGCGGCTTCGGGCAGGGTGGACGGATGCACACTGAACGCGGGGACGCCGCCGACCGCACCGTCGGCGAAGTCGACCTGACCCGCTGGCGCTCCCGGGTCGGCCGCGGTGTCGCCGGTGCGTGGACCGCACTCGGCAAGCGCTTCGGTGCCATGCCCGTGCTGCTGCTGACCCTCGCCGTGGGTCTCGGTGTCGCCGTCCTCGCCACGTGGATCGCCTCCGAGGTCTACGACGCCGTCCGTGAAGCCGACGACGTCGCGGTGCTCGACCGGCCCGTCCTCGACTGGGCCCTCACGCTCCGATCTCCAACGGCCGACACGGTCGTCACCTGGTGGACCGACATCGCGGGCACGATCGGGATGCCGATCGTCGGGCTCGGGTTCCTGGTCGGCTTCACGATCCAGCGCCGTGCGTGGACGCCACTGGTGCTCCTCGTCGCCGCGAGCGGTGGTTCGCTGCTCATGACGATCGCGGGCAAGGACCTGATCGGTCGGGCGCGTCCGCCGCTGTCCGACGCGGTGCCGCCGTACGAGACGTCGCCGTCGTTCCCGTCGGGGCACACGCTCAACTCCACGGTGATCGTGGGCACCATCGTGTACCTGCTGCTCCTGAGGCAGTCGCGCGTCGTCACCCGGGTGCTGACGATCGTCGTGGGCACCCTCTTCGTGCTGTCGGTCGGTGCGTCGCGCGTGTTCCTCGGGCACCACTGGCTCACCGACGTGCTGGCGGCGTGGGCGCTCGGGCTGGCGTGGCTCGCGCTCGTGATCACGGCGCACCGGCTGTACCTGACGGCGATCCACCACGGTGCCGAGCCCGCGCCGGACGTGGACCGCGTCATCCACTGAGCAGAAGAAGTCGGGTGGCCGCGAGCGACCCGACATCTTCTGCTCACTCGACGGCCGCCCGGGCCGCCCGGGCCCGCGCCGCCCGCGCCGCCCGCGCCGCCGCGCTCCGGCAGAGCGCCGTCAGCCGCGACCGGTAGGTTGCCGGGCATGGAAGAACGGGTCTTCGGCGGCAGGTACCGCGTCACGGGCACGCTCGGACACGGTGGCATGGCGTCCGTGTACCGGGCGGTCGACGAGCAACTCGGTCGCGAGGTCGCGGTCAAGGTGTTCCGCATCGGCCCCGTCGACCGTGGTGAGCGCGCCCGCGCCGAGGCGGAGATCCAGACCCTCGCGACGCTCCGTGCCCCCGAGCTCGTCACGCTCTACGACGCCGCCCTCGACGACGTCGACGGCGACTCGTACCTCGTCATGGAACTCGTGCCGGGCAGCGACCTGGCGACGCGTCTGCGCGAGGGGCCGCTCGACCCCGCGACCGCCGCCCGCCTGGGTGCGCAGGTCGCCGACGGCCTGGCTGCCGTGCACGCGCAGGGGATCGTCCACCGTGACGTGAAGCCCGCGAACGTGCTGCTCGAGAGCGACGGCCGGCACGTCAAGCTCGCCGACTTCGGGATCGCCCTGCTCCGCGACGCCTCGCGCGTGACGGGGACGGGCACCGTGATGGGCACGGCCGCGTACCTGGCACCGGAGCAGGTCCTGGCGCAGGAGATCACCGGCAAGGCCGACGTCTACTCGCTCGGACTCGTGCTGCTCGAGTGCCTGACCGGCCGCCAGCCGTTCCCGGGCAGCGCCGTCGAGTCCGCCACCGCCCGGCTCACCCGCTCGCCCGAGATCGACCGCCAGCTGCCGACGGCCTGGCGGACCCTCCTGCACGTGATGACGGCGCAGGACCCGGCGGAGCGCCCGACCGCCGCCGAGGCTGCCGAGCGCCTGCGTGCCCTGGGCCGCGACGAGCCCACCAACGCCACGCAGCTCCTGCCCGGTGCGCCCGGTGCGGTGACGGCCGCGGCCGCCGGCGCGGCTGGTGCCGCAGTCGGCGCCGCCGCAGCGGCGAACGCCGACGACCGGACGCGGGCGATGCCGGCGAGCGAACTACCGAACGGTGGCGCGCAGCCAGGTGACGACGCCACGCGCGTCCTCGACACCCACCGTCCGAACGCCGCTGACGACGTCTCGACGACCGTCCTCGGCGCCCAGGCGAACGGCCGCGGTGCATCGGGTCCGAGCGGGCCGACCCCGCCGCCGGTCGCGCCCCGCCCGGTCCGGGGCGACCAGCCGGAGGACCAGCCGGCGAAGAAGAAGCGCGGGCCCCTCATCGCCGCGATCATCGTGATCGTCCTGGTGCTCATCGGCATCGGTGTGGCCGTGTTCGCCCTGAACGGTGACGGTGACGGCACGCCGGCTCCGACGGACACCACCTCGACGGCTCCGACGGAGCAGCAACCGACCGAGGACCCGGGGCAGGAACAGCAGCCGAGCGAGCCAGCGGAGCAGCAGCCGTCCCAGGAGCAGCAGCCGTCGCAGCCGGCCGAGGAGCCCAGCGAGCAGCCGAGCGAACCGACCGAGCCGGAGCAGCCCACGCAGGACCCGCCCGTCGGCCCGGAGCCGAGCACCCCCGCCTCGAACCCGGTGCAGGCGCCCCAGGACGGCACCGGCGCGGTCGACACCTCGTCGGACAAGGGCCCCGGTGCCGGCCCCGGCAAGTCCGGCAGCGCCCCCGGGCAGAACAGGGACTGACACGCCGGGGTTTTCGTCCAGTTCCTGGAGCAAATAGGCTCGCACGGTGCGAGAACTGCAACGGAGCGGTGGTCCGACGACGGCCGTGGCCGCTCGGAACGGTGTCGGCTTCGGTTCCGCGGAGGGCTGGCTCGTCGAACGACCAGCGGGCGCGTCGGTGGCCGAGGCGATCGTCCCCGGCCTCACCGGACGTACCATCGCCCCCGGCGACGAGCTGTCCTGGGTCTGGTTCCCCGAGCGGACCCTTCCCGACGGGGCGACGGAGCCGACGGAAGCAGACCTGCCGCACTTCTGGGACGCCACGGCCTTCGCCGTCGACGTCGTCTTCACCGACGGCTCGCGGCTGCGTGAGCACGCGGGGGCCCGCGACCAGTACGGCGACGTGGTCACCCCGGGCGCGCAGGAAACCGCACGCAAGCAGTGGGTGGACCAGTGGAACCGCCGAGCGGTCGACCTCACGCCGTTCGCGGGGCTGGTCGTCGACCGTCTGGAGGCCCGGCTCGGCTCCGACACGTCGGCTGCGGTCACCGACGGCGAGCGTCCGGCACTGCGCGGCTGGCTCGACGCCGTCCGGATCGGTCCCGCGCGCCCGACCCCGACGACCGCGCTCGGCCACGTCCGGACGACCCGCGGCACCCAGGCGTCGTCCCGGTTCTCCCGCGGCAACAACGCGCCGCTCGTCGGCGTCCCGCACGGCGGCGTGTTCGGCCTGCCGATGACGGACGCCTCGAGCAACCGCTGGCCGTACGCCTACCAGGAGCACGACCGGCTCGACGACCAGGGACGACTCCGTCCGGCGATCCAGGCCTTCGCGACGAGCCACATCCCGTCGCCGTGGATGGGCGACCGCGGGGTGTTCCAGGTGATGCCCTCGCCGCTCGACACCCCCGACGTCGACCGGGCCGCCCGCGCGCTCGGGTTCGACCACGAGGACGAGCAGGACGGCCCGCACCGCTACCGGGTCGCGCTCGACCACGGTGTGACGGCCGAGCTGACCGCAGGGGAGTTCGCCCTCGGGTTCCGGTTCACCGGTACCCGCAGCGTCGTGCTCGACCACCACGGCCGGGTGTCCGACGTCTCCGTGACGGTCACCGACGGCACCGCCGTGGTCGAGGCTCTGCTCGACGACCGCCCCGGCACCCCGCCGCACCACGTGCACCTGCGGGTCGCCGGGGTCACCGCCGACCACACGACGATCGGCGAGCACGAGCTGCGCGGCTGGCTGTCCGTGGGGGAGCCCGGCGGCACCGGCGGCCCGGTCGACGTCCTGCTCGGCATCTCGACCGTCTCGATCGAGGACGCCCGCGCGAACCTCGACGACGCCGGCTCGTTCGACGCCATGTGCTCCCGTGCCGAGGCGCTGTGGACCGAGAAGCTCGCGACGCTGTCCTTCGACGGCGCGAGCCCCGACCAGCTGACGAGCCTGTACTCGGGTCTGTACCGGCTGTTCCTCTACCCGAACCGTGCCGGGGAGACCGCCTTGACCGGCGCCCCGCGGCACCGTTCTCCGTACGGCGACGTGCTGGCGGACCCGATCCGCGACGAGCCCGGGCCGGAGATCGTCGACGGCCCGTTCACCACCACGAACGGCTTCTGGGACACCTACCGCACCGCCTGGCCGCTCCTCGGACTCCTGACCCCCGACACCGCGGGCGAGCTGGCCCAGGGCTTCGTCGAGCACCACCACGACGGCGGGTGGACCCCGCGCTGGAGCGCGCCCGGCGCCGAGGACTGCATGACCGGCACCACGAGCGACACCGTCTTCGCCGACCTCGCGGTGAAGGGCGTGCGCGGCTTCGACCTGGCCGAGGCGTACCGGAGCGCGGTGCGGAACGCGACCGTTCCGCCGCGTGACGAGCGCGTCGGACGCAAGGGGAGCCTCCCGGGCGCCTTCCGCGGCCACGTCGACACGGCGACCCACGAGGGGATGTCGTGGACCCTGGACGCGGCCATCAACGACTGGGGTCTGGCCGTCATGGCGGGCCTGCTCGCGTCACGGGCGCGGACGCCCGCCGACCTGTCCCGCTACGAAGCCGAGGCCGAGTGGTTCGCCCGCCGGTCGCTGCAGTACCGGCACGTGTTCGACTCCGAGCGCGGGTTCTTCATCGGCCGCGACCCGGACGGCTCGTGGCGGGTCGGCACCGAGTTCGACCCGCGCGACTGGGGCGACGACTACACGGAGACGAACGCGTGGGGCACCGCGTTCACGGCGCCGCACGACGGCGCCGGCATCGTCGACCTGCACGGCGGGCCGGAGCGGTTCGATGCCGCTCTCGACGCGTTCTTCGCCACCCCCGAGACCGGTGCGCTGGCGCGGTCCGGCTCGTACGGGTTCCCGATCCACGAGATGACCGAGGCCCGCGACGTCCGGATGGGCATGCTCGGGCTGTCGAACCAGCCCGCGCACCACATCCCCTTCTTCCCGATGTTCACCGGGCGCCACGATGACGCGCACCGCATCGTCCGCGAATCGCTCGAGCGTCTGTTCGTCGGGTCCGACCTCGGCCAGGGCTACCCCGGCGACGAGGACAACGGCGAGATGAGCGCCTGGTACGTCTTCGCGACCATCGGCCTGTACCCGCTGGCGCCGTCGACCGGCACCTACGTGCTCGTACCGCCGTCGGTCCGCAGGACGGTGCTGCGACAGCCTGGGCCCACGCCGCCGGATCCTGACCGACGCGCCAGCGGCGGGCAGGCCGTGCCGGTGGGGAGAGGAACGGAGACGGTCATCGAGATCGCCGCCGGCTCCGCAGGCCGGTACGTGGCGTCGGTGACGGTCGACGGCTCGCCCTGGACCTCGGTCACCATCCCGCACAGCGTGGTCGTGGCCGCGTCGCGGATCGAGTTCACCCTGTCCGACGAACCGCAGGGCTGGGCGTCGGACACCCGCCCCGTCTCGGCCTCCGACGTGCACGGCTACCGGGACGCCCCGGTGGACGTCCTGCCCGTCGGGGCATCGGCGCTCACCGACGACACCGGCCGCTCCGTCACGGCGCTCGCCGCGGGGGAGTCCGTGTCCTTCGACGTGTCGTGCCCCGCCGCCTCGCTGTACACGGTGACGGTGGCATCGCCGGGGTCCTACTCGTGGCGGGTCGGCCTCGACGACGCCGTCACCGCGGTCGACGGCGCCGAGTTCTCGTGGGCCGGGCAGACCCGGGTGTTCCGGATCCTCGGCGGTGGGTCGTCGTTCACGTTCACCGCCGGCACCGACCTGCCGCTGACGCAGCTCGAGCTCATCGCGGCCGACGGACAGCGTTGATCCGGCGTTCACCGAGCGGGAGCATGCTCGCCGCATGTCGATGAGCGCACCGTTCGATCCCGAACAGCAGGGCCGGTCCATCCCCGTGGACGGCAGTGACGAGTCCGAACTCGAGATGGAGGAGGACCGCGGCGCCGACGTCGGCGACGACTCCGCCGACCCGAGCGTCTCGCCCGTCAGCCATCACGACGAGGACGAAGCCGGCGGCGGCCCGGTGTTCCGGCGTCCGCACGCCGGCGATCGGCTGCACCCGGACGACCTCGCCGGCTGAGCGGTCCGGGGGTCCTCAGAGGTTTCTTGGGCGATTGCCAAGCGGCTCGGGCATGCTCGTGCGCATGTCGATCGCGAACTCGTGGGACCCGTCCGGTGGCCGTGCGATCCCGGAGGACCAGGTCCGCCAGGACGGGCTCGAACTCGACGAGGACCCGGCGATGCTGGGGATCTCGTTCGACGTCGTGGGTGGCGCCTCCGCCGATCCCGCCGGGGTGTCCCCGGTCGACGTGAACGTTCCGACGCCGAGGTCTGCTGGTTCCGCCTCCGACGACTAGCGCGCCTGGTCGAATCGGGCGTACCTGGTCGAATCGGGCATACCTGGTCGAATCGCGCATACCTGGTCGAATCGCGCATACCTGGTCGGAAATTTCGACCAGGTACGCCCGAAAGCACCTTGCATCGCACGCGTTCTGGGAAAGAACGTCAGCGCGCCGAAGGGTCGGGGACCCGGTACTTGAACCCGACGTGCGAGCCGGTGAAGCCGAGACGCTCGTAGAACCGGTGCGCATCGGTCCGTGCAGCGTCCGACGTGAGCTGCACGAGCGGGGTCCCGAGCTCCGGCGCTGCGACGTCGGTCACCCAGCGCATCAGGGCACTCCCGATGCCGCCGGAGCGCAGCGCACTGCTGACCCGCACCGCCTCGACGAGCAGTCGGGTGGCACCACGACGAGCCATGCCGGGGATCCGGGTGAGCTGCAGCGTCCCGACGAGCTGCCCGTCGGGGTCCTCGGCGACGAGCAGCGCGTTCGCCGGGTCGTCCACGATCGACCGGAGTGCCTCGGCGTACTGCGGGCGGTCCTCCGGCGCGGCGACGTCACCACGTGCGGCGCTGATCGGGTCGTCGGACAACAGCGCCATGAGCGCGTCGAGATCGGCTTCCGTGGCGTTCCGGAGGGTCACCTCGCCACTGCGGGCGGGCAGACGAACGGGCAGGGCGAGGTCGTGGAGCACGACCCCACCCTGCCCGACCCGACCGGGCCGTTCCAGCTCAGGGAACGGTGTGTCCGGCCGCGGTGAAGATCCGGTACCACTCCTCGCGCGACAGCTCGACGTCCGAGCCTGCTGCCGAGTCCCGCACGCGCTGCGGGTTCGTGGTGCCGAGGACGACCTGGAAGTGCGCGGGGTGGCGGGTGATCCACGCGACCGCGATGCCGGTCGGGGTGACCCCGTGTTGGGCGGCGATCTCCTGGAGCACGTCGTTCAGCTCGGCGTACTGCTCACGGTCGCCCAGGAAGACACCGTCGAAGAAGCCCTTCTGGAACGGCGACCAGGCCTGCAGCGTGATGTCGTTGATGCGCGAGTGGTTGAGGATGTCGTTGTCGCGGGAGATCGACTGGTCGAGGCCGCCCATGTTCGCGGTCAGGCCCTGCGAGATCACGTTGGCGTGCGTGATGCTCAGCTGCACCTGGTTGAACGCGAGCGGCTGGCGGACGTGCTTCTTGAGCAGGTCGACCTGGCCGGGGGTGTGGTTCGAGACGCCGAAGTGGTGCACCTTGCCGGCGGCGTGCAGCTCGTCGAATGCCTTCGCGACCTCTTCCGGCTCGACCAGGGCGTCGGGGCGGTGCAGCAGCAGCACGTCGACGTACTCGGTCTGCAGTGCCTCGAGCGACTCGTGCACGGACTCGAGGATGTGCTCGTACGAGAAGTCGAAGTACGCGCCCTTCGGCGTCGGCCGGATGCCGACCTTGGTCTGCAGCACGATCTCGGCGCGTTCCGCGGGCGTCAGCGTGACGGCGGCGCCGAACCGCTCCTCGCAGCCGTGCCACTCGCCGTAGACCGCGGCGTGGTCGAACATGTTCACGCCCGCATCGCGCGAGGCGCTGTAGAGCGAACGGATGCCCTCGTCGCTCATGTCGTTGATCCGCATCAGTCCGACGACGACGTCGGAGGCGGTGAGGTCTGTCTGTGGCAACTCCAGTGTCTTCACGTCGTCGATCCTGCCAGCCGGTCCCCGGCACAGGCAGGCCCTGCCAGTACCTCAGGCGCGTTCGGGCAGCAGGACGGCGAGCACCTCGGAGCCGTCCGTCCACGTCCCGGTCAGCGTCTCGCCCTCGGGCAGGGCCGTACCGACGACCCGAGCGACGACGATCGTGCCGTGGTCGGTCGCGATCGACGTCACCGCACCCGTCGTCGTCGCGTGCAACGAGGTGATCGTGGGGGAGTCGGGTTCGGAGCCGCTGCCGCTGGCCCAGGCGTCCTTCGGCCGCTGTCCGGCACCGTTGGCCAACTCGAGCTCCGCTTCGTGCCCGCCGGTGACGATCGCCCGGCGCAGCACGTCGGCGTGCACGGGATCGCCCACCGCGTCGTACACCCACCGTCGTCCGAGCACGGAGTGGTCCATTTCGGTCACCAGGAACGCGTCGGCACCCGGCAGCGGTGCGTCCCGGTAGGTCAGTGGCGCCTGCAGGACCCGGCCGCCGTCGGTGCGGACGAGCAGCACTTCGATGCCGACCTCGCCAGCGGGGTCGTCGAACCGGAACTGCCCGACGACCTCGAGCGGCGCTCCCGCGACGACGCCGCTCCACGCCTGGTCGGGGAGCCAGGCGGCGAGCGCCTCGGCCTTGGAGGGGCGGAGCGTTGCCTGCTCGATGACTGCCATGTCCTGACCGTACTGCCGCGCAGCACCGACATCCGGTCAGGGGGAGCCAGGCCCGTACGCTGGGCCGGTGCGTGACGACCTGCTGCCGATGCTCGCCTGCCCCGTGTGCGCCGAGCCCCTCGGCCGCGTCGACGGCGGCCAGGTCGGCTGCCCGAACGGTCACCGGTTCGACGAGGCGAAGCAGGGCCACCTGACCCTCCTGCCCGCGAAGCGCCGCGCACTCACCGCGGACACCCCGGAGATGGTGGACGCGCGGCTGCGGTTCCTGGGGCGCGGCCACTACGCGCCCGTCGAGCGGGCGCTCGCCGCGATCGTCGCGGACGCCACCGCGCCCGGCATCGTGCTCGACGTCGGTTCCGGCCCGGGGACCTACCTGGCGCATGCGCTGCGCGCGGCGGACGGGAGGCTCGGGGTCGCGCTCGACCTGTCGGCCGTCGCGATCCGGCGTGCGGCACGCGCCCACGAGCGCGCGGGGGCCGTCGTCGGTGACGTGACCGAGCGCCTCCCGGTCGTCGACGGCGCTGCCGCCGTCCTGCTCGACGTCTTCGCACCCCGCAACCAGACCGAGTACGCCCGCGTCCTGCACGCCGACGGCGTGCTCGTGGTGGTGACCCCGCGGACCGGCCACCTGGCGGAGCTCGCCGAGGCGACGATCAGCGTGGACCCGGAGAAGGAGCGCCGACTGCACGACTCCCTGACGCCGTCGTTCGCGCTGCGGTCCTCCGAGGACCTGATGTGGTCCATGGAGCTGTCGGCGGAGGACGTCCACGACGTCGTGCACATGGGGCCGAGCCACCACCACGTCTCGGCGGAGCAGGTGTTCGCGCCGACGAGCGTGACCGCGACCGTGACGGTCAGCACCTGGAGCCGCTCGGGCTGATCCTCCGACCGGGTCAGCGCTCGCCCACGTCCCGCGGACTGTCCTGTTCGGCCCGCCGACGGGCGGTGTGGGCTCGCCCGCGCACACGGTCGACGGCCATCCCGATCCGGGCGAGCAGGAGGACGACGCCCAGGCTCCCGGCTCCGATCGGCGTCACGAACAGCCCGAGGTCGATGCCGGGCATCCGCCACCAGTCGATCGACCACGCGGCGACGAGCGCGAACCCGAGCAGGAGCGCGCCCGTCCACCACCACCGCCCGGGGACCCGGACGGTGCCGAGACCGGCGAGCACGAGGAGCGCCCAGCACCCCTCCGGCGCGAAGGACCGCGGGTCGCTCGTGCCGCAGGTGGACACCGCGCACTCCCACTCGACCTGGTCGGCCACGCCCGCGTACCAGTGGAACAGCAGCGCGGCAGCGACGACGGCGACGAGTGCGACCGGCGGCCCGATCCAGCGCCACACGCTGCCGAACCGGGAGCGGCGTCGGCGGGCGGCCACCCATCCGTGGCCGAGCTCGTAACCGGGCATCGGGCGGAACTCGGGCATGCCAGCACGCTATCGGCGGCTGGATTCCGTGGGGAAGTGGTTCACAAACGTCCGAGCGTCGGTGCGGGGCGGGACCATCCGGGCCGCACCGCCGCGTCACTCGGTCGGGGCCGCGACGTCGAGCTGCCAGACCACGCCGAAGCGGTCGCGCAGCTGCCCGGCCAACGGTGCCCAGGCCGAGGGTTCCAGGGGCTGCCGTACTTCGGCGCCCTCGGACAGTGCCGCCCAGTACCGCTCGATCTCGGCCGTGTCGTCGCCGTGCACGAACACGTAGAAGGCGTTCGATCCCTGGTCGTAGGGCTGCCCGGGCCAGACGTCGAAGGCCATGACGCGGAAGCCGGCGGCCGTGGAGACCTGCCCGAAGACGATGCGGTCCGCCCAGTCCGGGTCGTCCAGGGCGCCCATCTGGCCGTAGGTGGCGGCGGTGACCTCGCCGCCGAAGACCGATGCGTAGAAGTCGAGCGCCGCGCGGGCGTCGCCGTCGAAGTTGAGGTGGGTTGTCGTTTCGATGCTCATGGGACGAGGATCTCGGGCAATGCGGTCAGATCCTGTCCGCTTCTCGGACGAAGATGGACGCCATGGCCGGACCCTCCGCACGGATGCTCACGCTGCTCTCCCTGCTCCAGGTGCACCGCGACTGGCCGGGGGACGAGCTGGCCGGGCGGCTCGAGGTCAGTCCCCGTACGGTCCGCCGCGACGTCGATCGACTCCGTGGGCTCGGGTACCGGGTGGAGGCGCTCCGTGGCCCGGCCGGCGGCTACCGGCTTGAGGCCGGCTCCGACCTGCCCCCGCTGCTCTTCGACGACGACCAGGCGGTGGCGATCGCCCTGGCGCTCGCCGTGGCACCGGCATCGGGGGCGGACGTCGCCGAGTCGGCGGCCCGCGCCCTGGCGACCGTCCGGCAGGTGATGCCCGCGCGGCTGCGGTCCCGGGTCGACGCGGTGCAGGCCGTGACCGCGACGAGCCGGACCACCACCGACCCGGAGGTCCTGGTGGCGGTGAGCGAGGCCGTCCACCTGCACGAGGTCTTCCGCTTCGGGTACGGAGAGGACGAGACTCCGCACCGGGTGGAACCGCACGCCGTCGTCGCCCGGAACGGTCGCTGGTACCTGCTCGACTGGGATGCCGACCGCGACGACTGGCGCACGCATCGCATCGACCGGATCACGCCGCGGATGCGCACCCGCGTCCCCTTCACGCCGCGACCGATCCCCGGTGGCGATGCGGCCGCGTTCGTGTCCGCGCGGTTCAAGGGGGCGGCGGTCGACGACGTGTGGCCGTGCACCGGGTCGGTGACCACGACGGCGGGCGATGCGCGGCGGATCGCGCCGTACCTGCCCGAGGACGCCGTGGTCGAGCAGCTCGAGGGCGACCGGGCACGCGTCACCCTCGGATCGTGGTCGTGGGACGGGCTCGCGGGCGTGGTGTCAGGATTTGCGGTCGACTTCGTCGTCGCGGGTCCGGAGGAGCTCGTCGAGGCCGTGGCAGACCTCGCTGACCGGTTGCGCACGGCCGGCACGCGTCGCCCAGCGTGATCAGTGGGGACCTGTCCAGAGCGCGTGGTCCAGCCAACCGCCGCCGACACCCATCGACGAGAGATCGAGGTGTTCGTTGCTCGGGAAGGCCCCGAGGAGAGCGGCCACGCGCTCGGCCCAGTCGTGGTCGGACGGGACCGACCTGAGCAGGTACGCCATCGCCGCCAAGGTGTTGTAGACACCGAACTGCTTCGGCGCATCGGTTCCCGAGAGATGTGCGAGGAGCGGTACCGCACCGGACCTCGGCCGTTTCGGGACCACGACCAACTTCCGGTTGAACAGACGCGCATGGTGTGCTGCGACGTTCCGGACGTAGTTGACCGAGGCGAGCCAGCTCAGCATCGTCTTCTTGGTCGGGACGCCGGACTCTCGGGCGATCCGGGTGTCGACGTCGTTCCGGAGACCGCCGTACAGCCGAGCGAGGTGTCCCAGTTCGAGGATTTCGGTGAGTGCCCAGATGGGCATCCGGTCGTCGTACTTGTCGCGGAAGTGGGCAACGAACGATTCATCCGAGGAATCCGGCCGTTCGCGGACGCGCTGCAGCCACGCCGTGTGTGCGCTGGAGCCATCCGGTGGGTCGGGCCGAGGTGCAGTGAACGCTCCGGTGTCCGGCTGCTGCGAACTCCGTCCCTGCTCGGTACCGGTCGTGGACCTCGCCGTGTCGGCGGCCGACCTCATCGGTGACCGATGACGATTCACGGAAGGGATAACGGAAGGGATAGAGGTATCCGGTGCGGCGGTAGTAGCCGACTTCGCGCAGTACCGATCCCGCGACGCCCCGATCACCGATGCGGACTCCCTTGGAAGCCAGCTTCTCGATCTGCTCACCGATCGAGAGCCACGGTTTCACGTACTCCATGCGCCCCCCCCGAGACAAGAAAATCGGCCCGAGCCGTGAGGCGAGCGGGCCGATCGTGATGCTGAAACCCTACCAGGATCCGCGTCACGGGATCGAGCGCTCTCCACAGGCGTTAGGAGCGTGCATGCGTCCGCCAGGGCGGCGTCAGGGATCCGTTAGGAGCGGACTGGAGGCCCGGCGCAGGATCCAGCATCGGTTCGGCACCACAAGTGGTGCCGGTCCGCGTCACCCGGCGCGGACACCGCAGACCTTCTGGAGTCCCTCGTGTTCGACGTGTTCGTCGTCGCCGGTGTCCTCGCCGTGTTCGGCGTGGTGGCACTGATCGCCAAGGGGGTGGAACGGCTGTGATCGGCATCACCATCGCGGCCGCCGTCCTCGGCATCGCCGCTGTCGTGTACCTCGTCTGGGCGCTCGTGCGTCCGGAGCGCTTCTAGTGGGCGCCGCGGACCTCTGGGCGGGCATCGCCCAGGTCGCCACCCTCGTCCTGCTGCTCGTCGTCGCGTACCGCCCGCTCGGCGACTGGATGGCGAAGGTCTTCACACCCGTCCGGCACAACCGGGTCGAGCGCGGGGTCTACCGGCTGATCGGCGTCGACCCGGACGCCGAGCAGTCCTGGCCCGTGTACCTGCGCGGCGTGCTGCTCTTCAGCGTCGCCGGGCTCCTGCTCGTCTACCTGCTGCAGCGCATCCAGGTCGTCCTGCCCGGCGACCTCGGACTGCCCGGTGTCGGACCCTCGCTCGCGTTCAACACCGCGGCGTCGTTCGTGTCGAACACGAACTGGCAGTCGTACTCGCCCGAGGTCACCCTCGGCTACACCGTGCAGATGGCCGGCCTCGCGGTGCAGAACTTCCTGTCCGCAGCCGTCGGCCTGGCGGTCGCCGTGGCGCTGGTGCGCGGGTTCGCCCGTCGCAAGTCCGGCACCCTCGGCAACGTGTGGGTGGACATCGTCCGCGGGCTCGGCCGGCTGCTGCTGCCCGGGGCGTTCGTCTTCGCGATCGTGCTCGTCGCCGGCGGGGTCGTCCAGTCGTGGGGGAGCGGCACCGACGTCACCACGCTCATCGGTGGCACGCAGCACATCCCCGGCGGGTTCGTCGCCTCGCAGGAGGCGATCAAGGAACTCGGCACGAACGGTGGCGGCTACTTCAACGCGAACTCGGCGCACCCGTTCGAGAACCCGCAGGCGTGGACGAACCTCGTCGAGATCTTCCTCATGCTCGTCATCCCGTTCTCGCTCCCGCGCACGTTCGGGCGGCTCGTCGGGGACGACCGCCAGGGCTACGCGATCCTCGCCGTGATGAGCGCGATCTTCCTCGTCTCGCTGTCGGTCATGTCGATCGCCGAGCTCGGCGGCGGCGGGATCGCCACACACGCCGCCGGGGCCGCGATGGAAGGCAAGGAGAGCCGCTTCGGCATCCTCGGTTCGACGCTCTTCTCGACCGCGACCACCTCGACGTCCACCGGCGCCGTCAACGCGATGCACGACAGCTACACCCCGATCGGCGGGATGATGGCGCTCGTCAACATGATGCTCGGCGAGGTCACCCCCGGCGGCGTCGGCTCCGGCCTGTACGGCATGCTCGTGCTCGCCGTCATCACGGTGTTCATCGGCGGCCTGCTCGTCGGCCGAACCCCGGAGTACCTCGGCAAGAAGATCCGCGCCAAGGAGATGACCTTCGCGGCGCTGTACATCCTCGTCACGCCGACGCTCGTGCTCCTGGCCACCGGGCTCTCGCTCGTGATCCCCGGGGTCCGCGAACAGGTGCTCGGGACGTCGATCTTCAACCCCGGCAACCACGGGCTGACCGAGCTGCTCTACGCCTTCACCTCGGGCGCGAACAACAACGGCTCGGCCTTCGGCGGACTCACCGCGAACACCACGTGGATGAACTCCTCGCTCGGCGTCGTGATGCTGCTCGGCCGCTTCGTGCCGATGGTGTTCGTCCTGGCGCTCGCCGGGTCCCTCGCGGCGCAGGACCGGGTGCCGGAGACCGCCGGCACGCTGCCCACCCATCGCCCGCTCTTCATCGTGCTGCTCGGCGGCGTCGCCGTCATCGTCACCGCACTCACCTACTTCCCGGTGCTCGCACTGGGTCCGCTCGCAGAAGGACTGTCATGACCACCGTGACCTCCGAGCACGAGGCGACCACCGCCTCCAGGCCGGCCATCCGCTCGTCCGCATTCGGACCCCGCCAGCTGGTGGCGGGCCTCCCGGGCGCCCTGCGGAAACTCGATCCGCGACTCATGTGGCGGAACCCCGTCATGTTCATCGTCGAGGTCGGCGCGGCGCTGACGACGGCAGCCGCCGTCGTCGAGCCGTCCGCCTTCACGATCGCCATCGCCGTCTGGCTCTGGCTCACCGTCGTCTTCGCCAACCTGGCGGAGTCGGTGGCCGAGGGCCGCGGCAAGGCCCAGGCCGACACCCTGCGGAAGACCCGCTCGACCACGAGTGCCCGCCGGGTGCTCGGGTACGCGACGTCCGACGCGGCCGCGACCGGCAACGCGACCGAGGAGGTCGCTTCCGTCGACCTGGCCAAGGGCGACGTGGTCCTGGTCGTCGCGGGCGAGGTCATCCCGGGCGACGGTGACGTCATCGACGGCATCGCGTCGGTCGACGAGTCGGCCGTCACGGGTGAGTCGGCACCGGTCATCCGCGAGTCCGGCGGCGACCGCAGCGCCGTCACCGGCGGCACCCGCGTGCTGTCCGACCGGATCGTGGTGCGCATCACCTCGACCCCGGGCGAGACCTTCATCGACCGGATGATCCGTCTGGTCGAGGGTGCGGCACGGCAGAAGACGCCGAACGAGATCGCGCTGAACATCCTGCTCGCCTCGCTGTCGATCGTCTTCGTGATCGTCTGCCTGACGATGCAGCCCATCGCGGGGCTCGTCGGTGCGACGGTCAGCGTGCCGGTGCTCATCGCCCTGCTCGTCTGCCTCATCCCGACCACCATCGGGGCCCTGCTCTCCGCGATCGGCATCGCCGGCATGGACCGACTCGTGCAGCACAACGTGCTCGCGATGTCGGGCCGCGCGGTCGAGGCCGCCGGTGACATCACGACGCTGCTGCTCGACAAGACCGGCACGATCACCTACGGCAACCGCCGGGCATCCCGCGTGGTGCCCGTGCCGGGCGTGACGACCGCCGACCTGCTCGAAGCCGCAGCGCTGTCGAGTGCCGCGGACAGCACCCCGGAAGGTCGCTCGATCGTCGACCTGGCGCGCGAGGACGGCGCCGCCGTGGGCCTGCCGGACGGGGCCGTCGAGGTGCCGTTCACGGCGCAGACGCGCATGTCCGGTCTCGACCTGCCCGACGGATCGCAGATCCGGAAGGGCGCCGCTGCGGCTGTGCTCGCCTGGGCGGACACCACCGAAGCCGGTGTCGTTTCGGCCATCGACGCGACCGTCGCGGAGATCTCCGACCAGGGCGGCACACCGCTCGTCGTCGGCCGTCGGTCGTCGACCGGTGCGGTCACGCTGCTCGGCGTCGTGCACCTGAAGGACGTCGTCAAGGACGGCATGGCATCACGGTTCGCCGAGCTCCGGTCGATGGGCATCCGCACGGTGATGATCACCGGTGACAACCCCCGCACCGCGGCAGCCATCGCCCACGAGGCCGGCGTCGACGACTTCCTGGCCGAGGCCACCCCGGAGGACAAGCTCGCCTACATCAAGCGCGAGCAGGAGGGCGGCAACCTCGTCGCCATGACCGGTGACGGCACCAACGACGCCCCGGCCCTGGCCCAGGCGGACGTCGGCGTCGCGATGAACACCGGTACGACGGCGGCGAAGGAGGCGGGCAACATGGTCGACCTCGACTCCGACCCGACCAAGCTCATCGACGTCGTCCGCATCGGCAAGCAGCTGCTCATCACCCGCGGTGCCCTGACCACCTTCTCCATCGCCAACGACGTCGCGAAGTACTTCGCGATCATCCCGGCGATGTTCCAGGCCGCGTTCCCGGGCCTCGCGGCGCTCAACATCATGGGGCTGCACAGCCCGTCGTCCGCGATCCTGTCGGCGGTCGTCTTCAACGCGCTGGTCATCGTTGCGCTCATCCCGCTGTCCCTGCGTGGCGTCAAGTACCGCGCAGCCGCAGCGTCGTCGATCCTCGGCCGCAACCTGCTCGTCTACGGGCTGGGCGGCGTGGTCGTCCCCTTCATCGGCATCAAACTGATCGACCTCGTGGTCGGTCTCATCCCGGGGTTCTAGTCATGGCATCTGCACGTTCCACCTTCCGTTCCGCCGGTGTGGCGATCCGCCTCACCCTCGTCGCCACCGTCGTCCTCGGCGTCGGGTACCCGCTCGCCGTCTGGGGCGTCGGCCAGGCGGCGTTCCACGACCAGGCCAACGGCTCGATGGTCACGGACTCGTCCGGCAAGGTCGTCGGTTCCTCGTTGATCGGGCAGTCGTTCACCGGGAAGCAGGCCGACCGCTGGTTCCAGTCGCGGCCGTCCGCCGCCGGGGACGGCTACGACGCGGGGGCGTCCTCCGGCTCGAACCTCGGGCCGAACAACGCCGACCTGCTCAAGGCCGTCGAGGAGCGTCGTGCCGCCCTGGCGAAGGCCGACGGGGTCCCCGCCGCACAGGTGCCGGCCGACGCCGTGACCGCCTCGGGCTCGGGGCTCGACCCGGACATCAGCCCGGAGTACGCACGCCAGCAGGTGGCGCGCGTGGCATCGGCACGGGGGTTGTCCGTCGCCACCGTGCGGCAGCTCGTGCAGTCGCACACCGAGTCGCGGCAGCTCGGGTTCCTCGGTGAGCCCGTGGTGAACGTGCTCGCGCTGAACCTGGCGCTGGCGAAGGCGTCCTGAGCGTGGGCGACCCCTCCGCAAGACACCGGTGCTCGCGCGTCGAACACTCGCAGACCGCGGTGCGACAGGTGAACACCGGTGTTTTGCGGAGACCGACCCCCGCACGCGAGAGGATGAGCACGTGAAGCGCGGGAAGCTGCGGGTCCTGCTCGGTGCAGCGCCCGGTGTCGGCAAGACCTACACGATGCTCGAAGAGGGGCGTCGGCTGCTCGACGAGGGTCGCGACGTGGTCGTCGCCGTCGTCGAGACGCACGAGCGCGCCGCCACCGCGGCCCTGGTGAACGGGCTCGAGGTGGTGCCCCGCCGCACCGTCTCGCACCGCGGCGTCGACCTGGACGACCTCGACCTCGACGCTGTCATCGCCCGGGCACCCGAGGTCGCGCTCGTCGACGAACTCGCCCACACGAACGCCCCCGGCAGCCCGAACGAGAAGCGCTGGCAGGACGTCGAAGCGCTGCGGGACGCCGGCATCGACGTCATCTCGACGGTCAACGTGCAGCACATGCAGTCCCTCGGCGACGTGGTCCGCGAGATCACCGGCACCGTGCAGCGCGAGACCGTCCCCGACGCCGTGGTGCGCGCGGCCGACCAGATCGAGGTCGTCGACCTGGCCCCGGCAGCGCTGCGCGAACGGCTCTCCGACGGGCTCGTCTACCCGGCGGCCCGGATCGACGCCGCGCTGTCGAACTACTTCCGCCTCGGCAACCTCACCGCCCTGCGCGAGATCGCCCTGCTCTGGCTCGCGGACGAGGTCGACGACGCGCTCAAGGCCTACCGCGCCGAGCACGGCATCGAACACCGCTGGGAGACCCGGGAGCGCGTGCTCGTCGCCCTGACCGGCGGCCCCGAGGGCGAGACCCTGCTGCGCCGCGGCGCCCGCATCGCCGCCCGCAGCGCCGGCGGCGAGCTCGCCGCCGTCCACGTGACCACGAACGACGGCCTGCGCGTGCGGCACCCCGGCGCGCTCGGCAAGCAGCGGACCCTGCTCGAGCAGCTCGGTGGGACGTACCACCAGGTCGTCGGCGACGACGTACCGAGCACCCTGGTGCGGTTCGCACGGTCGATCGACGCCACCCAGATCGTGATCGGGGTCAGCCGCCGCAGCCGGCTCGCGGCCGCCATGACCGGTCCGGGCATCGGCAACACCGTCATCCGGGAGTCCGGCGACATCGACGTGCACGTCGTCACGCACGAGCGGGCCGGCGGCGGGATCACCCTGCCGAAGCTCGGGGGCAGTCTGTCCCGCGGACGCGTGATCGCCGGGTTCGTGCTGTCGGTCCTGGTCGGCCCGCTGCTCACCTGGGTGCTGTCGATCGGCAGCGACCCGGACGCCATCACCGTCGACGTGCTGGCGTACCAGCTGCTCGTGCTCGTCGTGGCGCTCGTGGGCGGGATGTGGCCGGCGGTGTTCGCGGCCGTGCTGTCCGGGCTGAGTCTCGACTACTTCTTCGTGCAACCCCTCTACATGGTGACCGTCCAGCAGCCGTGGCACCTGTTCGCGCTGGTCATGTACGTCATCAGCGCGGTGCTGGTCAGCTTCGTGGTCGACCGGTCCGCCCGCCGGTCACGTGCCGCCCGTCGGGCCTCGGCCGAGTCCGGGCTCCTGATGGGCATCGCCGGCAGTGTGCTCCGTGGTGACGACGCCCTGCAGGCGCTGCTCGACCGCACCCGTGAGGCCTTCGGCTTCGCCGGCGTCCGGATCCGCCAGGGCGACGAGGTGCCGGCGACCTCCGGCGAGTTCGGCACGACGCCGGACGCGTCGACGACGCTCGCTTCCGGCGCCGTGCTCGAGTTCGCCGGCGCGCCCGACGACCCGACCCAGCGCCGACTGCTGCGGGTCGTCGAGCAGCAGCTCGACGCCGCCGTCGAGCACCGCGAGCTGACCCGCACTGCCGTCGGCGCCGAACGCATCGCCGCCGCCGACCGGGTTCGCAGCGCACTGCTCGCGGCCGTCGGCCACGACGTGCGCCGACCGATCGCAGCGGCCTCCGCCGCCGTGCAGACGCTGCGTGCGCCCGACATCGACCTGTCCGGACCCGACCGGGAGGCGCTGCTCGCGACCGCTGACGAGAGCCTCGGTCAGCTGGCGGTGCTGTTGGCAGACCTGCTGGACGTCAGCCGCGTGCAGGCCGGTGTCCTCGCGGTCACCCCGGCGTCGATCGCACTCGAGACGGTGGTCGCCCCCGCACTCGACGAGCTCGAGCTCGGCCCCGACGACGTCGACCTCGACCTGCCCGCCGACCTGCCCCCGGTGCTCGCCGACCCCGTCCTGCTGCAGCGCGTCGTCGTGAACCTGCTCGCCAACGCCGCCCGGTACGCCCCGGAGGGCACCCACGTCCGGGTCGCCGCCAGCGCCTTCGCCGGCGTGGTCGAACTCCGCGTCGCCGACCACGGCCCCGGGATCCCCGCGGACCGCCGCGACGAGGTGTTCCAGCCGTTCCAGCGGCTCGGCGACACCGACAACGAGACCGGCCTCGGGCTCGGCCTGGCTCTGGCGCGCGGGTTCACCGAGGGCATGGGCGGCACGATCGAGGTCGACGACACCCCGGGCGGTGGCCTCACCGTCGTGGTGCGGCTGCCGATCGCCGGGCACGTGGGAGTGGAGATCCGATGAAGGTCCTGATCGCTGACGACGACGCGCAGCTCGTCCGTGCGCTGTCGGTGACGCTCTCGGCGCGAGGGTACGACGTCGTCACGGCTCGGGACGGGCGCGAGGCGATCGACGCCGTCATCACCGAGCGCCCCGACCTGGTGCTCCTCGACCTCGGCATGCCCCGACTCGACGGCATCGGGGTGCTCGAGGGCGTCCGGGCCTGGTCGCAGGTGCCCGTCCTGGTGCTCTCCGGCCGGACCGACTCGTCCGACAAGGTCGACGCGCTCGACGCCGGTGCCGACGACTACGTGACGAAGCCGTTCCAGATGGACGAGCTCCTCGCCCGGCTGCGGGCACTCGGACGACGCCGGGTGGTGGCGACGGAGGAGACCCCGACGATCGCGATCGGACCGCTGCTCGTGGACCTCGTCGCGAAGCAGGTCACCCCGGCCGAGGGTCCGGCGATCCGCCTGACGCCCACCGAGTGGCGCCTGCTCGAGGTCCTGGTCACGAACCCCGACCGCCTGATGACCCGCGAGATGCTGTTGACCGAGGTCTGGGGGCCGACGCACGGCAACGACTCCGGGTACCTGCGCCTCTACATGGCCCAGCTGCGGCGGAAGCTCGAGCCCGACCCCGCGCACCCGCGCTTCCTGGTGACGGAGTCCGGCATGGGCTACCGCTTCGCCCCCGGGGCGTAGGAACCCGGTACGCGTCGCGGTCCCGTCGGTTCACGCCCGGGAGCTGAACGCCGCGAGCTCCGCCCGGGTCCGGGCGCCGTGCTTCCGGAGCAGGTTCGCCACGTGGTACTTCACGGTGTTGACACTGATGCCGAGCCCCTCGGCGATCTCCCGGTTGCCGACACCGGTCGCCACGAGCCGCAGCACGTCGCGCTCCCGCGGGGTCAGATCGCCGTCGTCGACCGCGTCCACCTCGGTCGGCCGTGGGTCGAGCGGCAGGGAGATGTCGAGCACCGATCCCCACCCCGGGGTGCTCGCGACCTGCACCCGCCCGTCGAGCGTGACGACCCGCTCGGCGATCGGTCGCATGGCGTCGTCCTGCACGTCGAGCGTGCCGGAGCCGTCGTCGCGGAGCTGCATGAGCAGGTTCCGGCCGTCGCAGTCCCACTGGATGCGCACCCGCTTCGCCGCACCGTCGTCGACCAGGGCGAGCACCGCGGTCCGGACGATCGCCCGGGCCGCGTGGGCGACGTCACCCGGGAGCGCACGGCCGGTGGCCGGCGGCTCGACGAACTGCACGTCGAGGTCCCCGAAGCGCACGAGCGGTCGCAGGTCGGCGCGCAGCCGTGAGAACGCCCCGGTGACGGGTTCGAGCAGGGTGCTCCGCTGCTGATCGGTCACGGTGCGCAGGTCGACGAGGGCGGCCGAGGCGATCTCGACGGCCTCGGCCCGGGCGGCTGCGTCGGTGACCCGCGACGACCGGAGCACGGCGAGGACGGACTCGAGGGTCAGCGCGTGCCGGTCCGCCTGCTCGGCGACGGTGCGGGCGTGCTCGGCGGCCGCGAGCCGGATGGCGGAGCCGCCCCGGGCCTCCAGTGTGTCGACCGATGCGTCCATGGAGGCGACCGTACCCGTCCCACCCGAGCGGACGGGCCCACCCGATGGGATGGGACCCCTGCCGGGGCGGGTAGCGGCGCGCAGGGTCCGCTGACGGAAGGATCGTCGTCATGGCAGCAACCACCGTCTCCGCAGCGCTCGACCTGGTCGTCCGCGAGGTCGGCGACCTGGCGGCCCGCCTCGAGGACGCTCCCGCACAGCGTGCACTCGACCTGATCGAGGGCGCCGACCGGGTGTTCGTCCACGGCGCCGGTCGCTCCGGCCTCGCCCTCCGCATGACCGCAATGCGCCTCATGCACCTGGGGCTCGACGCGCACGTCGTGGGCGAGGTCACCACCCCGGCCATCCGGCAGGGTGACCTGCTCCTCGTCGCGAGCGGTTCCGGGACGACCACCGGCATCGTGCAGGCCGCGCGCACCGCGCACGAGGTCGGGGCATCCGTCGTGGCGCTCTCGACCACCGACGACTCCCCGCTCTCCGAGCTGGCGGACGTCACGATCGTGCTGCCCGCCGCGACGAAGACCGACCGCTCCGGCACCGCCTCGGCCCAGTACGCCGGTGGCCTCTTCGAACAGGCGGTCGCCCTGGTGGGCGACGCCGTGTTCCACGCCCTGTGGGCCCGAGGCGGGCAGTCCGCCGACGACCTCTGGCCCCGTCACGCCAACCTCGAATGAAAGGCACACCCATGCAGCTCCAGTTCGCCATGGACACCCTGACCACCGAAGCCGCCCTCGAGCTCGCCGCCGCGGCCGCGCCGCACGTCGACGTCCTCGAGCTCGGCACGCCCCTGATCAAGAGCGCCGGCCTGTCCGCCGTCACCGCGATCAAGGAAGCGCACCCCGACAAGATCGTGTTCGCCGACCTCAAGACCATGGACGCCGGTGAGCTCGAGGCCGACATCGCCTTCTCGGCGGGTGCCGACCTGGTCACCGTCCTCGGTGTCGCCGGCGACTCGACGATCGTCGGCGCCGTCAAGGCCGCGAAGAAGCACGGCAAGGGCATCGTCGTCGACCTGATCGGCGTCTCCGACAAGGCCGCCCGCGCCCGCGAGGTCGTCGCACTCGGCGCCGAGTTCGTCGAGGTCCACGCCGGGCTCGACGAGCAGGCAGAAGAGGGCTTCACCTTCTCGACCCTGCTCGACGCCGGCAAGGACTCGGGCGTCCCGTTCTCGATCGCGGGCGGCGTGAACGCGTCCTCGGTCGCCTCGGTTCAGGATGCCGGTGCCCGCATCGCCGTCGCCGGCAGCGCGATCTACAGCGCCTCGGACGTCGGCGCAGCAGCCGCCGAGATCCGCGCCGCCATCAAGGCGTAGTCCCGGTCGCCCTTCCCGGGCGACGGCCAACGAGTGAGCAGAAGACGTCGGGTGCGACCACCGCACCCGACGTCTTCTGCGCACTGGATGCGGGACCCTGCCGGTCCCGCCCTGCCGGTCGCACCCCGCTCCGCGGTACCGTCGGGACGTGGGGATCGAACTGCGCCGCGTGACCGCCGACGACTGGGAAGCGTGGCGACCCGTGCGCCTCCGCGCCCTCGCCGACGCCCCGGACGCCTTCGGCTCGACGCTGCAGGACTGGGTGGACGCCCCCGAGCACCGGTGGCGCACCCGCCTGTCGATCCCGGGAGCGCTCGACCTGCTCGCGGTCGACACCGATGCCGACGGACCCGGCGCGGTCGTCGGGATGGCGAGCGGCGTCCCGTCCACCGACCCGGACGGCCCCGCCGAGCTCATCTCGATGTGGGTCGACCCGGCAGCGCGCGGCCGCGGCATCGCCCGTGCACTCATCGACGCGATCGCCACGTGGGCGGCTGCTACCGGAGCCACCGAACTCGAACTCTCGGTGCTGCCCGACAACGCCGTCGCCCGTCGCGCCTACGAGCACGTCGGCTTCAGCGCACGCGACGAACCCGGCGATCCGTTGCCGGACGGCCGGACCGAGGTCCTGATGCGCCGTACGGTGGCCACATGAACCGAGCGCTGCGCTGGACCACCTGGATCGTCGCCGTCGTCGTCCTGCTCGCGGTGGTGTTCCTCGTGTGGGCGCACATCGTCATGCAGGGCACGCGCAGTGCCGCCCTGCAGGTCTGGCGTGACGACCGGATCGCGGTGCGGGACGCCGGTGACTCGGTGGTGATGACCCCGACCGGCCAGGCCGACGGGGTCGGGATCGTGTTCATCCCCGGTGCGAAGGTGGATCCCTACGCCTACATGGCGACGTTCCGGCAGGTGGTCGCCAACGGCACGACGGTCGTCATCACGAAGCCGACGCTCAACCTGGCGTTCTTCGACACCCGGCCGCTCGCCACGTTCGAGGCCCACGCCCCCTCGGTCACGCGCTGGGCCGTCGGCGGGCACTCCCTCGGCGGGGTCCGTGCGTGCCAGCTCGCCCAGGACGCCGACGGTCTGCTGCTCTTCGGCAGCTACTGCGCGAACGACATCAGCCGCTCGTACATCGACGTGCTGAGCGTCTCCGGTTCGCGTGACGGCCTGTCGACGCCGGCCAAGGTCGACGCCGCGCGGGACAAGCTGCCGTCGACCGCCACCATGACCGAGATCCAGGGGTCGAACCACGCCGACTTCGGTGCCTACGGCGACCAGCCGGGCGACCGGACGGCGACCATCAGCCGTGCTGATGCCCGGCAGCAGATCTCGGACGCGGTCGAGGCCTGGGTGCGCGACCTGCGCTGACTCCGCGCGCCGACCGGCGGACGCACCACGGGCCTCCAGACGGTCTGCCTGGAGGCCCGTGGTGCGCGACGTCAGTGGATCACGCCCGCCTCGTGGTCGCGTCCGGAACGGCGCCCGGTGAACCGGGCGATGAAGTAGAGCACCACGCCGACGGCGAGCAGGATCGCGGCGTAGAGCCAGACCTGGCCGCTCTGCTGCGTGAGCAGCAGGACGCACGACAGCACCCCGAGCACCGGGACGAAGGTCCAGACCCGGAAGTGGTCGTGCTCGACGTGGTCGCGGCGGAGCACCAGGACGGCGACGTTCGTGCTGATGAACACGAAGAGCAGCAGGAGCACGACGGTCTCGGCCAGCACGCCCACGTCACCCACCAGGGTCAGGAGCATCGCGACGACCGTCGTGGCGACGATCGCGGTCCACGGGGTCTTCCGGTTCGGCAGGACCTTCGCGAGCAGGGCGGGCAGGAGCCGCTGCTCGGCCATGCCGTAGGTCACGCGGCTCGCCATGATCATCGTGAGCAGCGCGCCGTTCGCGACGGCGACCAGGGCGATGAGGCTGAAGACCCAGTCGGGGATCGGGACGCCGGTGGCGGAGACGACCGCGAGCAGCGGGCCGCTGGACTCGGACAGCTCGGACGCGGGCAGGGCGATCGCGCTGGCGAGGGCGACGAGGACGTAGACGACGCCGGCCGTGGCGAGGGCGCCGAACAGGGCCTTCGGGTAGACGCGGCGGGGGTCGCGGACCTCTTCGGCGATGTTGGCGGACGTCTCGAAGCCGACGAACGAGTAGTAGGCGACGATCGCGGCGCTCAGCGTCGCCAGGGCCGGGTTCGCCTCGGACGGGAACGCGCCGATGCGCGAGACGTCGCCGCCGCCCCCGCCGATCATCACGGCCACGACGACGACCACGATGACGAGGCCGGAGACCTCGATGACCGTCATCACGACGTTGCTCCTGAGCGAGTCGGAGATGCCGCGGGCGTTCAGGCAGGCGATCAGGGCGAGGAAGACGATCGCGGTGGGCACCGGAGGCAGGTCGACGAAGGTGCCGAGGTAGTCGCCGGCGAAGGCGAGCGACAACCCGGCGGCGCTCGTGACACCGGCGGCGAGCATGCTGAAGCCGACCAGGAACGAGACGATCGGCGTCTTGTAGGCCCGTTCGGCGAAGACCGCGGCACCGCCCGCCTTCGGGTACTTCGTCACGAGTTCGGCGTACGACCCCGCGGTGAGCAGGGCCAGCAGGAGCGCGAGCACCAACGGTGCCCAGAGCGCTCCGCCGACGTCCTCCGCCAGGGTCCCCATCAACGCGTAGATGCCGGCGCCGAGCACGTCGCCCAGGATGAAGAGGAACAGCAGCGGGCCGGTGATCGCCTGGCGGAGCTTCGACTGCGAGCCGTCGTGGGGTGCGGCGGTGGTGTCGCTGGTCATGGAGGTGCCTTTCGTCCGGGTCAGCGTGCCGGGGTGTGTCTCGGAGGCTTCACAGGTGCGCCGCGGAGGGGGTTCCCCCTGCACAGTGCAGCCCCTGGTGAACTCTCTCCACAGCGTGCGGCGCGTCGGGACCCGGCACCTGGAGCGGTCCTAGACTCGTCGGGAGCCACACGTCCACCACCAGTCCCCGGAGGACCGCAGATGACGACGCAGGACCAGCGCACGCCCGCTCGACTCAGTGACCAGCGAGCGCTCCTGTTCGACCTCGACGGCGTGCTCACCCCCACCGCCGACGTGCACATGCGGGCCTGGAGCCGGCTCTTCACGCCGTACCTCGAAGCGCACGGGGTCGCGCCGTACACCGAGCAGGACTACTTCACGTACATCGACGGCAAGCCCCGGTACGACGGCGTGCGCTCGCTGCTCGAGTCGCGTGGCATCGACCTGCCGCAGGGCACCCCGGACGAAGCGCCCGACACCGACACGGTGTGCGGGCTCGGCAACCGGAAGAACGCGGAGTTCACGGCCGAGCTCGACGAGCACGGTGTCGAGCCCTACCCGGGCTCGCTGCGGTTCCTGACCGCCGCGATCGACGCCGGTCTGTCCGTCGCGGTCGTCTCGAGCTCGGCGAACGCCACCTCGGTGCTCCGGACGGCGGGCATCCTCGACCGGTTCCCTGTGGTCGTCGACGGGCTCGTCGCGCGCCAGGACGGCCTGACCGGCAAGCCGGCGCCCGACACCTACCTCGACGCGGCAACGCGGTTCGGGCTCACCGCCGCCGAGTGCGTCGTGGTGGAAGACGCGACGAGCGGGGTCGAAGCCGGCCGCAACGGTTCGTTCGGTCTGGTCATCGGTGTCGACCGCGGTGCCGGGGCGGACGCCCTGCGCGAGCACGGTGCCGACGTCGTGGTGTCCGACCTCGCCGAACTCCTCGACGACCTGCCCGCACCGGTCGCCAGCACCAGCACGACGTAGGCCACCCGGCCGGGCGCTCCCTGCCTGCCCGCCGCACCGACGTACCCATCTCCCTCCCTTCCCACGGAGCAGCATGAACCCCATCACCTCGGACCCCCTCGACCGCGTCCGCTACCCGATCGACGAGTGGGCCCTCGTCGAGACCGAGTACACCCCCGACGAGCAGGGCGTCGCCGAGACGAACTTCGCTGTCGGCAACGGGTACCTCGGCCTGCGCGGCAACCTCGACGAAGGCCGTGGCGGCGTGCAGTACGGCACGTACGTCAACGGCTTCCACGAGACCTGGCCGATCCGGCACGCGGAAGACGCCTTCGGCTTCGCGAAGACCGGGCAGACGATCATCAACGCGCCCGACGCCAAGGTCATCCGCCTCTACGTCGACGACGAGCCCCTGGTGCTGGCCGAGGCCGACATCCTGCGGCACACCCGCCGGTTGGAGTTCCGTGGCGGGTACCTGTTCCGCGAGACCGAGTGGTCGACGCCGTCCGGCAAGCGGGTCCTCATCCGGTCGCGCCGGCTCGTGTCGTTCACCGACCGGCACCTCGCCGTCATCGACTACGAGGTCACCGTGCTCGACGCAGACGCCTCGATCCTGCTGTCCAGCCAGATCCTCAACCGCCAGGACGTGCAGGACGAGTACCACGCCGGCATGCGGGCCGCGGCGAACGCCTTCGACCCCCGCAAGGCCGAGTCGTTCACCGAGCGGGTGCTCGTGCCGAAGGTCAAGCGCAGCACCGGTGACCGTTCGGTCCTCGGGTACCAGGCGTCCAGCTCCGGCATGACGATCTGCGTCGGCGTCGAGCACCACATCGAGACCGAGAACAGCTGGGACGAGTCGTCGTCGATCGAGGACGACCTGGCGAAGCACGTCTACCGGGTGCAGGCCCGCGCCGGTCAGCCCATCCGCCTCGTGAAGCACGTGGTCTACCACACCTCGCGCGGCGTGCCCGTGCGTGAGCTCGCCGACCGGTGCGAGCGCACGCTCGACCGCGCACACGCCGAGAACGTCGACGAGACCTTCGCGAAGCAGCGCGAGTGGCTCGACGACTACTGGGCACGCAGCGACGTCGAGATCACCGGCCAGCCCGCGATCCAGCAGGCCGTGCGGTGGAACCTCTTCCAGCTCGCGCAGGCCACGGCCCGCACCGACGGCCACGGCATCGCCGCGAAGGGCGTCACCGGCTCCGGCTACGGCGGCCACTACTTCTGGGACATGGAGATCTACGTCCTGCCGTTCCTGTCGTACACGGCGCCGATCGTTGCCCGGAACGCCCTGCGCTTCCGCTACAACATGCTCGACGCGGCACGGGCGCGAGCCCGCGAGCTGAACCAGCGCGGGGCGCTGTTCCCGTGGCGGACCATCAACGGCGAGGAGTCCAGCGCGTACTACGCCGCCGGCACCGCGCAGTACCACATCGACGCCGACATCGCCCATGCACTCATGCAGTACGTGCGGGCATCGGGCGACCGTGAGTTCCTGAAGCGCGGCGCCATCGACGTGCTCGTGGAGACCGCCCGACTCTGGGCCGACCTCGGGTTCTGGCGGTCCAACGGCGACAAGAAGTTCCACATCGACGGCGTCACCGGACCGGACGAGTACACGACCGTCGTCGACGACAACCTCTACACGAACGTGATGGCGCGTGCGAACCTGTGGTTCGCCGTCAACGCCTGCCGCGAGCTCGCCGCCGACGACGCCGAAGAGTACGACCGCATGGTGCGCCGGACCGGCCTGCGCCCCGACGAGCTCGTCGAGTGGGAGCACGCCGCCGAGTCGATGGAGATCCCCTTCGACCCGCACCGCGGCATCCACCCGCAGGACGCCCAGTTCCTCGACAAGGAACTCTGGGACCTCGAGAACACCCCCGACTCCAAGCGCCCGCTGCTGCTCCACTACCACCCGTTGGTGATCTACCGGTTCCAGGTGCTCAAGCAGGCCGACGTCGTGCTCGCACTGTTCCTGCAGGGGCACGAGTTCACGGCGGCCGAGAAGCGTCGCGACTTCGACTACTACGACGCACTCACCACCGGTGACTCCACGCTGTCGGCGGTCGTGCAGTCGATCATGGCGGCCGAGGTCGGCTACCACGACCTCGCCGACCAGTACTTCCAGACCGCGCTCTACGTCGACCTGGCGGACCTGCACGGCAACACCTCGGACGGCGTGCACATCGCGTCGACCGGTGGCATCTGGGGTGCGCTGGTCAACGGCTTCGGCGGCATGCGCGACCACGGTGGCCGGATGACCTTCAACCCGCGGCTGCCGAAGCACTGGGACCGTCTGTCCTACCGCCTGACGGTGCGCGGCTCGCGGGTGCGGATCGACCTGGAGCAGGACACCATGACGCTCACGGTCGAGACCGGTGAGGGCTTCACCGTGTGGGTGCACAACCAGCAGTGGGACATCGAGGCGGGGGAGCCCACCGTGGTGCCGCTGCCGCACCACGGGCCGCGGATGTCCGGGCACGCTCCGACCACGAGCGACATCCAGGGCACGCTGCGGGCGGACGGCTCGGTGATCACCGCGTCGATCCCGACGATCTCGCTCGAGCGCGACTTCGACCTGGACGAGACGACCGCCTGACACCGGTTCCTCCGCCCGCGGTCACACGTCGCCCCGGTCCCGCCTCGCGGTGCCGGGGTGACGTGCACCGCGGGGTGCTCCCGGCACCTCCGAACGCGTTCAGTCGCCCCCGGGCACCGTGGTCTGCCGTGCCCTTCGGGTCGATGGCGTCTCCCCGGGCACGGTTCGTGCAACGAGAGGAGACATCATGGGCAACCGGTTCGAGGGCAAGGTCGCGATCGTCACGGGCGCGGGTTCGGGCATCGGCGCAGCGACGGCGCGCGCGTTCGTCGACGAGGGTGCGTCCGTCGTGCTGACCGACAGCGTCGAGGAGAAGGTCCGCACGGTGGGAGACTCCCTGCCGACCGACCGTGTCGTCTCCCTGCACGCCGACGTGGCGAGCCCGGAGGACTGGGAGACCGTCGTCTCCGCGGCGATCGACCGCTTCGACCGGCTCGACGTCCTGGTGAACAACGCCGGGACCTTCAGCTCGGGCGACATCACCGACATCAGCACGGCCGAGTGGCGCCGCGTCATCGAGACCGACCTGTCCGGGGTGTTCTACGGCACCCGGGCAGCGTTGCCGTTCCTGCGCGAGACGAAGGGTTCGATCGTCAACACGTCGTCGGTCTCCGGTGAGGACGCCGACTGGCGGATGAGCCCGTACAACGCGGCGAAGGGCGGCGTCACGAACTTCACGAAGGCGGCCGCGCTCGACAACGGGCAGTTCGGCGTCCGCGTGAACGCCGTCGCTCCGGGACTCATCTGGACCGACCTGACCCAGGAGCAGGCCGAGGACGAGGCCCTGCAGTCGAAGTTCGAGGAGCGGATCGCGCTCGGCCGTGGGGGTCGCTCCGCCGAGGTCGCCGAGGCGATCCTGTTCCTGGCCAGCGACGCTGCGTCGTTCATCACGGGCGCGGTCCTGCCGGTGGACGGCGGCACCATGGCGAGCAACGGGCAGCCTCCGCAGGCCTGAGTCTCCGCCGCGTCGGCGGCACCGTCAGCTGGCGACGAGCTCGACCTTGAACCGCTCGGCGTCCTCGAGGAAGGCCGCGTGGTGCCCCGGACCGCCGGCGAACGGGTGCCGGTCTTCGTACAGGCGCGCCCAGCCGTGTTCGGGAGCCTCGGCCCAGAGCCGCTCCACCGCCTCGGCGTCGCCCGCGTGGAACGCCAGGTGGCTGAGCCCCGGTCGACGGCGGTCGTGCTCGCCGTCCAGCGGCGCCGATTCGAGCACGACGTACAACGCGCCGAGCCGCCAGCTCCGGCCGTGCTCCCAGCGCTGGAAGGGTTCGTAGCCGAGTTCACCGAGCAGCCAGCCCCAGGCAGCTGCGGCGGTGTCGAGGTCGGCGGTGCGGAGTTCCACGTGGTGCAACGTGCCCCGGGTCACAGGAGCTTCCGCAGGGTGTTCGTGTTGCGGGTCGTCGTCGTGCGCTTGAAGCGTGCGGCGCCGGCCCGCTTGGCGAACACCGTGTCGGTGCTCGACCCCTTCGGGCACGACCAGTAGACGACGCCGTTCCCACGGGCGACCTGCTCGACCGCGTCGTCGAGCTCGAGGTCGGCCACCAGGGCGTCGAGCGCTGCATCCTCGGACCCGAACACGACGTAGTCGTGCCGATCGTCGTCACGCGCGAAGGGGAACCCGTCGACGACAGCGGCGAGGTCGTCGTGCCGGACGAGCACGATCCATGCGTCGTACCCGAACCGGTCGCGCAGCCCCTGCTCGATCGACGTCTTGAGCCGTCCGGCGGGCACGTCGGCTGCGAACACGACGTTGCCCGAGGCGAGCACGGTGCGCACGTCGTCGAACCCGAGCCCCCGGAAGAGTTCCGCGAGTTCGGCGCTCCGGATCGTGACGCCGTTCACGTTGACCCCGCGCAGCAGCGCCACCCACCTGTCCATGTCCGGACGGTAGCGGTCCGAGCTGCTCACGTCCACGTCCGGGCCACGCCCCAACCAGAGCCCTGCGGAACGATGTCGACCACCAGTGCCTCACCGTCGTCGTCGCTGGTCGCCTGGAACCGCCAGCCCACGGTGCGCTCGGGTGCGTGCGTGATCGCTGTCGGCAGTTCGGCGCGCGTCACGGTCAGCCGCGTGGGGGTGTCGCTCACCCGCCAACGCCGTCCGGCCCACACCAGCCGGGTCGGCGTGCCCTCGGACCACCACACCGTGGCGGCCGTTTCGGTGATCATCATCGGGTCTCCTCGTTCGAACGTGTGTTCGAATGGTAGGTGTCGACCTCTGACGTCGCAACCACCGGCAGTGGACCTCGGCGGGTCGTGGACGAACCCCTCGAACGACGCAGCAACCCTCGTGTAGACGGGACCCATGACGAACGACGCACAAGGCCCCGACGCACAGCACCAGGTTCCCGAGGGGGTGTCCGAGGCCACGGTCGAGGCGCTCGGCAGCCTGTCCGCCGCGGTCGAGGTCATCGAGCACGCCCGTGGCCTGCTCTACGGGTTCCACCGCCTGACCGGCACCGCCGACCTGAACCTCGGTGAAGCGGTCGAGCAGCTCCGGAAGGCCGGGCACACCGAACTCGCCGAGCGCATCGACACCGAACTCGTGGGCCGCAACGTCATCGCGGGCCGCTGGACGTTCCAGATCGTCGAGGACTACGACGACGGCTACTACGCCCTCGCCAAGGAGCTCGAGCGCACCGCGCGGGACGAGCTCGTGCAGGGCCGCCGCCACCTGTTCGAGGCGGGCATGAAGGAAGACCGACGCACCCAGGACCAGCGCCACCACGAGGCGACGCTGAGCGACCTGCCGGACTGAGCACGGGCCTCCAGGCCGACGCGGCCGACGCGGCCGACGGAAGACGCCGGCGTCTTGCGGAAGACGCCGGCGTCATCCGGACACGCCCCGGAAACGTCGAGACGCCGCCGGATTCGGCGGCGTCCCGATGACACGACGGCGTCTTGCGCCGGACCCCGATCAGCAAGGCCCAGCAGCAAGGCCCAGCAGCAAGCCTCAACCGACGCCGAGCATCGTCTCCAGCGGCCCCCGCGCGAAGTACAGCAGGAAGCCCGCGGCGACGACGTAGAGCAGCCACGAGACCTCGCGGCCACGGCCGGACAGCAGCTTGATGAGCACCCAGCTGATGAAGCCGGCGCCGATGCCGTTCGCGATCGAGTAGGTCAGCGGCATGACGACGATCGTCAGGAACGCCGGCAGGGCCGAGCCGAAGTCCGACCACGAGATGTCCGCGACCTGCGCGACCATGAGCGCACCGACGACGACGAGCCCGGCGGCGGCGACCTCGAGCGGGACGACCTGGGTGAGCGGCGTCAGGAACATCGACGCCAGGAACAGCAGCCCGGTGACGACCGAGGCCATGCCCGTGCGGGCACCCTCGCCGATGCCGGAGGCCGAGTCGATGAAGACGGTGTTCGACGACACCGACGCGCCACCACCGGCGATCGCGCCGACGCCCTCGACGACGAGCGCCGACTTCAGGCGGGGGAACGTGCCGTCCGGCTTTGCGACACCGGCGGCCTTGGCCAGCCCCGTCATGGTGCCCATCGCGTCGAAGAAGTTCGTGAACACGAGGGTGAAGACGAGCATCGACGCGGCGAGCGGGCCGATGCGGGTGAAGGCGCCGACGACGTCGGCGTGGCCGACGAGCGACAGGTCCGGCACGGCGAACAGTGCGCTCGGCAGACCGGGGGCGTTGAGGTTCCAGCCGGTCTTCGAGTCGACCGAGGTCGGCACCTGGAAGATCGCCTGCAGGATGATCGCGATGATCGTGGTCGCGACGATGCCGATGAGCAGCGCACCCTTGACCCGGCGGGCCATGAGCGTGCCGATGATGATCAGGCCGATCAGGAACACGACGGTCGGCAGGGCGCCGACGGAACCGTCCTCACCGAGCTGCAGCGGCGGCGACGGGTTCCCGGAGGACCGCACGAAGCCGGAGTCGACGAGCCCGATGAACGCGATGAACAGGCCGATGCCGACGGTGATCGCGGCTTTCAGCTGAGCCGGGACGGCGGTGAAGATCATCGTCCGGATGCCCGTCAACGCGAGGATCACGATGATCACGCCGTTGATGACGACCAGGCCCATCGCCTCGGCCCAGGTGACCTGGTGCACGACGCTGACGGCGAGGAACGAGTTGATCCCGAGCCCCGCGGCGATGCCGAACGGCAGGTTCGCGATGATGCCCATCGCGATGGTCATGACGCCGGCGACGAGGCCGGTCGCCGCGGCCACCTGAGCGTTCTCGAGCCACCCGCCGTTGACGTCCTTCGCGGCCTGGTCGGCGCTGAAACCACCGAGGATGAGGGGGTTCAGGATCACGATGTACGCCATCGTGACGAACGAGACGAGGCCACCGCGGACCTCGCGGGGGATCGACGATCCGCGTTGCGTGATGGAGAAGAATCGATCGAGGCCGGTCGCGAAGCGGTTCCGGGGCGTGGTGTCGGTCTGCGGGGCGCTCACCACGAGAGTTTAAAGGATGCTGGGTTTCGGGCGTGTCACACCGGTCTCACAGGTTCCGGCGGCCGGGAGGCCCGTCCCACGCGGGTCGCGCACGTCGCGCTGGGCGTCTGCCCGCGTTCTCCGGCCAGGGCTGGTGTTGGATGAGCGGGTGACGTCACACATGGACCGCGCCCGTGTGGAGGCCGCCGTCCGCGAGCTGCTGCTCGCCATCGGCGAGGACCCTGACCGCCCGGAACTCACCCGCACCCCCGCCCGGGTCGCCGACTCGTACTCCGAGTTCTTCTCCGGGATCGGCACCGATGCGGTCGCGATCGCCCGGGACGGCACCGTGCACGCCGAGGACGGCGAACGCGGTCGGCTCGTCATCGTCCGCGACGTGAAGTTCCGATCCGTCTGCGAGCACCACCTGCTGCCGTTCCTCGGGGTCGCGCACCTGGCGTACGCCCCGGGGGAACGGCTCATCGGCCTCGGCACGCTGGCACGGGTGCTCGACGCGGTGGCCTCCCGCCCGCAGCTGCAGGAGCGGCTCGGTGAACAGGTCACCGCGACCATCGCCGAGGGCCTCGGCGCCGAGGGTGTCCTGGTGGTCCTCGACGCGCAGCACCAGTGCGTGACGACGCGTGGGGAGCGCCAGACCGGTTCGACGACGGTGACGGTCGCGGCGACCGGCTCGCTGGCCGACACCGCGGGACGGGCCGAGGCGATCGCGCTCATCGGCGCGGGGCGTGGGACCGATGCCGCGGGTGCGGCGACTGCCGAGGCGGGCGCATGACCGGCCTCCCGCACGTCTCGGGCGAACACGCCGCGGCCGGATCCGACGCGGCCGGACCCGGCTGGGTCGTGCCGGACCTGCGGCACCCGGTCCGGACGTTCGGACGCCGCACCATCGACTTCGACCACCGCATCGCCGTGATGGCGATCGTGAACCGCACCCCGGACTCGTTCCACGACCGCGGCGCCACCTTCGAGCTCGACCGGGCCGTCGCCGCCTCGGTCCGCGCAGCCGAGCAGGGTGCCGACTGGGTCGACATCGGCGGCGTGAAGTTCGCACCCGGCCCGGAGCTGCCCGCGTCCGACGAGATCGACCGGGTCGTCCCCGTCGTCGAGCAGCTCGCCCAGCAGTCCGACGTCGTCATCAGCGTCGACACCTTCCGACCCGAGGTCGCCGCGGCGGCGATCGCAGCCGGCGCGACCGTCGTCAACGACACCACCGGCCTGTCCGACCCGCGGATGGCCGCCGTGGTCGCCGACTCCGAGGCCACCGTCGTCATCACGCACTCGCTCGCCGAACCCCGTCGTCCCCTGCCGGCCCCACCGCAGTACGCCGACATCGCGGGCGAGGTCGTCGCGTTCCTGCGCGAACGGGTCGACCGGGCGCTCGCGGCGGGCATCCCGGAGTCGCGGATCATCGTCGACCCGGGCCACGACCTGCACAAGAACACCGTGCACACCCTCGAGATCACCCGGCGCCTGCCCGAGGTCGTCGCCCTCGGCTACCCGGTGCTCGCCGCGGTGTCGAACAAGGACTTCGTCGGGGAGTCGCTCGGCCGCCCCCGCGGGGAACGGCTCTCCGGATCGCTCGCCGTCGCGACCGTGAGCGCGATGCTCGGCGCCCGGATCGTCCGCATGCACGACGTCGCCGAGAGCGTCGACGCGATGCGCATGGTCGAGGCCACCCTCGGATGGCGCACCCCCGTGGAATCGAGGCACAACACGTGACCGTCCTGCCCCCGTCGATCGCGGACCTGTCCGACGACGACCTGCTCGAGCTCTACACCGCCGACGTCGGGGACCCCTGGCTCCGCGTGAACTTCGTCGCGACGCTGGACGGCTCGGCCTCGGCCGCCGGGGTGTCCGGGTCGCTCGGCGGCGACGACGACCTGCGGGTCTTCGACCTGCTCCGCCGCGTGGCCGACGTCGTGCTCGTCGCCGCCGGCACCGTCCGTGACGAGGGCTACGGGCCGATGGTCCTGCACGACGCCGACGTTGCCTGGCGTCGGGCCCACGGCATGCCGGACCACCCCGTGTTCGCGATCGTCACCGGGTCGCTGTCGCTCGACCCGGCGTCGCGGGTCTTCACCGAGGCGCCGGTGCGGCCGATCGTCCTGACCTCGGCGACGGCGGCTGCCTCGGCGACGGCCCGGGCGCTCGCCGAGGTGGCCGACGTCGTGCCCTGCAGCGCGGACGACGCCCCCGACTCGGTGGACGCCGGACGGATCCGCGGTGTGCTGGCCGATCGTGGCCTCGGGACGATCCACTGCGAGGGTGGTCCGTCGTTCCTCGGGGCGCTCGTCGCCGCGGACGCCGTCGACGAGCTGACCCTGACGATCGACCCGTCGCTCGAGGGCGGGGAGGGGCCGCGCATCGCCCGCGGGTCGTCCCCGGAGCTCCGGCGGATGCGACCGGCGCACGTGCTGCTCGGCGCCGGCGACGTGCTGCTCACGCGGTACGTCCGGGCGCGCTGACCCCCTTGGGCTAGGGTCGGGCGCGTGATCGACATCGTGGCGTCCGGGGTCCTCTTCGACATGGACGGGACCCTCGTCGACTCGACCGCGGTGGTCGAGGCGACCTGGACCCGGTTCGGCCACGCGAACGGCATCGACCCCGACGAGATCCTCGCGTTCTCGCACGGACGGCAGGCGATCGACACCCTCCGGCGCTTCCTGCCCGACCTGCCCCTGGCCGAGCAGCAGCGGATCGCGGCGGAGCTCGTCGCCGAGGAGACCGCGAGCACCGAGGGCATCCTCGAGATCCCCGGCGCCGTCGCCTTCGTGCAGCGCCTCGTCGACCTCGGCGTCCCGGTCGCCCTCGTGACGAGCGCGCCCCGTGACCTCGCCGCGGGCCGGATGGCGGCCGCCGGGTTCGCCGTGCCCGAGGCCTTCGTCCCCTCGGAGGACGTCGAGCACGGCAAGCCCCACCCCGACGGCTACCTGCGCGGCGCCGCCCTGCTCGGTGTCGACCCCGCCGACTGCGTGGCGTTCGAGGACGCCCCCGCCGGCCTGGAGTCCGCCATCGCCTCCGGCGCGACCACGGTCGTCGTCGGTCCCCTCGAACACCCCGTGACCGCCGGGCTGCACCGGGTGCACGGGTACGACGGGCTGACCGTGGAGCGCGACGGCGTCGCCTTCCGCATCCGGGGCTGAGCCCCGGCCGGTCAGGACACCCCGCCCGCCCTGCGCCGAGTGGTCGCGAACCGTCGGCTGCGCCGTCGCCAGCCGACACTTCGTGGCCACCGCGCGGACGTGAGCGGGGAGTTGCGACCGGTCGCGCTGTCGGCCTGGAGGCCCGTGGCGGGCCCGCACCGTGCCTCCCGTGCGACCGTGGGCGCGTCCACGGCACCCCGCCCGGCGTGCGCCGAGTGGTCGCGACCCGTCGGCTGCGCCGCCGCCAGCCGACACTTCGTGACCGTCCGGCGGACCTGAGCGGGGAGTTGCGACCGGCCGCCGGGCGACATGTCGTGACCGCCGGGCGGACCTGGGCGGGGTGTCATGACCAGTCAGCCGGGCGCCGGACCGCTCCTGGAGGACTGCCCAGCCGAGCCCGACGACCCTCGGGTGTGCGGCCGGAACGACCGGGCCGCGGAAGGAGCGATCATGGCAACCCTCGACGGCAAGAAGATCCTCGTCATCACGACGAACTACGGCGTGGAGCAGGACGAGATCGTCGTCCCCACCGAGCAGCTGCGCGAGCGCGGTGCCTCGGTGACCGTGGCGGCCAAGGAGACCGGCACGATCCAGACCCTGGTCGGCGACAAGGACCCGGGGCAGACCCTCGAGCCCGACACCACCCTCGCCGGTGTCGACGCGAACGACTTCGATGCCCTCGTCATCCCCGGTGGCACGATCAACGCCGACACGCTGCGCCAGGAGTCCCGCGCGGCGACGCTCGTGCAGGCCTTCGCCGAGGCGAGCAAGCCAGTCGCGGCGATCTGCCACGGCCCGTGGACCCTCGTCGAGGCGGGCGTGCTGTCCGGCAAGACCGTCACCTCGTTCCCGTCGCTGCAGACCGACCTGCGCAACGCCGGTGCCGAGTGGGTCGACCAGGAGGTCCAGGTCGACGGCGGCTTCATCACGTCCCGCACCCCGGACGACCTGCCGGCGTTCGTCGACGCGATCGAGAGCGCCCTCACCGCCTGAGCGCCTCGTCGCCGAGCCGAGTCTCGGCCGACCGGACACCGTGCGCCTCCGGCTGTCGACGAAGTGTCCGCCGAGCCGAGTCTCGGGTACGCCCGGGCGCCCGACGTCGCCGGCGTCAGCCGAGCGGCACGGGGCGTGCCGTGCGGAGCACCGCCGGACCGAGGGCGAGCACACCGTCGGACTCCGGATCGCACCGCACGCCGCCCCGGCCGCGCATCGCCCGGAACGCACCGGGGGCCACCTCGTGGTCCATCCAGGCGCAGGGGTTCGCCGCACGGTAGCCACGGAACCGGACGGCATGACCGAGGTCGCCGCTGCCGTCGCCACCGGGGAGCAGGCTCTCCAACGAGAACGGCTGGCCCCGCAGCGCTTCGACGTCGGCGCCGCGCAGGAACACGTTCCGCCGGGTCGCGACGGGGTCGACGGTGGTGCCGATCGCCTGACCGACCGCCTCGAGCCCCTCGAGGCCGATCACGGTGACCGAGGCGTGCACGTGTGCCCGCGCGGCGAAGTAGCGGTCGCCGACGATCCCGAGCCCGGCCCGCAGCTCGATCCGGTCGCGCCGTTCGTCCGGGTCCGTCGACCGGGGTGGCAGCGCGCCGTCGGCCGGGCGCCCCTCGTACCGGTGCCGCGGTGAGACGAGCAGCAGCGCGATCTCGACCTCGGTCCGGAACGGCAGGTCGTCGAGCCCGGCCACGTCGTCTGCTGGGGTCACGCTGCCAACGCTAGCCGGGCCTCCCGGCCGTGCGCTGCCATTTCTGCCTGCTGTGACACGCCGTCGTGGCGCCGGGACGCAGGCTTCTTCGCGAGACGACGCGTTCTCCGCGAGACGCCGCGGATTCCGGCGGCGTCTCACGCGGTCGGCGGCGTCTCGACGAGACGGCGGCGTCATGGCCACCTGGCCCTGCGCTGCTCCGTCCGATTCCCGCCAGTCGACGTCGGCGGCGCATGTCAGGCTGAGCCCATGACCACCCCGGACACCGACGCGCAGCCCGACGCGCTGCACGCCGAGCGGCACCGCGCCGTCGCCTCGCGCGACGCGCGTTTCGACGGCCAGTTCGTCACCGCCGTGCACTCCACCGGCATCTACTGCCGGCCCAGCTGCCCGGCCCGCACGCCGAAGGTCTCGGGCGTCACCTTCTACCGCACGAGCGCCGCAGCGCACCTGGCCGGCTTCCGCGCCTGCAAGCGCTGCCTGCCCGAGGCGACCCCCGGCAGCCCCGAGTGGGACCTGCGCGAGGACGTCGCCGGCCGGGCGATGCGACTCGTCCTCGACGGTGTCGTCGAGCGCGACGGCGTCCCCGGGCTCGCCGCGCGTGTGGGCTACTCGGAGCGGCAGCTCAACCGCATCATGACGGCCGAGCTGGGCGCCGGGCCGAAGGCGCTCAGCCGGGCGCACCGGGCGCAGACCGCGCGGACCCTGCTCACCTCGTCCGACCTGCCCGTCGCCGACGTCGCGTTCGCCGCGGGGTTCGCCAGCGTCCGACAGTTCAACGACACCGTGCGCGAGGTCTTCGCCGTCACCCCGACGGAGCTCCGCGCACGCCGGTCCGGGCGAGGCGACGGCGCCAGGGACGGCGGCGACGGCGCACTGCACGTCCACCTGCCGGCCCGGGCACCCTTCGACGCGCAGGGCCTGCTCGACTGGCACGCGCTGCACGCCCTGCCGGGCACGGAGCAGGTGGACACCGACCCTGTCGGTCGGGTGACGTCGTACGGGCGGCTGGTCGACCTGCCTGGAGGCCCGGGCTGGTTCAGCGCGTCGGCCGCCGTCCCCGACGTGGCCGGTCGGGGCACCGGGATCGACCTGCGCGTGCGGGTCGCCGACCTCTCCGACCTGCCGGCCCTCGTGGCGCGTGTCCGGGCACTGTTCGACCTCGACGCCGACCCGGTCGCCGTCGACGCCGTCCTCGGAGCCGTGCCCGGGCTCGCCGGACCCGTCGCCCGGGTGCCCGGTCTCCGGCTCCCCGGCGCGGTGGACGCGCACGAGATCGTGTTCCGCACCCTGATCGGGCAGCAGGTCTCGGTGGCCGCGGCGCGCACCGCGCAGACCCGGCTCGTGGCCGCACTCGGAGCGACGGTGCCGGACGCCATCCGGCCCCGCGGGCTGCTGTTCCCGGCCGCAGCGATGATCGCCGAACGCGGGCACGAGGTGCTGCGCGGCCCCGCCGCCCGCGTCGACACGATCCTGCGGGTGGCTGCGGCGCTCGCCGACGGGTCCCTGGTGGTGGACGGTGGGCAGTCCCTCGGTGACCTGCGCGACGGACTCCTCGCGGTGAAGGGCATCGGACCGTGGACCGCCGACTACGTCGCGCTGCGGGTCCGGCACCACCCCGACATCTTCCTCCACAGCGACCTCGCCGTGCGGAACGGTGCACAGGAACTCGGGCTGCCCGGAACGGCGCGCGAGCTCTCCCTATGGTCGGAGCAGGTGGCCCCCTGGCGGAGCTACCTCACGATGCACTGCTGGCGACCGATCATCGACCGCGCGATGACCACGACCGCCGGTGCCCGTGCAGCCCGTGCCTCAGAGGACCCCCGGAAGGACGACCGATGACCGACGCAACCATCCAGACCCTGGACACCCCCGACGGGGCGTTCACCGTGCTCGAAGACGCCGAGGGCAGGGTCCTCGCGTCCGGGTGGACCGACTCCGTCGAGCGGATCCTCGCCCGTCTGGCCGACCGCCACCGCCCCGATCGGGTGCTCGACGGCGTGGTCGCCTCGGCCGCCGCGGTCGACGCCTTCTACTCGGGCGAGGTCGAGCACGCCATGCAGGTGCCCGTGCGCCAGTTCGGTACGGAGCTGTTCACCGAGGGGTGGCGCCAGCTCCGCCGGATCCCCGCCGGCGGCACCCTGACCTACACCGGTTTCGCGGCGGCGATGGGCCGGCCCGACGCCGTGCGGGCGGCGGCGAGCGTGTGCGCCCGGAACGCCCCGGCGCTCTTCGTCCCATGCCACCGGGTGTTGCGCTCGGACGGCACGCTCGGCGGCTTCGCGTGGGGGCTCGACGTCAAGCGGTCCCTGCTCGAACGGGAGTCTGTGGGCACCACGGCACTCGTCTGAGTTGTACAAAACGCTCTAGAATGTACAGGTGCGCGAAGTGTCGATCTCCGAAGCCCGTGCCCGCCTGGCGTCGATCATCGATGATGCCCGGCACGAACCCGTCTACCTGACCCGGCGCAACAAGCGCGTCGCGGCGGTGGTGGACGCGGCCGTCCTCGACCGGTTGCTCGAGGCGGCGGAGGACCTGGACGACCTGAAGGCGGTGGAAGAGGCCCGACTCGAGAACGAGCGCATCGGCGGCGAGAACGTCAAGTGGGAGGACCTCAGGCGCGAACTCGGTCTGGGATGACCTACGACATCGAGTTCGAGCCGAGTGCGGGGCGTGCCATCCGCAAACTTCCGCCACATGCCCGACGACTCGTCGAAGGGGTTCTCGCGATCCTGGCTGACGAGCCACGTCCACCCGCGGCTCGTCGACTCGTCAACAGCCCGGAATGGCGTGTCCGGGTCGGTGACTACCGCGTGATCTACCTGATCGACGACGGGCGGCTCGTGGTCGTCGTCGTGCGCGCCGGGCACCGGCGCGAGGTCTACCGGGGTCGCTGAGACGTCAGGCGATCGCGCAGCGCAGGCTTTCCACGTGCAGTTCGACGAGCGCCAGGACCCGCTCGGGCGCCCGTGCCGCGGGATCCCACGTGTGCTCGACCGCCAGCCCGTCGATCAGCGCGTGCAGCCGGTCGGCCTCGTCGGTCAGGTCGCGACCGTCGCCGAAGCCGCCGTCCTCGCGCAGGATCTCCAGCGCCCGGGTGCACACCCGGCGGACCCCGTCGTTGAGGCGTCGGGCACTCGCAGCCAGGTGTTCGTCGGTGCGCGCGAGCACGCCGAGCTGCACCTGCGCCAGAATCTCGGTCGTGCGCTCGGCATCGAGCGGCAGCACCTGGGCGAGGACGTCCAGTGCGAGCGCACGACCCGTCGAACGCAGAGCGGCGAGCCGAGCGGTGACCCGTTCCTCGATGATCGTCAGACAGTGCTCGCGCAGGGCGTCCTGCGTGGGGAACACGCGGCGGAGTGATGCCGGAGCGATGCCGGCCTCGTCCGCGACGTTCCGCACCGACAGTGCGCTCAGGCCGTCCCGCTCCAGGATCCGCAGGCAGGCCGCGGCCACCAGGGATCCCCGTTCCTCGAGGTCGACACGGCGGGGCACCGGGTCAGCCTACGGCTGGCTCGATGCTCCGGCCGGGTCCGCGGCTGCGGTGGTGACTCGGCGCGGCCAGATCGTGTAACTGATCGCCCACAGCAGTTCGATGCCCAGGACCACCCCGAGCAGTGCGACCGTGCCCTGCAGCTCGTCCGTGCGCTCCGGGTCGCCGACGACGAGGACGAGCGCACCGATGATCCCGCCGGCGATCAGCACGGCGAGCGCGGTCCGCAGCACGTCGCCCCAGCACCGGGCCGTGTACCGCCGTCCACTCAGGCGTTCCGGTGCGGGACCCCCGGCGAACCGGTGCGTGAACCGGACGTCCGCCCACGCGATCATCCGGTGCCCGTACGCGACCGAGAAGCCGATGTAGATCGCCGCGAGTCCGTGGTGCCACGACGCGGTTCCGCCACCGAGCAGGTCGACCGTGACGACGGCGAGCAGGACGACGTCGATCACGGGGGCCGCGACGAGCATCGCCGCACCCGTGCGCGGCCGTCGCAGCAGGTACCGGGTGGTCAGGCCGCCGAGGATCGCGACCCAGAAGGCGATCTCGCAGGCGACGATGGCGATGAGTGTCATGGGATCCCCGATGCAGTGGTGTTGATTGCTGAGTACAGGTGTACTCAAACAGCATGACACGGTGACCACCACGGCGTCGAGCGGCGGTGTTCTGCCCCTGGAAGCGGGGGGAGACACGGGCTCCCACGCCTGCGACACTCGGAGCACCGGTAATCCGCACGGTCCCCTCCGAGGCCCGACGCATCGCCGTCGACAGCCCGCAAAGGACCCCATGCTCCCTCCCGTCGACCGAACGGTCGTCTCCTCCGACGGCACCACCATCGCCGTGTCCGAGGCAGGGGACGGACCGGCGGTCGTCGTCGTGGGCGGTGCCTTCGACCACCGGGGGACCCCGTACCTCGACCGCGTGGTCGCCGAGCTCGCTCCCACCCATCGTGTCGTCACCTACGACCGACGCGGTCGCGGTGCCAGCGGCGACTCGGCGTCGTGGGCGATCGAGCGCGAGGTCGACGACCTCCGCGCCGTCGTCGAGAGCGTCGGCGTCCCCACGACCGCCGTCGGCATCTGCGTCGGTGCCGGTGTCGTCCTGCACGGCCTCGCCACCGGCCTGCCCGTCGACGGTGCCGTCCTGTGGGAACCGCCGTACCGCGCCTCGGTCGACCCGCACGCCGACGACGTCGTCTTCGCCGACCTGCTCGACGAGCACGTGGTCGCCGGCCGCCGCACCCAGGCCGTCCGCGGCTTCCTGACCCAGGTGCTCGGGCTCCCGATGGGCCAGGTCACGGCGCTCCGACTCAAGGGCTCGCTCTGGCGCTCCCTGGTCGTCGACGCCCACGTGCTCAGCCGCGAGGTCCGGGTGCTGAACGGCCTCGCCGTGCCCGAGCGGGTCGCCGCAGCCGTCGGCGTGCCGGTGCTCGTCGGCGCCGGCGGTGACGGTCTCGAGTGGATGCGTCGTGCGGCCCGCGCCGTCGTGGACGCGGTGCCGGGGTCGGAGTACGCGGAGGTACCCGGGCAGGGACACGTCCCCGCCCCCGCCGCCCTCGGAGCACTGATCGACCGCGTCCGGAGCCGGATCGTCTCGCCCAGCAGCTGACTGCGAGAGGATGGGCTGGTGAACGCACCCCACCTCGGTCTCCTGCTCGACGTCGACGGGCCCATCGCCAGCCCGGTCTCCCGCACCATCGCGATCCCGAGCATCGTCGCGGACCTCGTCGCGCTCGCTGCCGAGGGCATCCCGATCGTCTTCAACACCGGCCGCAGCGATGCCTTCATCCGCTCCGAGGTCGTCGGTCCGCTGCTCGCCGGTGGCCTCGCCGAGGGCGGCCGGGTGCACGCGGTCTGCGAGAAGGGTGCCGTGTGGTGCTCGATCGGCCCGCAGTACGACGGCGGCATGGGTGAGCTGACCGTCGCCGAGGACCTCGCGCTGCCGCGGGACTACGCCGACGAGATGCGCGAGCTGGTCCGCGCCGAGTACGCCGACCTGGTGTTCTTCGACGAGACGAAGCGCGCGATGGTGTCGATCGAGCAGCGCGTCGAGGTGCCGAACGCCACGTACCTCGCCCGCCAGCCGGAGTTCGACGCGAAGGCGATGGCCGCGCTCGAGCGTCGTGGCCTCGGTGTCCGCCGCCTCGACGATGTCCGACCCGACGCCGACGGTGCCGTGCAGTGGCGCATCGACCCGACCATCATCTCCACCGACGTCGAGTCCGACCGCAGCGGCAAGGACCTGGGTGCCGAGCGGTCGCTCGAACTCCTCGGGCAGGACGGCGAGCTCCCGATCACCTGGCGCACCGTGGGCGACTCCCGCAGCGACTACGCCATGGCGGACTGGCTGCACGCCAACGGGTACGAGGTCGCGCACGTCGACGTCCGTCCTGCCGACGGTGTGCCGGCCACGCCGTACCCGGTGCTCACCGCGCCCGACGGCGTCATCCACGACGAGGCCGGCGCCCGGTTCCTGGCGGACTGGCGCGCCGCGCGCTGACGCGACCGCGGCCTTGGACGCACCCGTCCGCCGACCGAGCGGTGCGCGCCGGACGGCCACCGCGCCTCCCGTCCGTCCCCGGACCGGCCCACCGTCCGGCCGGACGCTTTGCGTGACACAGTGGTACACCAGTACCCTTCCGAGGTCCGCCGCCAGCCGATGACGGGATCCACCCATGGCAACGAAGATCCGCATCAAGTCGATCGAGGCCTCCCTGGCCGACTCCGAGGAGCAGGGCAGGTCCCTGAAACGCTCCTTGAAGACGTTCGACATCGCCGCGATGGGCATCGCGGTCGCCGTCGGCGCCGGCATCTTCTCGGTCGGCGCGAACGCCGCCGCGAACTTCGCCGGGCCCGGCGTGATCGTCTCCTTCCTGCTCGCAGCCGTCACGTGCGGCCTGGCGATCATGTGCTACGCCGAGTTCGCGTCGACGATCCCCGTCGCCGGCTCCGCGTACACGTTCACGTACGCCACGATGGGTGAGCTGCTCGCCTGGATCGTGGGCTGGGACCTCATCCTCGAGACCCTCACGGCCAGTGCCGTGATCGCGAAGTACTGGGGCATCTACCTCAGCACCGCGTTCGACGTCTTCGGCGTGACCCTGCCCAGCACGATCCAGCTCGGTCCGATCCCGTTCACCTGGGGTCCGGTGCTCATCGTCGGGATCTTCACGGTGCTCCTCGCCTTCGGCACCCGCCTGTCCTCGCGGGTGTCGGCGGTCATCACCGTCATCAAGGTCGCCATCGTCGTGTTCGTCATCGTCGCCGGTGCGTTCTTCGTCAAGGCCGCGAACTTCACACCGTTCATCCCGCCGGCCGAGCCCGCCAAGGGTGCCGAGGGCAGCGTCTGGACCCAGTCGCTCGTGTCCTGGTTCACCGGTGCGGAGCCCGCCCAGTACGGCGTCTTCGGCCTGCTCGCCGCCGCGTCCCTGGTGTTCTTCGCCTTCATCGGCTTCGACGTCGTCGCCACGAGCGCCGAGGAGACCGAGAACCCGCAGAAGACCCTGCCCCGCGGCATCTTCATCGGCCTCGGCATCGTGACGCTGCTCTACGTCGGCGTCAGCATCGTCATCACCGGCATGGTCTCGTACCAGCGCCTGGCGGAGGAGAAGGCACCGTCGCTGGCCTCGGCGTTCGACATCGTCGGGCTGCCGTGGGCCGCCGGCATCATCGCCATCGGCTCGCTGATCGGTCTGACCACCGTCGTCATGGTGCTGCTGCTCGGCCTGTCCCGCATCGTCTTCTCGATGAGCCGCGACGGCCTGCTGCCCCGCTGGTTCTCCAAGACCAACCCGAAGACGCAGACGCCGGTCCGCGTGCAGGTCGTCGCCGGTGTCGTCGTTGCGCTGCTGGCCGGGTTCACCGCGGTCGACAAGCTCGAGGGCATGATCAACATCGGCACGCTGTCGGCGTTCGTCCTGGTGTCGATCGGCATCGTCGTGCTGCGTCGTTCGCGGCCGGACGCCCCGCGGGCCTTCCGGGTGCCGTGGTCGCCCGTGCTGCCGATCATCTCGGCGGTGCTGTGCTTCTGGCTGATGCTGAACCTCGAGGTCGAGACCTGGCTCCGGTTCGTCGTCTGGCTGGTCATCGGCTTCGTCATCTACTTCGGCTACAGCCGCCGCCACAGCCGCGTCGGCCAGGGCATGCAGTAGGGCCGTCCCGCAAAACACCGGTGTTCGCACGTTGCACACCCGCACACCGCGGTTCGACGTGTGGACACCGGTGTTTTGCAGACCGCCGGTTCGCGCCGCAGCCGCTACGCGCCGACGAGCAGCAGCCCGCCGAACGCGAGCATCACGACGGCGACCAGACCGTCGAACACCCGCCACGTGAGCGGCTTCTCGAACAGCGGCCGCAGCAGCCGACCGCCGAACCCGAGCGCACCGAACCACAGGCAGCTCGCCGCGACGGCACCGATCGTCCAGAGCCACCGGTCGTCCGCACCCTGCTGGTTCGCCACCGACCCGAGGAACACCAGCGTGTCCAGGTACACGTGCGGGTTCGCCCACGTGAAGACGAGCATGGTCAGCACCGCCGTCCGCATGGTCACCCCCTGGCCGGGAGGCACGGTGCGCGTCCGCCCCGCCGCCACCGTCGAACGCCCGGTCGCGTCGATCCCCGGACCGGCGCCCGCGCCCGTGTCGACCCCCGCGCCTGCGCCCGCACCGGCGCCCACGACCCCGTCGTCGGCCGCCTCGTCGGCGACCCGCATCGCGTCCCCCGACGGTCGCAGCGCACGCCGCGCCGCGAGCACCCCGTAGGTGAGCAGGAACGCGGCACCGACGAACCGGACAACCAGGAGCGCCACGGGGAACCGCTCGACCACGGCGCCGACCCCGAGCACCCCGGCGACGATGAGCAGCGCATCCGAGACCGCGCACACCACGACCGCCGCGGCCACCACCCGGAGTCCTGCGCTGACCGCGAGCCGGAGCAGGTACGTGTTCTGCACACCGATCGCGACGATCAGTGCGAGTCCCGTGCCGAGTCCGGAGAGCAGGGGCAGGAGCGTGGTCACGGATCCGACGCTAGAGTAGCGCCCCGCTGCAGTACAGCTCACGTTCCTGCAGCGCCGTAAGCTCAGCTGCATGTCCCGCTTCCAGCGCGAACACCTCGAGACGCTGCTCGCCGCCGTCGACCACGGCACCCTGGACGCCGCGGCCCGTGCGCTGGCCATCACCCCGTCGGCGGTCTCGCAGCGGATCAAGTCGATGGAGCAGCAGGTCGGTCGGGTCCTGCTCCAGCGCACCACCCCGGTGCGCCCGACCGCGGACGGCGAGGTGGTGCTCCGGCACGCGCGGCAGGTCCGGCTGCTCGACGAGGAGACCTCCCGTGCACTCGGCGGTGGCTCCTCGGTGGTGCCGTCGATCCCGCTGGCCGTCAACGCCGACTCGCTCGGCACCTGGTTCCTCGACGCCCTCGCCCTCGTCCGGGCCGACACCGAGGTGGTCTTCGACCTGCACCGCGAAGACCAGGACCGCACCGCCGAGCTGCTCCGCGCCGGCACCGTGATGGGCGCGGTGACGGCCGAGGCGGACCCCGTGCAGGGCTGCTCGTCGGTGCCGCTCGGCATCGATCGGTACCGGGCCGTGGCGTCACCGGCGTTCGTCGCCCGGTACCTCGGCGACACCGGCACCGAGCGGCGGATGCTCCGGCGGCTCGACGAGGTCCCGCTCGTCGACTACGACCGCGACGACGACCTGCAGCAGGGGTACCTGCGCCAGGTCCTGGGGCACGCTCCCGGCGGCCCGCGCCACTTCGTCCCGACCTCTGCCGACTTCGCCCGCGCCGTCACGCTCGGGTTCGGGTGGGGGCTGCTGCCCGAGGCGCAGTGCCTCGACGCGATCGACCGCGGTGTCCTGGTCGAGCTGGCCCCGGGTCGGCACGCCGACGTCGCGCTGTGGTGGCAGCGCTGGAACCTGGCGTCACCGCTCCTCGAACGGGTCACCGACGCGGTCCGGGTGACCGCCGCGGAGCGCCTGCACCCCGTGCGTCAGGTCTGACAGCGCGGACACCAGTAGGTGTCGCGCAGGGTGAGCTCCGAGTCGCCGAGTTCGCCGTGCCGGATCGGGGTCCCGCAGCGCAGACACGGCTTGCCGGCGCGACCGTAGACCCAGAACCGTCGACCGGGGCGGTCGACACCGGTGGTCACGCGGGCGCTGCGGTCGCGGTTCGCCAGGATCAGTCGGCTGGCGAGCGTGATCGTGCGCGCCGGGTCGGGGACCTGGCCGGCCGGACGCGTCGGCAGCACCCCGCGCAGGAAGCAGAGTTCGTTCCGGTACACGTTGCCGAGCCCGGCGAGCACCCGTTGGTCGAGCAGCGCCAACCCGACCGGCCGTTCGGGGTCCTCCGTCAGGTTGGCGAGGGCCAGGTCGGCGTCCCAGTCGGGGCCGAGCAGGTCGGGCCCCAGGTGTCCGACGACCTCGGACTCCTGGTCGCGCGGGACGACCTCGAGCACCCCGAGCGCGAAGCCGACGGTGGAGACTCCTTCGGCGTCCAGGATCGCCCGGGCTTGGTGCGCCGGACGTCGCCAGCGGTCACCGGGCGCGTAGACGTCCCACCGGCCCTCCATCTTCAGGTGCGAGTGCACGGTCAGGTCGCCGATCCGGTGCAGCAGGTGCTTGCCGCGGGGGACGACCTCGTCGACGGTGCGCCCCACCAGGTCGAGGGTGGCGAAGGCCGGGACCCGGAAGTCGCTCTTCGTCAGGACCTTGCCCGCCAGCGCGGTGTGCAGGCGGCGTGCCGCACGGTAGACGGTGTCGCCTTCAGGCACGGGGCACCTCCGGCATGTGGTCACCGCACGGCCGGGAGGCGCGGCTCGCCTCACACACGGAGCCGCAGCCCCTGCGGGGTCGCCGTGAACCCCGCCTGACGGAGCGCGCCGCCGAGCGGCGTCTCGAGCACGAAGTCCCCGTCGACCCGCTCGACCGAGAGTTTCCGCAGCCCGGTCCGGACGATCGAGGCGATCGAGGTGGCGGCAGCGGCGAGGTCGGCCGCGTCGTCGGTGAACGTGAGCACGGACTTGCCGCCCCGCTCGACGTACACGGTGAGCTTGCCGTCGACGGTCGTCACGAGGGCGCCTGCCTTGCGCCCGGGCCGGTGACCGCGGGTGGCCTTCGCACCGCTCGCAACGCCGCTCGCCGCATCGTTCGCGCCGGTGCTCGCCCCACCGGCTGCGACGGCATCGTCCGCGACTCCGGGGTCGACGTCGCCCGTGGGCCACGGCAACGAGGCCCCGTACGGGTTCGCCGGGTCGGTCGCCGCGAGCGTCAGGGCCTCGCGCTTGCGGTCCGGATCGCCACGCTCGTCGTCGCCGAGCTCGCGGGCGTAGGTGCGCAGCCGGTCGACGGTCGGGCCGGTGGCGAACTGGGCGGCACCGAGCCCCTCGACGAAGTACCCGCGACGAGCCCGGCCGGACTCCTCGAACCGCGAGAGCACCCGGTACACCCCCGCGAAGCCGCCGCGGACACCCTCGACCTGCACGGCGCCGCGGGTCACGACGCCGTAGCGTTCGAGCAGCTGTTCGGCGGTCGCCGCGGCCCGCACGGTCGAGTCGGACTCGGCCAGCGGCAGGAGCGACCAGCGACCCCCGACGGACGGCGGCCCGGACTGCGTCGGCATGGTCGGCCGCCGACGGCCGCGGTAGGCCCGGGCCCGTGGAGCGCTCGAGCTCTTCGCCTTGCCGCCGAGCATCGACCGCAGCGGGGCGAACGTGTCGTTCGTGATCTGCCCGGCCCAGACCAGGTCCCACAGCGCGGTCGTGAGCGCCTGGTCGTCGCTGCTGCCCACGGCCTGGCCCAGCTGCCGGAAGAAGTAGGCGCCGCCACCGGCCAGCGCACCGAGCACGTCGCGCTGCAGCTCGGTCGTCTCGTCACCGGAGGGCTCGGCGAGCGTCGTCGCCGCGGTGTCGGCCAGGTGCAGACGCACCCAGCCGTCGTTGCCGGGCAGTGTGCCGCCGCCGGACCACAGGACCTCGCCCGTGGCGGTCAGTTCGTCGAGCATGCTCGTCGAGTAGTCGGTGACGCGCGACGGCAGCACCAGGGTCTCCCACGCGCTGGCGGGCAGGGCCACCCCGGCGAGCTGGTCGATCACCTGCAGCACGCCGTCGACGCCACGGAGGCCACCGCGGGTCCCGGGGGTCTGCACGTGCTGCCAGGCCGGCAGGAAGCGGGCGAGGGTGTCCGGCGAGACCGGTTCGACCTCATGCCGCAGGGCCGCGAGGGACTTCGTGCGGATCCGTCGCAGGACCTCGGCATCGCACCATTCGGCACCCTGGCGATCGGGTCGGAACTCGCCCTCCACCACACGGCGGTCGGCGACGAGTCGGCGCAGGGTGTCCTGCACGACGGCGATCCCCAGGCCGAGGCGACCGGCGGCCTCCTGTGCGGAGAACGGTCCGTGCGACCTCGCGTAGCGGCCGATCAGGTCGCCCAGGGGATCCGCCACGGGCTCGATGAACGCCGTGGGCACACCGATCGGCAGCGGGACCCCGAGGGCGTCACGCAGACGGGCGGCGTCCTCGATCACGGCCCAGCGCGTCGCCCCGGCGTGCGAGAACGAGAGCACCCGGCGATCACGTTCCAGGGCGTGGAGCGTGCTGCGCAGTTCGGCGATGGCCCCGGCCCGGTCGGCGGTGTCGGCGAGCCAGCTCCGGTCGACCGCTTCGTCCAGGTCGAGCGCGCCGACCAGCCGCAGGACGTCGACGACCCCCTCGGCGTCACGGGCACGGCGGTCCGGCGAGAGCCTCTGCAGGTCGCGTTCCACCGACGTGATGACCGCGGGATCGAGCAGCTCGCGCAGCTCCGCACGACCGAGCAGTTCGCCGAGCAGCGTCGAGTCGAGCGACAGCGCCGCTGCCCGGCGTTCGGCGAGCGGGGTGTCGCCCTCGTACATGAAGGCCGCGACGTACCCGAACAGGATCGACCGGGCGAACGGCGACGGCTGCTCGGTCTCGGTCTCGACCAACCGGATCCGGCGCCCGGCGATGTCGTCGGCGATCCCGAGCAGGGCGGGCACGTCGTAGACGTCCTGCAGCACCTCGCGCACGGTCTCGAGCACGATCGGGAACGTCGGGTACTTCTGCGCGACCTCGAGCAGCTGCGAGGCCCGCTGCCGCTGCTGCCAGAGCGGCGACCGCTGCCCGGGGTTCCGTCGGGGCAGCAGCAGGGCGCGCGCCGCACACTCGCGGAACCGCGCGGCGAAGAGCGCCGAGCCGCCGACCTCGTCGGTGACCAGGGCCTCGAGGTCGTCGCGCTCGAACACGAACAGGTCGGCACCCGGCGGCTCGGCGTCGGTCTCCGGGATGCGCACGACGATCCCGTCGTCGGCCGCCATCGCGTCGCCGTCGATGCCGTGCCGTTCGCGCAGCCGCGCGGCGACGGCCAGGGCCCACGGCGCGTGCACCTGCATGCCGTAGGGCGAGTGCAGGATGAGCCGCCAGTCCCCGAGCTCGTCGCGGAACCGCTCGACGACGAGCGTGGTGTCGTTCGGCACGTGGCCGGTGGCCGCGCGCTGGTCGCGCAGGAACGTCAGCAGGTTGGTGACGGCACGCTCGTCCAGTCCGCCGGCGGCGACCCGGGCGCGGGCGTCGTCGTCCGATGCGCCCTCGACCTCGCGCACGAACGCACCGGTGGCCCGGCCGAGCTCGGCGGGTCGGCCGATGCCGTCGCCCTTCCAGAACGGCACGCGACCGGGCTGCCCGAACGCCGGGCTCACGACGACGCGGTCGTGGGTGATCTCCTCGATCCGCCAGCTCGTGGCACCGAGGGCGAAGACGTCCCCCACGCGTGATTCGTAGACCATCTCCTCGTCGAGCTCGCCGACGCGGGACGCCTTCTCGCCGACCATGAACACGCCGAACATGCCACGGTCGGGGATCGTCCCGCCGCTCGTCACCGCGAGCCGCTGCGCACCGGGCCGCCCGGTCAGGGTGCCGTGCACGCGGTCCCAGACCAGCCGTGGCCGGAGTTCGGCGAACTCGTCGCTCGGGTACCGACCCGTGACCAGGTCGAGCGTCGCCTCGAACGCCGACCGGGGCAGGCCGCTGAACGGGGCGCTCCGCCGCACGAGTTCGAACCAGTGCTCGACGTCGAGGGTGTCGATGGACCCGGCCGCCACGGTGTGCTGCGCCAGGACGTCGAGCGGGTTCGCCGGCACCGAGATCGACTCGATCTGGCCCGAGACCATCCGCTCGACCGTGACCGCGCTGTTGACCAGGTCGGCCCGGTGCTTCGGGAACAGCACCCCGCGCGAGATCTCGCCCACCTGGTGTCCGGCACGACCGACGCGCTGCAGCCCGCTCGCGACCGAGGGCGGCGCCTCGACCTGGACGACCAGGTCGACCTCGCCCATGTCGATACCGAGTTCGAGCGAGCTCGTCGCGACGACGCACCGCAGCCGACCGGACTTCAGGTCGTCCTCGATGATCGCGCGCTGGTCCTTCGACACCGAGCCGTGGTGTGCGCGGGCGAGCACCGGGACGGAGGCGTCCGAGCCCCCGCCGGCGGTCTGCCCGGATCCCCCGATGAGCTGCGCCGGCGGCCGTTTGGCCCCCTGGGGCGCGACCGCGTGCGCCGAGGTGCGCGCCGGAGACTGCGGCCGCCCCCGTGCCACGGGCAGGCCGTCGTCGTCCGGGGACGCCCCCGCCGGCACCAGGGCGCCGTCGCCGGCGGCGGCGAGCACGCGTTCCTCGTGGATCTCGTTGAGCCGTGCCGTCAGCCGCTCGGCCAGCCGCCGCGAGTTCGCGAACACGATGGTCGAGCGGTGTTCCTCGATCAGGTCGACGACGCGCTCTTCGACGTGCGGCCAGATCGACCCGTTCGTCGGCGACTCGGACGCGTCCGCACCGACCGGCGGCGCCCCGAGCTCGGTCATGTCGTCGACGGGCACGACGACCCGCAGGTCGAAGGTCTTCTGCGCCGGCGGCGCGATGATCGTCACCGGGGCGCGGCCGCCCAGGAACCGCGCGACCTCTTCCGGCGGACGGACGGTCGCGGACAACCCGATGCGCTGCACGGGCTTGTCGAGCAGGTCGTCGAGGCGTTCGAGCGACACGGCCAGGTGTGCGCCGCGCTTGCTCGAGGCGACCGCGTGGACCTCGTCCACGATGACGGTGTCGACGTTCACCAGGGTCTCGCGTGCCTGCGAGGTGAGCATCAGGTAGAGCGACTCGGGCGTGGTGATGAGGATGTCCGGCGGCTGGCGCAGGAGCTTCTGCCGGTCGGACGAGGGGGTGTCACCGCTGCGCACACCCACCGTGACGTCCGGTGGTTCGGTACCGAGACGGCGTGCGGTCTGGGTGATGCCGACGAGCGGGCTCCGCAGGTTGCGCTCGACGTCGACGCCCAGGGCCTTGAGCGGCGAGACGTAGAGCACCCGCGTGCGCTGCTTCGCCGGCGGCCGGTCGGTCGCGCTGATGAGCCGGTCGATCGACCACAGGAACGAGGCCAGGGTCTTGCCGGAACCGGTCGGGGCGATCACGAGCGCGTGCTGCCCGGTCGAGATGGCGTCCCACGCCCCGGCCTGTGCGGGGGTCGGTGCGTCGAAGGCGCCGCGGAACCACTCGGTGGTGGCGGGGGAGAAGCGCTCGAAGACGTCCGTCATGGTCCGTCCCATCCTGCCCGTCGCCACCGACAGCAGGCCGAGCGGACGTCGCTCTTGACAGAGCGATAGTTACCGATCTATCGTAAACACATCGCGATACGACGAAGACGATCAGGTCAGACCGGTCGCGAGCCGACTCAGCACGACGAAAGGACTCCTCATGCGCCCCTCGTATGACGACAACAGCAACACGTCCCCCCGCGACCAGCGCGGGTTCGGCCCGCGCGGCCCCCGCTTCGGCGGCGCGCGGCAGCACCACGGCGCCGGCTTCCCCGGCCGCGACCGCGGTGACCACGACCACGGCGGCCGGGGCTTCGGTGGCCGCGGGTTCGGCCCCGGCTTCGGCCCGGGCATGGGCTTCGGTCCCGGATTCGGCGGCCCCGGCTTCGGTCGCGAACGCCGTCGCCGCGGCGACGTCCGACTCGCGATCCTCGGCCTGCTGGCCGAGGGCCCGCAGAACGGCTACGCCGTGATCAAGACCATCGCCGAGCGCACCGGCGGCGCCTGGAAGCCGAGCCCCGGCTCGGTCTACCCGACGCTCCAGCAGCTCGTCGACGAAGACCTTGTGGTCTCGTCCGGCGACGGTCGCAAGACGCTCTTCGAACTCACCGACGCCGGCAAGGCCGAGACCGAGGCCAAGGCCGACGAGATCGCCGCGGCACTCGACGGGGCCCCTGGCATCCCGGACGCCCAGCGCGAGTTCTTCGAGGCGCTCCGGAAGACCATGGGCGTCCTGCACATGTACCGCAGCACCGCGACCGAGGAACAGGCCAAGGCGGCCACGGCCAAGGTGGACCAGCTCCGCAAGGACCTGCTCCAGATCCTCGCCGACTGACGGACGTCACCCACGACGGACAGGAGGCCCGGTGCCAGCTGGCACCGGGCCTCCTGTCTGCCTGCACTTCGTGAGCAGCTGTGGTCGGGTCCGCGCGTCGGACCCGACCATTCGTGCTCACGAAGCGCGCGCAGCGCCTACCCGGCGTCGACGAAGGCCGCCACGTCCGCAAGCTCCGCCGTCGACACCGCGTGCGGCAGGCCCGCGTAGGTCCGGTCGGTCACGTCGGTGTGCGCCGCGGCCCACGCCTGTGTCCGAACGGTGGCCTCGGGCGGGATCACCGGGTCGAGGTCGCCGTGCCCCAGGAAGACCCTCGGCCGCACAGCCGAGACGGCCTCGTCACGCGAATCCGTGACGCCCGGCACCACGAACCCCGACAGCGACACCGCGAACGCGAAGGCCGCGGGCCGTGCCCGCAGGAGCTGGAGCGCCATCGAGCCGCCCTGCGAGAACCCGAGCAGTCCGATGCGCGTGTGGTCGGCGGCGACGGAGTCGATCCAGTCGAGCACCTCGTCGACCGCGGCGTCGACCGCCTCGGGCGCGGGGGAGCCGGGGGTGCCGAGCGGGTACCAGCTGAAGCCGGGCCCCCACGGCATCGTTGCCCGGAGCGAGGCGACGGTCCACGCGGGCGGCAGCGCGGGGGCGAGTCCGAGCAGGTCGTGCTCGTTCGACCCCACCCCGTGCATCGCGACGAGCAGGGGTGTGCCCCGCCGGTCCGAGGCACTCCGTGTCCACTGCACCAGGTCCGCATCGATCATGTGGACAACGCTAACCATCCCCAACTCCCGCGCCTTCCGCCGAACTCGCTGCCGTCCCTGGTAGACACGGTGCATGTCCTCGCTGCGCACCCCCGATCCCGACTCCGGCTGGCTGTCCGACGAGGAGCTCGCGAACGTCCGCCGTCGTCTGCCGATCTGCTACGTCGAAGCGGTCCCCGTCCGCACCGACGGCCTCGGTGTCGTGACCGAGGTCGGGGTGCTGCTGCGGGTCTCCCCGAGCGGTTCGATCGCCCGCACCCTGGTGTCCGGTCGCGTGATGTTCGGCGAGTCGATCCGCACCGCACTGTTCCGCCACCTGGAGAAGGACCTCGGGCCGATGGCGTTCCCGCAGCTGCCCTCGAGCCCGGCGCCGTTCACCGTGGCCGAGTACTTCCCGCTGCCCGGTGCGTCGGTGTACACCGACGAGCGGCAGCACGCGATCTCGCTGGCCTACGTCGTCCCGGTCACGGGGACGTGCGAGCCCCGGCAGGACGCTCTCGAACTCACGTGGATGAGCCCGATGGAAGCCGCGTCCGACGCCGTCGCCGACGAGATGGAAGGCGGCCGCGGCGCCCTGCTCCGGGCCGGTCTCGCGTCGGTCGGCGCCCTGCACTAGGCGTCCATGAAAGCCGTCGGCAGCTGGAGCATTCGAGACAGCGTAGGTCAGGCACTCTTTCTGCTCCTGTCCGACTCTGAGGCATGGCACCACCGAAAGATCGAGAGCTACCGACTGTTAGACGGGCCTCGTAGTCGCCGTCAGGTCTCCATTGATCTGACCGTACCGAACGACGAGCGCCTTCTCATCAGATCTGATTTTGCGGACGAAACCAATCAGATCCTCGTTCCCCTGGCGTTGGTGAAGAAGGCAACACTTCAGGACTTCGACGCCACCGCCGGCACGTCTCCAATGCTGATCGCTGACACGGCACTCAACGGCGCCGCTTCGTTAGAGCTCCTTCGTACGTCTTGGAGCTTTGATCTGGGACGGTCCCTAACAGAACGCGAGAACACCTTCCTCGACTCAGTCGTGTTCAGCTCTGGTGATGCTGAGCGATCGATGGTCGATATCTTCCTGGATGAGTGGATGCATCGAGATCCCGAAGGTGCCGCTGCGCTGTCGGATGAGACGCGGGCGCTGATGGGTTCGCTAGAGCGATGCTTCTTGCTGATCGGCTTGCTCCCAGCAGACCACGCTGGGACTCACATACTCGTCAAGTACTCGGAGCATTGGGAACTTGTGGCTGCCGAACGCACGAGCGGTTTCACGGTCTGGAGATGGCTCCTAGCTTCGACAGGCTGGGCCAGCGTGGCGCTCGAAATCGACTTGAATGACGCCGGCCTACGTCCGAACTCGTATCACGTTGAGGTTCACGCCCCGACAGGACTGCTCAACGAAGGGCTGACGGTAGAACGCCTTATCGAGGAGACGGATTCATCAGAAGGCCCCTTGGCAGAGGACTCCCGGCACACATCCATCAGCCACGTCGCAGTTCGAGGTATTGAGGTTCCGCAGCACGCTTACGTGGACTTGGGCGTTGCAACTCACGGGTTGCTTGCGCGGGCTGCGATTGCTTATGGCGCGAGTGCGGGTCTCTTTGTCGCCTCGTGTTTCCCGGCCGTCGCCGGCGCGATATTCGACCCAGATGCTCGCGCTGCCACGTCCTTGTTCCTCGCTGTGATTGCCGTACTGCTCGGATCTCTCACACGCGAGGCAGAGAACCCGATCTCGTCTCGCTTCTTGCTCCCATTGCGCATCGCGCTGATTGTGCTCGCCGCTCTCTACTTCGTTGTTGCTGCTTTTGTGGCAGTAGGGTCCGGGTTCGATCTTGGAGTGGCGGCACTGCGAGGTGGGCTCGGTTTGACCGGTATCGGGGCTGTTCTTGTGGTCGGAGGGTACTTCGAATGTCGGAGGAGACAGGTATGACTGGCGTGAACTGGTAACAAGATCTGGGTTCAACGGGCGAGGGGTAGGGTGAGCGAATGGCTGACAAGAAGACGAGCGGAAGCGCAAGGAACGTCCTCGGCCGAGTGACGAGCAGCGAGGGTCGCGCTCCATCGTCCGTCCAGGTGAGGGCGGATCAACTCCGGTCTCGGGCGCAGCGAGTCAACGAGCAGTACCAGCCGAGCAAAGCCAACCGAATACGTTAACGCGGGCAGACAGTTGAAGTGTGGCTGGCCCTAGCCCCGCGCACGACGAAGCCCCCGGATCCGATCGGATCCGGGGGCTTCGCAGCGCGGTCGCGAACCGGCTTCAGTGCTTGTCGTTCTTGAAGCTGTCGGCGACGCCGTGCGCGGCGTCCTTGACGTCGGTGACGCCCTGCTTCGCCGAGGCCTTGCCCTGGTCGGTCTGGCCTTCGGCCTTCAGGCGGTCGTTGTCGGTCGCGTTCCCGACGGCTTCCTTGACCTTGCCTGCCGCCTTCTCAGCGGCGTTCTTGATGTCATCGATGCCAGCCATAGGCACTCCTTCCAGAAGCGGACGTGTTCCCCGTCAGCCGCTTGCGCGGCATCCGGTGAAGCAGACCGTACGCCCGCCGGGGTACCCCACCCCCAGCCCCCGCCAAGGTTCCGCCCCCGCCTTCACGCAAAACACCGGTGTTCGCGGATCACACCCCTGGATGCGGGGGTGCGAAACGAGAACACCGGTGTCTTGCGAGCACCGCCGGGCTCAGACCAACGGGCTCAGACCACGCGGGTCGAGCGGGTGGTTCAGTGGCGGTCCGCAGCGCCGGCCGGACGGGAGGCGCGGCGCGAGCCACCACGACGGTTGCCGCCCGACTCGTTGCCGGACCGACCCGCGGCGTAGCCGCCCTCGGACGACCAGACAGCCGACGAGCCGCCGCGCACGACGTCACCGCTGCCGGAGCGGCGGTTGCCGCCGCTGCGGCGACCACCGGTCGAACCGGCGGCCGCGGCGCCGGAGCGCCCGGCGCCCTCGGAACGCGCGCCACGGGCCGGACGGCCCTGACGGCCCCCGGCCGAACCGGCGGACTCGCCAGCGGAACCGGAGCGTGCGGGCTGCGCCGCGCCTCCCGACCGACCGCCGCGACCACGGCGACGACCGCCACCGTCACCGGCGGACTCGGCAGAGCGCTGCTTGGGCTGACGCTGCTGGGTGGGCTGCTCCTCGGCGACGTGGCGGATCGGGGCGACCTCGCCGACGAGCGCGGTGACCGCGGCGGAGGTCGAGGTGACGTGCTGCGGGGTGACCTTGATCGCGGCCGCACGCATCATCTGCGCGACGTCGCGACGCTCGGCGGGCATCGTCACCGTGACGACGTCACCGGACGAACCGGCGCGCGCCGTGCGACCCGAGCGGTGCAGGTACGCCTTGTGCTCGGTGGGCGGGTCGACGTGCACGACGAGCTCGACGTTGTCGACGTGCACGCCACGGGCGGCGACGTCGGTGGCGACGAGCACGAGGGCCTCACCGGAGGAGAACTTCGCGAGGTTGCGCTCACGGGCGCCCTGCGACAGGTTGCCCTGCAGGTCGACGGCCGGGATCCCCTGGCTGCTGAGCTGCTTGGCGAGGCGCTTGGCGTGGTGCTTCGTGCGCATGAAGAGGATGCGGCGACCGTTGCCCGAGGCGAGGGCGCTCACGAGGTGCTTCTTCGCGTCGGCGTCGGCGACCTCGAACAGGTGGTGGGTCATCGCCTCGACGGGGCTGTTCGCCTCGTCGACGGAGTGCATCACCGGGTTGTGCAGGAACTTCTTGACGAGCTTGTCCACACCGTTGTCGAGCGTGGCGGAGAACAGCAGACGCTGTCCCTTCTCGGGGGTCGCCTGCATGATCTTGGTGACACCGGGCAGGAAGCCCATGTCGGCCATGTGGTCGGCCTCGTCGAGGACGGTGACCTCGATGTCGCCCAGGTTCACGTGGCCCTGCTGCATGAGGTCGGCGAGGCGACCCGGGCAGGCGACCACGACGTCGACGCCGCCGCGCAGGGCGTCGACCTGACGACCCTGACCGACGCCACCGAAGATGGTCGTGGTGTTGAGGCCCATGGCCTTGGCGAGCGGGGCGAGCGCGACGTCGATCTGCGTCGCGAGCTCACGGGTCGGGGCGAGCACCAGCGCGCGGGGGCGACCGGCGCGGCGCTTGCGGCCACTGGCGGCGAGGCGGGCGACCAGCGGGATCGCGAACGCGATGGTCTTGCCGGAGCCGGTGCGGCCGCGGCCCAGGACGTCCTTGCCCTGCAGGGAGTCCGGGAGCGTGTCCGCCTGGATGGGGAACGCCATGTCCTTGCCCTGGTCGGCGAGGACGGAGACCATCGGCGCGGGGACGCCGAGGTCGGAGAAACGGATGTCTTCGGTGGTCATGGTGACCTTTCGAGCCGGAGCGAGCCGGCTGTGGGCGCACTTGCGAGGCAGCGCGCGGGCGGGATGCGCGCCAACGATGTGGCTGGCGCAGTCGCCGCAGCAGAGAAGCCTGGGCACCTTCGTGAGGTGCTCGATCATCGACCGGAGTCCGGAGACAGGTGGTCGGGAGTTCGGGGCGTCCGTACGACGCACGAGGCGATCGGCGCCTCGAGTACGACCAGCATAGCGTGCACATGCCCGGATCAGCGAGGGCCGGGTGGTTCTCCCCGCGCATGCGAGGATTCCGGGGTGCGCATGCGAACCGTCCTGTTGACCACCGCGATGGCCCTGGTGGCCGTCCTCGGCACCGCCGGCTGCGCCGAGGCCGCGACGACGAGCGCGGCCGCCAGCTACCGGAACCTGCCGACCTCGGGCCGTGTGGACTACCAGCTCGGCGGCGGCTACACCCCGCCGTCCGGCGTCACGATCGTCGAGCGCGACAGCACCGACCGCCCGGCCAAGGGCAAGTACAACATCTGCTACGTCAACGGGTTCCAGACGCAGCCCGAGGCCGCCCGCACGTGGAAGAAGTCCTACCCGTCGGCGATCCTCCGCGACCGCGCGGGCAAGCCGGTCTCGGACCCGGGGTGGCCCGACGAGATGCTCCTCGACACCCGGACGGCGGCCAAGCGTGCCCTGATCACGAAGGTGCTCGCGAAGACCGTTGCCCGCTGCGCTGACCGCGGGTTCGACGCGGTCGAGTTCGACAACCTCGACTCCTGGACCCGCAGTGGCAAGCGGCTCACCCGGTCCGGCAACCTGGCGCTCGCGAAGTCGCTCGTCGCCAAGGGACACCGGCACGGCCTGGCCGTCGGGCAGAAGAACACACCGCAGCTCGGGGCGTCCGGCCGGAAGCAGACCGGGTTCGACTTCGTCGTCGCCGAGGAGTGCGTGCAGTACCGGGAGTGCGCGGCGTACACGAAGGCCTACGGCGGGCGGGTCATCGACGTGGAGTACTCGGACACCCTCAAGCGCTCGTGGGGGTCGGTGTGCACGCTGAAGAGCCGTCCGGCCATGACGATCCTGCGCGACCGCGACCTGGTGACCCCGAAGGACGACGCGTACGTCTACAAGCGCTGCTGATCGCTCGGGCGTTCCTTCCCAGAACGCGTGCGATGCCTGGTCGAATCGGGCGGAGCGGGTCGGAACTTCCGACCGGGTACGCCCGGAACGACCGGGTACGCCCGGAAGCGCCAGCCAGCCGGGCCAGCCCCGCGCAGCCCTACGCCGGCCAGGCCTCGCGCAACGCGGTCGCGGCCTGGTCCGCCGACAGCCCCGCCGAGCGCGCCGCGCCGGCCAGGGCACGAGCGGCCTCGGCCACGGCGTCGGGGACCGCCGCCGGCCGCACCACCCGGGTGCCGGCGCCCCGTGCGGTGTGCACGAGCCCGGCTTCCTCGAGCAGCTGGTAGGCCTTCGCGACGGTGCCGGCGGCGAGGCCGAGCTCGTCCGCCAGCCCCCGCACGCTCGGCAGCCGTTCGCCGTCCACCAGGTACCCGGCGGCGATCTGCGCGGCGATCTGCGATCGGACCTGCTCGAACGGGGGCACGCGGCCGCCGACGTCGAGGGCGACGAGTCCTGTCATGCGTTCCACCCTAGAAGTCGTACTGCTCGCCGACGGGGATCGGGACCGGCACGGTGTTGCCCGGAGGCGCGAGCGGGCACGCCCACGCCGGGTCGTACGCGCACGACGGGTTGTAGGCGAAGTTGAAGTCGAGCACGAGCGACCCGAGGTCGTCGCCGCCCAGGTCCGAGCCCTTGATGGTGTCGAGCAGGTAGCGGCCGCCGCCGTAGGTGCCGCGGGCCTTGCCGGCGCTGGCGTCCTTGACGGGCACGAACACCCCGCCCGCGTAGCCGCCGTGCTTCCAGACGTCGAGGGTGCCGACACCGGGGACCCGCACCAGGCCGAGGCGGTCGAAGTGGACGACGCCGTCGGTGCCGGTCTCGAAGTCGAAGTCGGCGGGCTCCGTGGCCTCGATGCGGACCTGGAAGCGCCAGGCGGGGTCGTAGTCCGGCACCGGCAGGGACTCGAAGCCGCGGGCGTCCTCGTCGAGCAGCGGCGACGCCGGGTGCTCCGCGAACATCGCGTCGCGGGTCTCCCGCCAGAGCGCGTGCGCCGTCTGGGGGTCCGGCGTCGCGCGGACACGGCGGTACAGGTCGAACGTCATCCGCCGCCAATCCGTCGTCGCCAGCGTGCTGCGCACACGGTCGTCGGTCGTCGGCTCCTGGGGGCGCGTCTGGCTCACGTGGACGAGGCTACGCCCGCTGCGCGGTGGACGGGAGGCCCGACCCGCGTCGCGTCACGCGCCGTCGGTCCGCCAGGTGGGCGCGAGGGCACGCATCCGGAACGCCCGCCACTGCCAGATGACCCACATGCCGGGCCACAGGGCGAGGCCGAGGGCGGCCGGTCGCATGCGGTAGGTCAGGCGGTCGAGCAGCAGGGTCCGGCCACCCGGTGCGGGGAGGACGGCCATCCGGTGCGACATCGTCATCCGGCCGAACAGCCCGGACGTGCCACCGCCGTTGTCGCGCTGCACGGGGACCCCCTGCACCTCGTACAGGTCGAGGTCGACGTGCGTGTCGCCGCTCGGCACCAGGCCGAAGGCGTCCGCGGTGATCGGGTGCGGGTGACCGGGTTCCCACCGCTCGGGGAACCCCTGCGGATCGCGGGAGCGGTAGGCCAGGAAGGGCTTCGTCACCGCCACCATCACGGACGGGGACAGCAGGGCGTCGCGCACGGCCTCGACCGGCGCGTCGAGGACGATCCGGAGGCCGACGTGCATGCCGGTGACGCTACGCCCGCGGGCTGGGCGCTGCTCCGTGCGTCGCCCATGCGGGCATCGCACCCGTCGCGGCGCGGGGATCAGGCGTGCCGGGCCGACCGGCGGCGGGACCCCTCGGCGCGGTCGTGCCGGCGGAGCCGCTCGGCCAGTCCGAGCCGGACGGCCGGCCACTCCGACGCGATGACCGAGAAGACCACGGTGTCGCGCAGGGTGCCGTCTCGGCCGATCGCGTGGTTCCGGAGCACGCCGTCCTGCTTGGCGCCGAGGCCCGCGATGGCCGCGCGCGACTGCAGGTTGTGCCAGTGGGTGCGGAACTCGACCGCGATGCACTGCCACGCCTCGAACGCGTGCGAGAGCATGAGCAGCTTCGACTCGGTGTTGATCCCCGAGCGCTGGGCAGACTTCGCCAGGAACGTGCTGCCGATCTCGACGTGACGGTTGCCCGTGTCGATGTTCATGAAGGTCGTCGCGCCCACCACCCGCCCGGTCGGGCGGTCCCGCACGGCGAAGGGCACCATGCGGCCGGCCTCGTGCTCGGCGAGCCGCCGGTCGATCTCGGCCTCGACCTGTGCCGGAGCGGGCACCGAGGTGTACCAGGTGCGCCACAGATCGCCGTCCGCGACCGCCGCCCGCAGGTCTTCCGCGTGCTCCTGCCCGAGGGGCTCGAGGGTCACACGGTCGCCGGTCAGGGTGGGCACGGGGGCGATCTCCATGACCATGCATCCTACGGTCGCCGACCCTGGCGGAACCCGGTCGGACGGCGACCCTGTGGAGAGGGACAGCATCGCCCGGACAGCTATCGTGACGGACGTGGCAGAACGCACCCAGGAGAAGTACCAGGTCCGGTTCGCGTGGGGTCCCGGAGGCGCGGCACGCATCGCCCACGGCACCCACCTGCTCGTCTGGGTCGACGCCCTGCCGCCGAGCCCCGACGCCGCCGCGCAGCGGCGCGCGCTCCGGAACGTGAGCGCCCAGCTGCCGGAGGGTCCGGAGGTCGTGCTCGGCCACCTCGGCAACGCGGCGGCTGTCGCGGAACGGGTGACGGGCCTCCAGGCCGCACGTGGTGACCGCTGCGTCGTCGCGATCGTGGCCGCCGGGCTGCACCACACCGCGACCCTCGACGACGCGGCCGAGGCGGCGGGGGAGTCCGTCGACGTCGCCGACGCACCCGACTTCGCCGTCGAGGACCTGCTCGCCGCCGGAGCCGTCGTCGACGCACTCACCGAGGTCGGCATCGACCACACCTCACCCGAGGCCGCTGCGGCCTGCGCGGCGTACACGGGGCTGCGCCGTGCCGTGCGGCACCTGGTCAGCGCGTCCGAGGGAGCCGCCGTCCTGAGCCGGGACGACGTGCACGCGGCGCTCGCCGCAGGCCCCGACCTGCCCGTCCTGCGGGAATCGGGGGAGCGCGCGTAGCGTTCGCCCCGTCACGGAACCAGCGAGCGAAGGAGCAACGCCATGAAGGCAGTCGTCGGCGACACGGTGATCGCGGAGGCCCCGGAAGAGGACCTCATCAAGATCGAGGGCAACTGGTACTTCCCGCCGTCGAGCGTGCACACCGAGCTCTTCACCGAGAGCCCCACCCAGTACCACTGCCCGTGGAAGGGCGACACCCAGTACTTCACGGTGAACGTGGACGGCCAGGCGCTGCAGGACCGCGCGTGGTCGTACCCGACGCCGATCCCGTCGTCGTTCGAGCGTGTCGGCAAGGACTACTCGGGCTACGTCGCGTTCTGGAAGGACGTCCAGGTCGTCGCGTGACGACCGCCGCGCCCTGAACGGTGTGCCTCAGCCGGTCAGGGTGAGCACCACCAGCGCGATGTTGAGCGCCACGATGACCGCCGCGATCACCCACGCCACCACGCGGGTGATCGCGGCGTTCACGTCGGTGCCCATCACGCTCCGCCGTGACGTGTAGACCACGAGCGGCACGATCGCGAAGGCGATCCCGAAGCTCAGCACCACCTGGCTGACGACGAGCAGCATCGTCGCGTCGATGTGCAGCGCGAGCAGCACGATCGCGGGCACCAGGGTGATCGCCCGCCGGGCCACCAGCGGGATCCGCACGTGCAGCAGCCCCTGCATGATCTCCGCTCCGGCCATGCAGCCCACCGAGGTCGAGGCCAGTCCGGACGCCAGCAGTCCGACGGCGAAGAGGACCCCGACGACCGGGCCCACGTTCTCGGCGATGGCCCGCTGCGCCCCGGGGATCGAGTCGGTGCCCGCGACGCCCGGCAGGGTGGCCGCGGCGAGGACGAGCATCGCGATGTTCACCCCACCCGCGACGATCAGGGCGAGCCCGACGTCCCACCGGGTCGCGACGAGCACCCGGCGACGCTCCGGCCCGGCGGGGACGTCCCCGTGACGGTCCCGGGCGAGCGCCGAGTGCAGGTACACGGCGTGCGGCATCACGGTCGCGCCGAGCATCGAGGCCGCGAGCAGCACCGACCCGGCGCCCTCGAACCGCGGCACGAGCCCGGCGACCAGGTCGGCCGGTGTGACCCGGGCGAACAGCAGCCCGGCGCAGAAGCCCACCGTCAGGATCGCGAGCATCGCCGTCACCACGGTCTCGAACAGGCGCGTGCCCCGGCGGCTGTGCAGGGTCAGCAGCAGCATCGAGACGAGCCCGGTGATGATGCCGCCGACCACGAGTGGCAGGTCGAAGAGCAGGTAGAGCGCCAGCGCGCCGCCGATCACCTCGGCGATGTCGGTCGCTGCCGCCACGATCTCGGCCTGGCCCCAGAACAGCAGGCGCGGCGCGCGCCGCATCCGCAGGCCCAGGTGTTCGGGCAGCGACTTGCCCGTCACCACCCCGAGCTTGGCGGACAGGTACTGCACCACCACGGCGCTGGCGTTCGCTGCCACGAGCACCCAGAGCAGCAGGTAGCCGTACTCGGCCCCGGCGGTCAGGTTGGCGGCGACGTTGCCCGGGTCGACGTAGGCGATGGCTGCGACGAAGGCCGGTCCGAGCAGGGTGAGGCCGGCTGCACGACGACGCGGGGCGCCGGGTGGGCGCTCGTCGAGCCGGGTGCTGGCAGTGTCGGTCATGCACCGATCCTGCCAGAGGATTCGGCATGCCGAATCTTTTTCTTCGCCGATGCTGCGTTCGGTGGCCACCACGCCCGTGTGCGTGCCGTGCGCGGTCGCGATCCGTCGGCTGCGAGGCCGTCGGGCGACGGTTGGTGACCGCTCGGCGGAGGCGAGCGGGGTGTCGTGACCGCTCGCCGAAGGCGGACGGGAGGCCCGTGGCGGCGCTGCCACGCGCCTCCCGGCCGGTGGCTGGTCGCGACTCGTCGCGTGCGTTGCGTCGAGTGGTCGCGAACCGTCGGCTGCGAGGCCGTCGGGCGACGGTTGGTGACCGCTCGGCAGAGGCGAGCGGGGTGTCGTGACCGCTCGCGGAGGGCCGGTGGCTGGTCGCGAACGGCGGACTGGAGGCCCGTGGCGGCGCTGCCACGCGCCTCCCGGCCGGTGGCTGGTCGCGACTC